>JBDNHX010000093.1:0-54059 GCA_041688565.1 Planctomycetaceae bacterium
CAAGGGGCACCACTTCCGTGTGCCGCTCTTGTCCTGAGTAGTCTTGCTGAACTGTCACCGATGCTTCGGACTCTGAGCCGAATCGAGCATCAATTGGTGTGGCACGGCAATCAAGACTGAGAGCGGAATTTCCGCGATCGTTTCACCTGACGGAGGAGCCGCATGAGGTAATTCCTCAAGTACGGATCTGTGCGGGGGGCGGCAGGCAACAGCCGTCCATACCGCGATAACCGTTTACTTAATATTTTCAATAAACGGTTCCTGACACCGTTTGTCCCGTCCTCGACTGGCCTTCTTCTTTCCTGAACCCTGAACCCTGAACCCTCTCGTTCCTTGCGGATACGGGCGAGGAGTCCGGAGGCGGGTTCGTCGCGCGGGTCCTGCGGGACCAACTCGCCACGGAACGCTTTCGCGAGGATCGATTGGTCGAGGTGCGTGAGGGCGACTTCCGATGCGACGAGCATCGCATCCAATCCCTCGATCAGGTCCAAACTGAATTGCGCAAGACGCACTATCTCTGCCTGTTCTTCATTTGGCGCGAGTGGAAGGGGTAGTCCTCTGGAGAGGTCGAGCGTTAGGTTTCGTTGTCCTGATGTCTGTTTTGCTCGAGAGACAATTCGTTCCAGTATCGATGGGGTTGTAAGTGCCAACGTCAGATATCTTGAGTTCAATCCGTTTACTGGTCGAAAGATCGCGATCGCCTGATTTACATTAGATTGCTCGATTTCCGGCGGTATCAGTGAGACCTTTCCAAGCGGAGGCCCCACAAGATTCATCAGCACATCACCTGGATAAATACGTGAACGAGAGTAGACGCCGGTGCTATGCGTTTCGGAGTTGATGTAGGCATTTTCTTTCGCGAAATCGAGTGCACCAGTGAATGTGAGATTACCCACCTTAAGAAATCTGACGTCACCTCGATCTTGAGTCATCTTGTCCTTTGGTGGTGTCGTGCCTTTAGTAATGTACTCGCAGATCTCTTCGGCTCGTGTCCAACACCATCCTTCCGGCAACTCTGGCAACTCTGACGCATCAACCGGCTCTGGTTCTTCGTACCTGTCCTGCCAGTCTTTGGGGGGCTTTTTGGCTTTGGCTTTGTATTTGGCGAGTTCGGATTGTTCCCAGCGGTGGCGGCGTTCGGTGCGGATGCGGGCGAGCAGTTCGGTGGCGGTCTCGTCCTCTGTAGCTTGGGCATTCTTGCCCGAGTTGTTTTCATCTTCGACACCGGGAGGACGACGGGCAGGAATGCCCATCCTACGGCGTTCGCGCCAGGCGGCGGTCAGGCGACCGCTGAAGGCGGCGGCCAACACACTCTGACGGAACTGCTCCAACAGCGGCCCCACCTCCGAAATCGCCACCCGAGCCCGCGAACTCCGCTCCTGAAGCGACTCGATCTTCGACACAATCCGACGCTGCTCGGCAAGCGGGGGAACCGACAACGTCGTGTTTAAAATGAATTCTTTGGGCACACGCGCTTGACCCACACCGCTTTGCATTTGCGCGCGAGCCAACTTCCGATACGACTCCTGCCGCACAAAGCGATATAGGTAGTCCTGATCGACGGCACCGTGCGAGCGAAAACGTAAAACTCCGTCGTTCCGCAAGCGAGGCCGTTGGTCATTCCGCGAACGCTCGCAGCTTTGCCTTTCTCCATACACGGAGTAGTTTTTGCAAAAATCACGTCGCCATCAGCGAAGTGCGTGAAGCCTTTTCGCACCTCCGCGTAGTGACGCACCTGCGGGTCAGCGATCGTGCCGTGAACATCAGAAACCGCTGCCATCGGAACAAAAGAGACCTCGGTTTCGTTCGCCAGATCGCGATCATGTTTAGGGTTGAGTGTACAAAGTTCTTCAATCGTGGCGCTCGCCCATCCGGCTGGCAACCCACCATTCCCGTCGCTCATACATCGACCTCCGCGCCTTCAAGCAACGTGGTCAACGCGTCCATCTCTTCCATCGCTGTGGTCAGACGCCAACCTTCAGATTTCAGGAAGCCCGCAGAGCTTGCTCCTGAAACCTGAACCCTTAAACCTGCGACCTCCAAAACCGCTCTCATTCTTCCGGTCCTTCCTGTTCGATCACATGAATGATTTCGCGAGCGACCCAGTCTCGGTCGCGTTCTTTGCCCGTGTATTCGGTCAGCACGCCAAGGCGTTCCAGTCGCTGAATGTCGCTGATAGCCGTCGGTTTGGTAACGCCGCTTTGCTGCACCACTTCACTGACGTTGATAGCAGGCATCGAAAACAGATTGTCGATGACCTGAAACAGACGGCTGGGAGAATTGTCCTGTTTCAACTGCTCGTGATACTGCTCACGCAGCGAAATCAACCGCTCGCTTCGCCAGATCGCGTCCAGGGCCTGCGTCCGAATGGCGTTCAGGATGAATTCCATCCAGGTGGCCCAGTACTGCCCGCCGTGACGACTGATGTTCAGCAACAGATCGACGTATTCCTGTTTGTAGCGATTGATGTAGGCACTCATGTAGACGACCGGATGTTCCAGCAGTCCTTCCTTCACCAGGGACCGCGAAATGAGGACTCGACCAATTCGACCGTTGCCGTCGCTGAAAGGATGAAGAGTTTCAAATTGATAGTGTGTCAGAGCAATGACAAACAACCGCGGGATATTGGGGTGCGACTTATTGACGAACTGTTCCAGATCACTGAGTGCGTTGACCAGGTCGTCTCCGGCGGGCATGGGCACGAATCGAGCGGCCTTGACGCCTCGCGAACGATCGCCGATAAAAACGCCACGAGACCGCAGTTCGCCGGGACCGTGTTCGTTGCCTCGAACGTCGGTCAGCAGTAGTTGATGCATTTCGCGGATGACTCGCACAGACCACGGCAGTTCGGATTGCACTCCGTGTTCCAGGGCCTTGACGTAATTCCAGCTTTCCTGACTGTTTTCACGCACTCCCAGGCGACGACCGGCACCGGCCAGAACCAGTTCTTCTGCCGTTGTCTGAATGTCTTCAATTGCTGATGATAGCTTAGCTTCACGCATCCAGAGTGTGCGTAACAACCCGGCCGCGTTGCCAATTCGCTTGTGAAGCCCGTTCAGCTTGCCCAGTACGGCAATGGTGTCGCTGTACAAGTTGAAGAACTGCAGCCGGATGGAATTCCAGTCGATGTCGGGCGGCAACGCATTGGGAACAAATGCCACGGTCGATGTTGTCACCGGCTTGCCCAGCGGCCCGTCCGGGTACTCCTGCAGGGCAAACGTCACCAGTTTTCCCGGAAATTGCGGGCTGAAATCACATTCCGGCACCAGCGAGTCAACCACTGTAGAAATGTTTTCAAGGTTGAACTGGACGAATCGAATCCCGGCTGTCGCCAGTTGCGTCGTGACTTTGTCGCAAGTTGTGTCGAAGCATCAGGGGTCAGGCCTGTTTGTTAGCCTCATCCTTTGGGGCACGAACGTGTGGTCGGCCTCGAGAACGCATAGTGCATTCAGGGATGAGCCGCCGTGCGATTGACTCCACCCAGGCTTCATCGCCCAGTGGCTTGCCTTGCTGCGCCGACAATCGAACCGTGTCCAGTTCCTGTTTCTTGAGGCGCTCATTGATCCGACCCGTCCAGCCAGGAAGCCGGGGCAATGGCCACGGTGACAGAGGTTTGGGATCGGGTTCCGGCTTTTGCAACCAGCGCCACAGCGCGCCCCAGCGCCAATCCTGCGCCCGTTTCACGAGGCCAGCCCGAAGCGAGTTTCGTTCCACGTATCGACGTACGACAAAGAAGTGTTCGTCATCTTGAATAGGAAAAGTCTTGTAACGCTGCCGGTAGGACCCTTTGACACGTCCTCCTCGGGATCCGGGAATCGGTCGGCTGCTGGCGAAGGTAGGAATCACGGCGGACTCTGATAAACTGCCGATTCGACCCGAGGTGCGATTTGTGCCTGATACGGGTCGTGAACGATCCTGAACCCTGTCCTTTTTCACGCGAGATGATGGACGAATGACAGCATTGACTGTCAGTCTGAACAGGCTGACTTTGAAGAATCCAGTTTTGGTAGCTTCCGGCACCTTTGGGTATGCGAAGGAAATGACGGCCTTTGTGGATTTCGCTGAACTGGGCGGCATCATCCCGAAAACCGTCACGCCTCAGCCGCGTCCCGGAAACCCACCGCCACGCACGGTGGAAACCGCCAGTGGAATGCTGAACTCGATCGGGCTGGACAATGACGGCTTTGATAAGTTCATGGCGGAAAAGCTGCCGTACCTCACCGGGCTGGGCACGTCTATCATCGTCAACATTGCGGCGAAAACGAACGACGACTTCCGCCGGATGGCCAGTCGCCTGAATGAAGTCAGCGGCGTGGCTGCAATTGAACTTAATATCTCCTGTCCGAACGTTTCTGGCGGCGTCGACTTTGGAACAGATCCGGCCCTGGCCGCGGAAGTCGTCGCCGCAGTTCGCAGTTCCTGTAACATTCCTGTCATCGCAAAGCTGACGCCCAACGTCACCAGCGTGATTCCGATAGCCAAAGCCGTTGCCGAGGCCGGAGCGGATGCGGTCTCACTGATCAACACATTTCAGGGAATGGCCATCGACTGGAGACGTCGTCGGCCGGTGCTGGGCAATGTTCTGGGGGGCCTGAGTGGTCCGGCGATTAAACCGCTGGCACTGCGAATTGTTTGGCAGGTGTCTCAGCAGGTGAAGATCCCGATCATTGGCATCGGCGGAATTCAGTCGATTGATGATGTGATGGAATTTCTGCTGGCGGGCGCCACGGCGGTGCAGGTTGGGACAGCCAACTTCTACAATCCGGGGCTTGCAAATCAGCTGATCAGCGAACTTCCTGCGGCCTTGGCGACGCTTGGTGCCGATAGTGTTGCGGCAGTCGTCGGAACTTTGCAGATTCCGAAACGCGACTGACCTATTTCAGCCGCTCATCTTCAGCCGCTTATCTGCTTCAAGCAACATGACGTCGCCCGATTTCATTTTCATTTCCATCCTCTGGACTTCTGAATTCGCCATGAAAGTTCTCTCCGGCATACAGCCCACCGGTCGTTTTCATTGGGGCAATTACTTCGGCGCAATTCGCCAGTACATTGCGCTTCAGGGACAGGAGCAGTCCTTCTATTTCATCGCCGATCTGCATGCGCTGACAACAGTGCGAGAGCCGGCGGTGCTGCGTCAGAACGTCACAGACGCCGCCCTGGACCTGTTGGCGCTGGGGCTTGATCCAGCCAGAGCAACGCTGTTTCGTCAATCGGATGTTCCGGAAGTAACGGAACTGACATGGCTGCTGATGACGATCACGCAGATGTCGCTGCTTGAGAAATGCCACGCCTTCAAGGACAAGAAAGCGAAAGGTATGTCGGCCGATGCAGGGCTTTTTACATACCCGGTGTTGATGGCGGCGGACATCCTGATCTACGACAGCACGACAGTTCCTGTGGGTGCCGACCAGATTCAGCATGTGGAAGTGACTCGCGATCTTGCGCAGCGGTTCAATACGACGTTCGGTGAGACTCTGCAGTTGCCGGAAGCTTACGTTCTGAGCGACCAGGCGAAAGTGCCTGGAACGGACGGCGAAAAGATGTCCAAGAGCTACGGAAACATCATCCCTATCTTCGAGACGCCAAAGAAGCTTCGCAAAACGATTATGTCCGTTCTGACGGATTCCACGCCGCTGGAAGCTGCGAAGAATCCCGAATCCTGCATCGTTTTTCAGCTTTTCAAGCTGTTTGCCACAGCCGATCAGCAGGTGTCACTTGCCGAACGTTATCGAGCCGGCGGGATGGGCTATGGCGAAGCCAAAGAAAATTTGTTTCAGGCCGCGATGGGCCACTTCGGAGAAGCTTTTGAACGTCGGGCTCGCCTGGAAAACGCTCCTGATGACGTCGAGGATATCCTGAAACAGGGGGCCCGCCGGGCGCGAGCCCGAGCAGTCGAAGTCCTGGAACGAGTTCGCTCCGCCTGCGGCCTGTCGGCTCGTCCGGTTTAGTCACTTTGAAAGGGAATTGTAGTAGCCGAAGCCGCCAGGGCTTTAGGAATACGTGCCTTTCACTGGCAATCGCCGAAACGCTTGGCGCGTTCCGCAAAAATGAGTGCCATTGGGCTTTCGCTACCGATCTTCATGGCCACGTTCCGTGGGAAATCGGGACAAGTCAATCGCGGTGAATTGAATGAAATGGTGGATCGAGATAAATTCGGCCCACAGGATGAGCGACTGGTGTTTCGGAGCAAATGAGGTCTGATGGAACTCAATGAAATTCCCTTAAGCGGGCTGTGGGGCGAACGGCATCTGCTGGGACTGGAAGGGTTGTCGGCAGAACAGCTGACAACGGTGCTCGATCTGACCGAGCATTACGATCAAGCCACCCGGGGCGGCACCCAAAGACTGGATGTGCTGAAGGGACTTGTTGTTGCCAATCTGTTTTTTGAAAACTCCACGCGGACTCGCACCAGTTTCAGCCTGGCAGCTCGCCGGCTGGGAGCCGACACGGTCGACTTTACCGCCAGCTCCAGCAGCCTGTCCAAGGGCGAAACTTTCATCGACACAGCGTTGACCATCGAAGCGATGGGCGTGGATATGGTCGTCTGTCGCCACAGTACGCCGGGCGCTCCCCACCTGTTGGCTCGCCATCTGAAAGCCAGTGTACTGAATGCGGGAGACGGAACTCACGAGCATCCCACGCAGGGCCTGCTCGACATTTACACGATCCGAAAAGCACGCGGTCGAATTTCTGGCCTGACGGTGGCCATGGTCGGCGACATTCGGCACAGTCGAGTTGCCCGGTCGAATATTCACGGGCTGGTGACGCTGGGAGCGCGCGTCATCGTTTGCGGTCCCGCGACATTGATCCCCAGCGACATTTCTCGAATGGGCGTCGAGGTGGCTTATAATCTGGACGACATACTTCCGGAAGTGGATTGTGTGAACCTGCTGCGAGTCCAGTTTGAACGTCAGAGAGGCGCTTTTTTTCCTTCGATTGCTGAATACGCTAACCTGTTTGGAATGAATGGTCAGCGAATTCGAAAAGCAAAGAGCGACCTTTTGGTGCTGGCTCCGGGCCCGATTAATCGCGGTGTGGAATTGACTCCGGATGTCGCCGATGGGCCGCATTCGGTGATCCTGAATCAGGTCACAAATGGATTGCTGGTGCGTATGGCTTGTCTGACTCTGCTGACTCAGGAACGCCGCAGGCTGCAGGGAGGACAGTCATGAGAACACTGCTGATTTCCGGCGGTCGCGTCATCGATCCGGCGAACAACATTGATGCAGTCGCTGATGTGCTGATCCAGAACGGCCGAATCGTGACCGTGACCGTTCGCGCGGAAAACGGGGCTTCCGTTTCATCGCCGGTCGATGTGGAAGTGATTGATGCCAGCGGGCTGATTGTCTGTCCCGGATTTATTGACACGCATGTATCACTCCGCGAACCGGGCTTCGAAGAAGACGAATGCACGGCGTCCGGAACAGCCGCTGCACTGGCCGGTGGATTCACGACCATTGCGGCGCAGTCAGATACTTCGCCGGTCGTTGATAATCGATCGGCCGCGGAATTCATTCGACTGCAGGCCGAGAGGGCTCATAATTGTCGAGTCTATCCACTCGGAGCTGTGACGAAGGCGAGCAAAGGCGAAGAGCTTGCGGAAATTGGCCAGCTGGTACAGGGAGGCGCGGTCGGTTTCTCCGACGCAAAGACTCCTGTGGCGAATTCTGAAGTGATGCGTCGGGCGCTCGAATACACACGGATGTTTAACCGCCCGATTCTGCACTTTGCGATGGTGCCGGAATTGTCCGAAGGCGGCGTGATGCATGAAGGCTATCAGGCGACTCGCCTGGGTCTGCGAGGCATCCCGGCGGCGGCTCAGGATATCATGACTGGTCGCGATATTGCTCTCGCGGAACTCACCGGCGGGCGAGTTCATCTGATGTGCGTGAGCACCAAAGATTCCGTTGAACGTGTGCGGCGGGCTCAAGCGATCGGCATTGCAGTGACGGCCGACGTGACACCCCATCATTTGCTGCTCACCGATGATGTGATGGATTCCTTTGACACAATGTATAAGTGTTATCCGCCGCTACGATCGGCCGAACATGTGACCGCGCTGATCGCCGGACTGAAGGACGGCACTCTGTCTGCCATAACCGCCGATCATCAGCCACTGGCGCTCGAGAAAAAGCAAGTCGAACTGGACATCGCTCCACCGGGTATCTGCGGGCTGGAAACTCTTCTGGCCGTCTGCGTGAAAGCTCTGATCGAACCGGGACATTTGACCTGGTCAGAATTGATCGCGCGCCTGACCGTCGGCCCGGCCGCTGTTCTGGGATTGGACCATGGAACGTTGTCCCCGGGATCGATGGCCGACGTGACGCTGATCAATCCGGTCGAGCAGTGGACCGTGAAATCGTCCGCGTTTCGTTCGCGAAGCCGCAACACGCCGTTTGAAGGACAATCTTTCACAGGGCGAGTCGTGACGACGATTGTCGATGGCGAAGTGCGGTACCGCACCACTTGATCTTCTGAAGTAGCAACGGGCGGAGACATTTCTGTTTTCTGCATTTTCATTCCCCAACACCAGCCTCCGAACACCTTCCTATGGCTCTTACTCCTTCCACGATGATTGAAGTCAAACGCACCAAAGGCAAAGGACGGGGCGTTTACGCTCGAGTTCCCATTCCGGCGGGCACTGTTTTTGAGCGTGCTCCTTTGCTGGTGATGTCTGCTAAGGAAGCTTTGGAAAGCGAACACAGCAATGTGCTGCCCGCGTATGTGTTTGAATATGGCAAAGGCAAGGTGGCCCTCGCCCTGGGATTTGGTTCCCTTTACAACCATTCTTACAGCCCCAACGCTCGTTACGACGATGCGGGCAGTCAGGTAAAAGAATACCGGGCCCTGAGCGACATCGAGGCGGGTGAAGAAATCACGATCAACTACAATGGGGCCGAGGATATCATGGACCCGGTGGAGTTCAATGTGATTGAGTCGTAGTCACTCGTTCCTTGATAACGGCCCGCTGATTTCCCCGTTCAACCCCAATACGGTTCAAAAAGTAGCAGGCACACTCCGAGTGCCGTCCGCCAGGCTGCTAAAACACTGTTCTTCTTGGGGCTGCGGCACATGGAATGTGCCTGCTACAGAGTTGAAGCAAAAGTGCGATGGTCGATTTTTGAACGGTCTTGGGGTCAAGCGTGAACGATCCTGTTTGCGATGAACTGGAAATTAACAAAGCCCCTGACAAATTCTGCGATCGGGGATGGCTGACCGTGGGCGGATTAACCGGTTTTTTTTAGCGACTGTTTTGAGATCGCCTGTTTTTACGGAGGGTTGAATTCGAATTCGCGGGGAAATCGATGAAGGCGGGCGTCTGGTCTGGAAAATCGCAGTTTTCTGTGTATCGTTCCACTCCTTGTCCGTGTCTCACGGGAAGAACACCAATGAATCGGTAGCTCAGTTGGTAGAGCAACGGACTTTAAATTGGAGTGCCCCGGTCGAAAGGCTGGAGGTAGAACCGCACCATATGCTGGAACCCCCTGAGAGCCGTCGGTACGCGAAAGCGTGACAATCCGCCGGATTGGGCAATCAGCAGGAAACCTGAGTGAATTGCAACAGCCATTCACAAGGGGCTCCTCAGAGACTTGACGTGTGGCTCCCTGCTCGCAGGGAGATGGTAAAGTCCAGACCGCAACAGGAACAATTGACGGAAGTCGGTGAAAACTGACCGATGTCAGACATGGCTGGTGAAAGCCAGTGCGGCAGGTTAATCCGTAGGTCGCGGGTTCAAGTCCCGCCCGGTTCACTCAAAAAGCCGCTCGATAATTTTCGAGCGGTTTTTTTATGCGCCGATGTGACGAACCACTCCGTTCAGAAATCGACGTGCAGTGCAGCGCAACGCGCCAAGCGTTTCGGCCGATTGAAGACGAAAGCCTGAGTTCCGAAAGTTCTGGCGGCTTCCGCTACCGATCTCTGTCGTCCCATTGTTATGTTTTCCTTCTCCTGATTTCTAAGGGACAAGAAGTTAAGTCAGATCGTGTTCGATTTTAAGATGTTCCTATGCCACGTTTGAACTTTACCGGCCGCCGAAAGATCTCGCGAAACCACGTGACCATTTCCGTCACGGGGATCGGCGGCATTGAGACGTTCACTGCCGATCTGCAGTTGGGGAAATACGGATTTCCCGGGTCTGCTTCGGTCATTGTCGAAGCCTATCGGCAGCTGGAACTTGTGCGGTTCGATTTCGGGACCGTGGGCAATCTTGTGCCGCCGGCAAACTGTCGTCTGTCAGAATTCGGAACACTTGCCGGCCTGCGATTTCGAGTCAAAGTTGTTTCCACCGAGGAACCTCGCGGACGTTTGCTGGCCGTTGCCGATCGTATCAACCCGAGAAACCAACAGCAGCAGTCGCTGGCCCGCGTGCCCCTGCTGGCCGTGCGGGCGCAGGATCTTGGCCGCGAAGTTTGGCGTCTGGATTTTTCGGATGAGCCGCTGTTGCTGGTGAATCCGCGTGTGGTGCCCAAGAAGCAACTGGTGGAATCGATCGAGTTTCAGACTCTGGCACTGCCGGAAATTTTGCGGAGTATCCTGAATCGAATTCTGCTGGTTGAAAAAGTTCGCTCGGCGGATGATTCAGACGACTGGACTTCGCGCTGGCTGCGTTTTGCAGAAACCATGCCGGGGGTTGGCAAAGTCCCCGATGCCGACACGCCCGAAGCCTTCGTGGACTGGATCGATGCGGCCGTCAGCTCCTTCTGCCGCTGGCGAAATCTGGATCAGCAGTTTGCCGCGTTCTGGTCGGCAAAAAGCCCGCCCGAAGAAAAATAGCAAACGGCAAAAAGTAGCGCGCCCGAAAAGCTGGCGCGCGACAATACGCAGGCATTAAGGAACCAGCACGATTTTTCCGGAAAGGGTATTCGCTCCGTTCAGCGTGTTGTCTTCCTGCAGCTGATGAGATACCGCGGCCTCCGACAACGAAAATCGGGCTCCGATTTTGGGCTGCCACTGACCGGCCGCCAGCAGTTTATTCAGTTCTCCAGCCGTGGCCCGCTGCTCTTCGGCGGATGCGTTGAACATCGCAAAACCGAAGGCTCGGAGGTCCTTGACGTAGAACGATCCCAGTGGAAAAACCGGGCGAGCATCACGGCCCGCCATAAAAATCAGCCGGCCTCGAATCGCCATTAGCGGAATACACCGGTCGAGCGTTGGAGTGCGAAGTGTTTCAAACCACAGATGAATCGGGCCGGTGGCCTTCGTGATTTCTGCAAAGCGTTGATCGATGTCCTGTGTGCGATATTCAATCACATGGTCAGCTCCAAGCTGATGACATTCGGCCGCTTTATCCGGTGAGCCCGCTGAGGTGATAACCGTGGCTCCGGCTGCCTTCGCCAGCTGCACAACAGAAGACCCGACGCCGCCTGTTCCGCCATTCACGAACACCACTTCACCCGACTTCAGGCCGCCGTGAAAAAACAGACCCAGATGCGCCGTGATCCCAACCAGAGCACCAGCCGCCGCGGCTTCGCTGCTTGTAATATCCGGCCTAGGATACAGCCACGTTTCGTCAACGGCACAGTATTCGGCAAACGTGCCCTGACGGCCGAACAAACCCTGATTGCTGCCCCAGACGCGGTCACCCACTTTGAAATGCTGACAGCTATCACCAACCGAATCCACAACACCCGCAACATCGCAGCCGATGATGTACGGATTCGGTAGATCGAATTTTACGTTTCCACCCCGGATGTAGGTATCAATCGGATTGACTGCCACAGCTTCTGTTCGGATCAAAACCTGGCCTTTGCCAGGTTCCGGTCGAGCCACTTCACCGTATTGAATGCAATCGGCGGCCCCGGTTGTTGTGATGTAAGCAGCTTTCATGGCACACTTTCGCAGATCGTATTGATGAGGCTCAACAAAAAGCAGGACAGACAACTTCCCAGGCGACGTCCCCTGAGCACCTTCCGCTTTGTCCTGAAATCACGCCCAACTCTATAACAAGTTTAGAAACTATCGAGCGAAAACGTCAGGTCAATCACCATCAACGGGCAGGTCGGTGTCCCACAGATTTGTCGCGGTCTGTATTCAGACAGGCAGGACTTCTGCAGACAACTCATTGCCGGAGTCGTCCGTCACTTGCAGTTGTTTTTGGATCGCGTTGACTTTGATCATCGCGAGGCCGCGGGTGACACCGTCACTGTGCTGAATCGCCGAAGTCAGAGTTCCCACGATCGTGTCTTCAACAGTTTTTAGCGGACAGCTGCTGGATGAGGCCATGTGGCACGGCTCTGTGATCTCCACAAGACGCAAAGCGCGGTTGACGTGGCCCATGGCGTCGAGTCTGGCGATGGGTTCCTGGCCAAGGTAGCAACCCTTGGTATAAGAAATCGCCCGGACGTTTCGTTCGGCCTCGGGAGCCAGATTTTCGGAAGTCATGTCCCGACCGATGAGCGGATACCGCTCATTAATGCGAAGCGATTCGATCTCATCGCTCATCAATGCTGACACACCGGCCGAAGTCAACCGGGAGCCAATCTCAACCAGCGGCTCCGCCGGTCCGTTCAGAAACAGCAATGGCTGATTCGCCCACGTGACGAGCAGTCCGGTCACGAGCGATCCGGTAACAACCGTGGCCTGAGCAGTTTCATCGCTTCCGAGGCGGAAGCTCAGGCTCTGGTTCACAACGGTTGTCAGCGCATCGTCCGGCAGTATATCGCCAGCCCGAGTTCCCTGTTCAGCCCGAACGGCCGTCAAAGACTTTTCGTCCGCGTGGAAGCACAGCGTTGTGGACGTTGGGTCGTCAGCAACAATCGCCACGTCTTCGGTGATGATGTAGCGGTTCAGATGCTTGAGCAGCCCTGCAGGATCACCCGGGCTGATCCAGATCTCATGCGTGTTCTTAAAAGCCAGCACATACCCGTGTGCCAGAATCCTAGCTTTGACGTCAGTGAAGAAGGCTTCGCAGGCGGAACCAGCCGGCAACGCTTTGATGTTGTTCGTGCAGAAGTTGTGCAGAAACTTTGCTCGGTCTCGCCCGCCCGCCAGCAGCCGAAGGAATGGAAACGCATTTTGAACAGCAGACATTGGGATCTCGCGAGAACATAAAACACCGCAGGCTGACCTTCACACGGTCAGCCTGCATTTAACTCTCAATGGCTGGCCGGCCTTGAACGCGCGGCCATGTTTGGTCGCCGATTAGGCGAGTGGCAGATAAGACCTTACCGAACGACGGAATTCCAAGTCCGTCGAAAGCCACGACGGACAAAGATGTCCGTCGTACAGCAGGTAAATTTGTATCTGCCGCTCGCCTTACTGGGCGGCCTTTGCCGCGGCGGCTTTGGCGATTTCTTCCTGAGCGGCCGACAGTTCAGGATTTGGCGTAATCTCGCCTTCCACGTCGCCACGAATCCACTTCACACCCGCGGTGACGGAATCGATGAATCGCGGATCGCTCCATGTCGCTTCGTTGTGGCCGAGATTATTGAAGTAAACTCGTCCTTCGCCGTATGGCTTCACCCAGGCCACAGGAACATGGTACGCCGCCGATGGCTTGCAGCGCGACATGTCGAGACTCATCAGGACTCGCACCTTTTCCGGCTGCCAGTTCTTATACTGATAGATTTCGTCCTTAATCGTGAACTCTTTGCCAAACGACTTCATCGTCGGATGCTCAGGGTCGTGGACGTTGATTGTCACGGTGTCGCCGTCATTCCATGGATGCCCATTGAAGGTTCCGCCGACCATGTCCCAGTACGGCTGGTAATCGCCGTAGGTGTCCGCTGCCGAATGGAAGCCAATGAAGCCATGGCCTTTCGCCGTCAGCCACTCTTTGAAAAAGTAGTCACGGTCGGCGTCAGCAATCGGCAGTGAACCGGTCGTGTAGAACATCACGATGTCGTAGTTCTGCAGGTTCTCTTTGGTGAAATCGGCCGCCGCGTCCTGAGTGCAATCCACGGTGAACACATCTGTCTTCTGGCCCAGTTCGATCATCGCAATCTCGGCGACTGCCAGTTTCTTCTCCGGTTCAGACCCATCCGGACGACGCACGCTGCTGTGCACAAAGCCCTGGCTTTGAGTCAGCATAAGGATTTTGGATTTTGCTTTTTCGGCAGCGGTGATGGTGGAGTCGCCGAGACTTCCGGCCAGGACCGCAAGGCACATCGCGATTTTCAGCAGTCGCATTACAAATTCTCCATTCAGTAACAGGGAGGTCATGATGCCGCAGCGGGCGGCGGTGGGTGAATTGTTCAGAATCGACATCGGGCAGCACGAACCTGGGGGGACGAATCCTGCACGACGAACATTACGACAGGCATTGTTCACAGAGTCGTGACGGTTTTCCAGGGATCTGCGTCTGTGAATGGATCAAACAGTGAAGCGAGGCCTGCTTGTGCCAGTTCCGGACCCGAAACGAACCGACCGGGGCGCGTCCAGCCCTGAAGAATGTCCAATGGCACTTTGAAGAGATTCACCAGCAAAGCGTCGAGCTGTCCTTCAAGGTCTTTGAAGTGACGAGCCCACTCCGTAGCTTCCTCAAGACGCACATCTTCGTCCGACTGCCATCGCATGGGATGAAACAGAAGTGTACACTGGCCGGTGACGAATCGCTTTTGACACGCAGCAAAGGGCAAAAGGGCGGCCGATGAGCATTCTCCGATCACCACCGCGGTGACTCGCAATTTTCGCAGGCGAATCAGTGAACCCAGGGCCAGGCCGGTGTAAACGCTGCCGCCGCAGGAATCAAAGTAGACGATTCCACGACTGCCGCGGGGGACGTCGACGAAGAGCTGCAGCAAGTCGGACTGACGTTCGCTCAGTTCGCCGCAGAGCGGAATTTCCCAAGGCGTGCCGGGCTGCTTCTTGTTCGGCTGATACCAAAACGGTTTAGGCGATCCGGTGCGAGTTTTCAGCGGCTTGTCGTCGTTCATCCACACTGACTTTCAGAGAAGGGCTGGCGGCGGTTCCAATATCACCGGCCGCCTGTCATCTCTATGTCTTATCAAATCCACTTCTGCGCGAAAACCGACTGGCCCAAGCGACGTTAAAAAACGGTCAGGCTGGAAAACAGACTGTCAAGCGAATTTGTCAGGCCGTTACTGGGCGTAGTGTTTCTTGCCCTCGCGGACGCTGCGGACGTTGCGGCTGGAGTTGTGATCCTGGTATTCAAAGTGTTGCCTGTGGTTTGTTCCCAGACGTCCGTTGTCCCAATAGGATCCCGCACACCATCTACGACAATGATCTGATTTTTGGGCCCGGAATAGACCACAATCATTTGCCAGTTGAACAACGCAGATCTTGCGATCGCCGCAGCGTTGGTGCCTGTGCTGAGCGATGCGAGGAACTGATGAGAATTGCGGACCCAGAGGGGTAGATCGCCGTAAGCCGTTTGTCCGCTCATCATCGCCGGCTTGAAGTTGCCGAAGTCAACGCGGGTAAAGACAGAGCCCGGTTTGACATTCATCACCGGATTTTTTGCCGAGTGCAGCAGAGAAACGTCGCGGAAGTAACTGATTCCTGGCGTGGCGATCCATGTGCCGGAAAGAGGACTTGTTTTTAAAGCCGCTCTTCCGTTCCACTTATAAAGTTCGCCGAGTGGTGTGATGTAAAACCAGCCGGAGGTTCCTCTGAGCCAGCGTTCACCGGCACCTCCAAAATTTTCCTGAACTCCGCCGGCAGCAAGCGTGAGTCCCAGCGAAACATCAAGCCGGTACGCTTCCGTCGCTCCGGGGGAAGTCACGGAGGCGCTTTGCAGCCAGCCTTTGGGCACCACTTCACGCACGGTGTATTTGCCGGGCAGTACATTTTCGAATCGATACCAGCCGCGTTCGGCTTCAGGCTGAATGATTCCATCGCCGTTACGATCCATGCCCCGTGAAACGGCTGAAGCAACGACTGTGCCAGTCGCGTTCACGAGTTCAAACGAGAACCCATCCATCCATGGTTCTTCAGATTTATCGGCCGAACCGAGCAAGGTCTCCGGCGTGTACCAGACTCGAGGATCCAGCCGCTCCACAACTTTGCCGGTCAGCTGCTTTGCCTTGCCGCTCCACTGTGTCAGCGCCCCGTTGGGCGTGAGGAAGTACCAGTTGTTCGTGCCGGTCGCCTGATACCAGTATTCTTTACCACGGTAAGAATTGTAGCGCGAATTGCCGTTCACAAACTGCAGATTCAAATCCAGCAGACCAGCAGATTCTCGGAGTCCGTTGGCGTTCTTGTCGTGCCACTTGCGGCCTTCCACGATCCCCGGCACCACCGGCTCTTCGTAGGTAACTTCAAGTCGCGGTCGCAGCGCCGCATTCGGAGAATCGCGGCTGACGAACGCTTTGAGATTCCCGGACAGTTCGGCGGACCTCAGCAACCATCCGAAATTTGCGGCCGGGCTATCCAGCCACGACTGAACATCATCGACCAACCCGCCGCCCGCCCATTCATAAGCCCCCGGCGCACCGGCCGTCACCGTCGCGGATGTGCTTCCGAAGTCGCCGCCGGGTGAAGCCCAGGCTAAACCGTCAAAGCTGGAAAACAGCCACGTGGCATCCAGCGGCCCGCCAGACGCGCCCTGGAATTCATTTCCCGCGGCATCCGACTGACCTTCACCCCAGCTCTTCAGAAGGCGATGCACGCCCACTGCGGTGGACCCGCCAACGGATCGGCTGAGATTCATTGTCAGTACAACATCGATGATTGTGGAGCCGGCCGGAATATTGGCCGAGTCGATATCAAACTGCAGCAGGCCACGTCGAGCGGCCGCATCTCCGTAGGAACCGCCCGTAACGACAAACGCCCCGTGTCCGTTGGATAAATCGCCCGTCGGCACGTTGTAGATGGTGTTGTCGCGAGACGCTGCAAGTTGAACCACAACGGCGCTGAGCAGATTACGAGCTTCCAGGCTTTCCATGGCTGCGCTGGCCGGGACATGCGAAGAATTTCGCCGTCGCTTCAGTTCTGCCGATGAAAAGCGTCCCCACATGATTTTTGATCCCGTTCCGTGCTGAACCTGGCAGTGGACAGTGATAACACTCAAGAGTGTGCCGTATTTCCCGGCCTGTTTCAATCGGCAAACGCCCCGATCACAGAACGCGAGGCCAAGTTTGTCAGGCGTTCGCGGCCCCCAATACTCCTTCACGAGGCAGAACGCAGCAATGTGCCGCAAAATGCCACAGGAGGACGGATATCATAGACTTTCCTCACAAGCAAAAATTGCCTGAACGGTGTCTCCAGCACAAACTGTGCCTTCCTTCAGCACGATGGCTGTAATGCCGCCGTGAGCGACCATGGCCGCATAGCCTCCTGCACCCAAGTTCTCTTCCATGCGGGAACAGGGGGGACAGTTTCCAGAACCTTCAAGCACCGCGGTCCCGATGCGGAACTTCTGATACTTCAGCGCGGCGAGGTTAATGCCAGAGACCACGACGTTTCTGCGCAAGGTCGCGGGATCAATGCGGTCTTTCCGTAAAAATGCGGCGACCACGGGCAGGTGTTCGGCCTGAATCAGAGTCACCTGTCGCTTTGACTTCTTGTTCGGTTTGCAATGATGGTCGCCACTGACGCCACCGATCACCAAGCTTACCTGGTCGGGCGTCTCGATCGCACTGCGGCTGGCCCGCGCCAGACCCAACCAATCCACTCGTCCGATCGCCGTGTTCGACGACAGAAGTTCCATCAGCACTTCCATAACCGCAATCCTGCTGCCTGATTCGTGGGATTGTGAAGACTCAGTCCCTTTTTGAGCGACCAGAGCACTCAGGGCTGACCGGAAAGTGTAGGGCCCCGTTTGTCGAAAGCACAATTGCCATAGACGCATGTTTTGCAGATCGCTGGCGATTGAGCTACAAAGTTCACCGCATTGTGGGATTTCGCGTGGCGTCGCACGGAGAATTGTGGAGTCGCCGGAGCACCTTCCCGGGGCGCATCAACCGACAAAAGGAGAGTCCCGGAACTGTCCATACAGAAATGTAAAAATCCACCAATTCTGGTTCGTTCGGGGAACCTGCGGTGACTCGGGAAAGCTGTAACGTAGTGTCTCGACGTGCCGATCCCGGAAGCTTTGCACTGCGAACGGAAGAAGCATGAGACGAAGACTTGCAACGTTGTTCTGTGCAGGAGTTTGCGACGACCAGTTTCGCTTCCCGAGTTTGGCTGAAGTGCTTGACCGGCGAGGGATCGCGGTTAGAATTAACCGACGCTGAACAAGGGGCTCAGGAAGCAGGCTCCGGGTGTCGTGGGCGTCAGACCATTGATCGTCGATTTCCCTGTTTAGTTTTTTCAGGTCGGTTTCCTGGTGGTCGAGCCGGATCAAGGCTCCTGCTGTTTCTAGAGTCTTCGCAAAGAGTTTTTCCAGAGCTGCAGGGACTGCTGCGCTGGTGAATAAAGTGCGGTGAAAAAAAAAGGTGGTTCCGTCGATCAGGCGGGGCACTTCATCGGAGTTCGCTGTGGTCCAGGGTTTTGGTGATGACTTTAAGGAACTTGTCCGTTCCAGCACCAACCTCGTGGATCTGGTGTCAGAAACCGTCTCTTTGAAGCCTATCCATGGAGGACGCGATTACGTTGGTCTGTGTCCGTTTCATGACGACAAGAATCCTTCGTTTCATGTTTACCCGGATCGCCAGACTTATCGATGCTGGGTGTGTGATCAGGGAGGAGATTGTTTTCGCTGGGTAATGGAGATCGAAAAACTTCCTTTCCCTGAGGCGATGGAATCACTTGCCCGCAGGGCTCATTTGGAAATCCCGAAGCGAAAACGGGACGACGCAACTTCAGAAAATGGAACAAGAAAAACCGATTCGCTCGCGGTTGTTGAGTGGGCAGTGAATTTGATGCATCAAGCGCTGAGAACCGGCCTTAAGGCGGAGAATGCTCGGCAGTATGTCAAAACGCGGAAGCTGTCGGAAGAAACTGTCCGCAACTTCCGACTGGGGTATCACCCGGAGGACTGGAACTGGTTTCTGGAACAGGCTCGTGGCAGGTTTACACCTCCACAACTGGTAGCTGCCGGGTTGATTCAGGAACGAAACAACGGTCCGGGTTACTTTGACAATTTGGTCGGTCGTCTGGTCTTTCCTATTATTGACGAACGAGGACGTCCGGTGGCCTTTGGAGGACGAGTGTTGCCGGGAGGCAACATTGAAAGTGACGCGAAGTACTGGAACAGTGTCGAAAGTGCGATCTTCCATAAACGTGCAACGCTCTATGCGTTCGACCGGGCGCGTGAGACCATTCGACGCAGCAAGACGGTGATTATTGTTGAAGGATACATGGACTGCATTGCCTGCCATCAGGCAGGCGTGACAAACGCTGTTGCCACCTTGGGGACAGCAATGACCGAAGAACATGTCCGGTTTTTGCGGAGGTTTGCAGAAAAAGTCGTTCTGGTTTACGACTCCGACAAGGCTGGGCAGGACGCTGCGGAACGATCGATTTCGCGGTTTCTGGCGGAGGATCTCGATTTACGAATTTTGAATGTTCCTTCGGGGAAGGATCCCGCGGATTATCTCGAAGAACATACGGCGGAAGAGTTTTACAAGTTGACAGCCTCGGCCGGTGAGGCCTGGGAATACAAGTTGCAATCCGTCCTGAAGCGGGTCAGTGTCAACACGATTGCTGGCCGCCAACAGGTGTTGAATCAGATGGTGGAATTCCTTGCGGCTTCGGAGGGAATTGCGGGCAGCATTCGCGAAGATATGATCCTTCGCAATGTTTGTGGAAGAGTCCAGGTCGATGAGCGAATGGCGCGTCGACAATTGAAAGATTTGCGGGGGCAGACACAGACACGCGGTTTTGTCCGGCGTGGTGCCGAAAGGCAACCCGTCGAATTCCGACCTCGTGTGGAAAATGCCCTCGAACGTGCTGAACGTGAGGTATTGGAGATAATACTGACTTGTCCGGAAACGATTGACGTCATTCGCCACCACATCGGGGCGGACGATTTCGAAAATGTACGACACCAGCGGCTGCTGGATTTGTGCATCAATGTCTGGAAGGAAGACGGAGATCTTCCCGAACTGGGACGCCTGATCATCGCCGCGGAGTCGGATTCAGATCTTCTGAGTCTGATCAATGCGGTGGTGGATTCAGCAGAGGAGAAAGGAATCTTTCGGCTCATGACCGATCAGCCATCGGGTCATGAAAAAGGCGGTGCGAAAGCGCCTCCACATCTGGAGCGGGTCCTCGGGCCTATTCTGGAACGGCGAGAAAAACGACTGAATCTCGTGTCGAAACAATTTCTGGCTCAAACGGCCTCGTCCGTGAGCGAACTCGACGACGACACAAAAGACGCGCTCCGCCGACTTTACAATTTCCGTCAAAATCAAATGGGAAATCCTTCGGAAATGAAATAATTGTGTTGAGTGCTTCGCTCGCACAGGACACGCAGGCAACTGTTGGGTCTGTGAATCGAAGCGGAATTCGCGGCAATCGGCCGCTGACAACCTGATTTTTTTCCGAGCGATCACTCGCTCCCGTCAACTGATTTGACGGAATTTTTCAAACAACGATTGTATCAGTCGACTATGAACTCCTCTGGAGCCACTCAAATGCAATGCCTCGATGAAAGCCTGCGAAACCTGATCCAAACAGGAATCAAGCAGGGCCACCTGTACTTCTCCCAGGTGAATTCTTACCTGCCGGATGAAGCGACTGACCCGCTGTTCCTGGATCATCTGATTACCTATCTGGAAGAGCTGAACATGCAGCTTGTTCCTGATCCGGTAAAGGACCATCCGTCAGAACCCCTGGCGACTCGCAAGAAACGCCGTCCAGACATCCGCATTGACGATGATTCACGCGGAACGGAAGATCCGATCCGGATGTATCTGACGCAGATGGGTGAAATTCCGCTGCTGAAGCGTGACGAAGAAATCTTTCTCGCCAAGCAGATCGAAGTCACTCGCCGACGCTTCCGTCGCGCTCTGCTGACCAACGAGTTCGCTCTGAATTTCTGCCACGAAACACTGGTAAAAGTGCACAAGGGCGAGCTGCCTTTCGATCGCACCATTAAAGTGTCGATGACGGAAAGTCTGGAGAAGGAACAGATTCTCGGCCGTATGCCATCCAATCTTGCGACGATCGAAAATATTCGAAAACGTGACGCAGAAGATAACGCAGCCCTGGCTGGTGAATTGACAGCGGGCGAGCGTGTCGAAGTTCAGCAGCGGATGGCCGAGCGTCGTCGTCGCTGCGTGACACTGCTGGAAGAACTGAGCCTTCGAACTCAGCGTCTGCAGCCGTGCATGAAGCGTCTGGAACAGATCTCAAATCGCATGTCGGAACTGCACGAGCAGATTTCCAGCCTGCGAAATCTAAGCTCCGCTGTCGACGAACGCCTGCATCTGCAAAAGGAACTCGACGATCTGACCGCGCTGACTCGCGAAACTCCGGAATCCATGGCTGTGCAGATGCACGGCATTCTGCAGCGACATGGCGAGTACGATAAGGCGATGCGAGATCTTTCAGGCGGCAACCTGCGTCTGGTGGTTTCGATCGCGAAGAAGTACCGTAACCGCGGCATGACTTTCCTCGACCTGATTCAGGAAGGAAATACTGGCCTGATGCGAGCGGTCGACAAGTACGAATATCGCCGAGGCTACAAATTTTCGACTTACGCCACATGGTGGATTCGTCAGGCGATCACTCGAGCGATCGCTGACCAGGCCCGGACCATTCGTGTTCCTGTGCACATGATCGAAACGATGACTCGCCTGCGTGCCGCGGCTCGCACGCTGCTTCAGGAAATTGGACGCGAACCGTCCGTTGAAGAAATGGCCGAGGTGGCCAATGTGCCGATCGAAGAAGCTCGTCGTGTGATGCGAATTTCTCGCCAGCCGATTAGTCTCGACAAGCCAATCGGCGAAAGTGAAGACAGCGCCTTCGGAGACTTCCTGGAAGACCGCAGCAACGACAGTCCGGTCAGCAACGCGGCTTCGGAAATGCTGAAGGACAAGATTGATGTTGTCCTGAAGACTTTGACCTACCGCGAACGTGAAATCATCAAGCTGCGTTACGGTTTGGGCGACGGCTATACCTACACGCTGGAAGAAGTCGGCCGGATCTTCAAGGTGACTCGTGAACGAGTTCGTCAGATCGAGGCGAAAGCCGTTCGTAAACTTCAGCACCCGGTCCGCAGCCGTCAGCTTCAGGGATTTCTCGAAGGCATATCCGCCGTCGCTGGTCACTGAGTTGTGTATGCTGAGTTGTCGACGCTGACGGTTTCGTCAGGACGTTGACCATATCAGACAGACCCGAGCCCGCGGAAATCTCTGCGGGCTTTTTCGTTGGGCGGGCGTATGTTGAGTATGCTTGAGGAGTTGCTTTTAGGATCCCCGTAAAAGCCGGATAGAAATTTATAGCCCCTGGTCCCCCGCGGGCGAGAAGGGCGGCTCTCGTCATGTCCCCTCCCCCCTGCGGGCAACGCTGTGAAGTATTTTATTGAGTGAATTTGCTGTTGTTCCGGGCCGAAAGCCCATCCGTTTGCCTAGCCCGGGCCATCGGCCCGGGAATTTAAATCCCTTGATTTTGTGAGGCCCAAAGGGTCGGCCATTTGAATACGCATTTCCCGTGCATAAAACGGTCGGCCCATTGGGCCTTTTCAATGATGTTGGTCGCTGATCCCGGGCCGATGGCCCGGGCTAGTAATCTGTCACGCGTTAAATTTAGGGTTGAGCATTGCTTGTACGACGGACTTCCAGTCCGTCGGCGGTAACCTTTGTCGACGGACTTCCAGTCCGTCGTACCCTAAAATTTAGCTGTGACAGACCACCAGGCAATCGAATGGCCCTTTGGGCCGAAGTCGCATGAAATCCTTTACAAAATGCTTCACAGCGTTGTCCGTGGGGGAGAAGGACTATTGGGGGTCGGTTTACTGAAGTCGGAGATGCCCCCGTCCCCCGTGCGATCCGGGAACGGAAATGACGCTCCGCTTTTGCCGGCGATGGCTGCTGGAAGACTTTCGCAAGTCCATTCGGTATCATCGCAACGCAGTTTTCCAAGGAACAGTTTTCCAAGGAACAGTTTTTAATTCAAAGTGTGGTTCGAATGCCTGAACGTGTTGTGCTCGCCATGAGCGGCGGGGTTGATAGTTCTGCGGCGGCCGTGCTGCTGCATGAGCAGGGTTACGAGGTCATTGGGTTGTTTATGCGATCCGGTGAAACCGAGTCCGCCTGCGCACTGCCTGAGGGCGGGCTGTTGCCGATCGTCAATGCCCCCGCGCATCGCCAGGGCTGTTGCAGTTCGGAAGATGCTGCGGATGCGCGCCGTGTCGCCGATCGGCTGGGCATACCGTTTCATTCGCTGAACCTTCAGGATGCGTTTCGGCGAATCAAGGATTATTTTGCTGACGAATATCTGGCCGGACGAACTCCGAATCCCTGCGTGCAGTGCAACAACTGGCTGAAGTTTGGAAAGCTGTGGGACTTCGCGCAGCAGGTGGATGCGAACTACATCGCCACTGGCCATTATGCTCGCATTGCTCAACAGGATTCTACGGGCGACTGGGGACTGTTTCGCGGTGACGATGACAACAAAGATCAGTCCTATGTTCTGTTCGGAATTCGCCGCGAACTGCTTCCCAACATTCTTCTGCCAATTGGGACCTATCAGAAGCCCGATATTCGTGAGCTGGCTCGCCAGTCCGGGTTACGAGTGGCTGACAAAAAGGACAGTTATGAAATCTGTTTTGTACCCGACCAGGACTACGCAGGATTTCTCAAGCGTTATCGTGGACACGATGGAACAGCCGGCGATTTTGTGGACACCAGTGGCAACGTTCTCGGACAACATGAAGGTTATGAACACTTCACTGTCGGTCAGCGAAAAGGCCTGGGAATCGCCTTTGGAGAACCGCGTTTCGTGATTCGCATCAATCCTGAATCTCGTCAGGTTGTGCTTGGACTTCGCGACGACCTTGCGACGCATCACATTGTCGTGCACGACCTGAACTGGCTGGCGGATCGGCCCGGTGATACCTTCACCTGCGAAGTCAAAGTTCGCTACCGCCAGAAATCAGAACCATGCACCGTGGAAGTCCATTCCCCAACAACGGCCTCGGTGCATCCAGTCAATCCGATTTTTGGAGTTGCGCCGGGGCAGGCGGCTGTCTTCTATGACGGCGACAGGGTGCTCGGCGGTGGCTGGATCACCGGCAATCAGTGAGTTTCATTTCATTCAGTCGGGAACCGAACTCGTTGGGCTGCTAAACTTCTGGTCCTCATTAATTCCGGTTTTGACTCCCTCCTCGCTCGTTCTGGCAAAGGCGAACCCTGCTGATGCATCCGTACCTGATCGTTGTGATTGGCATTCTGACAGTCCTTGGACTGATCATCTTTCTGCGAATCAATGCCTTCATCGCTTTGATCTCCGCGGCGCTGCTCGTCAGCTTTCTGGCTCCTGGGCCGATCAACGAAAAAGTATCACGAGTCGCCGTGGCGTTTGGCGAAAACGCGGGCAAGATCGGACTCGTCATCGGATTTGCGGCGGTCATCGGCGAAGCGATGATGCTCAGCGGTGCAGCCGATCGGATCGTGCAGGCGTTTCTGCAAATTCTTGGTGCAGAAAGAAGCCCCCTGGCTCTGATGAGCAGCGGTTTCGTGCTGTCGATTCCCGTGTTTTTTGACACGGTGTTTTATCTGCTTGTCCCGCTGGCTCGGTCGATGTACCGAACGACGCGCAAGAATTATCTATTGTACGTGTGTGCGATTGCCGCCGGCGGCGCCATTACGCACACGATGGTTCCGCCAACTCCCGGCCCGCTGGCCATGGCAGCGACGCTGAATATTTCCGTTGGTCTGATGATGGTTGTCGGCATGATGGTCGCAGCTCCGGCCGCGATGGTCGCGCTGCTCATGGCAACATACATGGACCGATATATCACCATCGAAAAGCTGCCGACCTTTGACGAAGATGACAACTCCGAAACGGCCGTGGCTGAACGTCATGCGGAAGTGATGAAAGTGCCGCTGCTGGAAGCGTTACTTCCGGTGCTGCTGCCGGTGCTGCTGATCTCCGGTGACACCATTGTGGGGGCTCTGAAGCCAGTAGAAGGTCCGAGCATCTTAATCAGTATCAAACCGTGGACAGAGCTGCTGGGAAATCCGAGCTTCGCACTGCTGGTTTCGATGGTCATTTCGATGATCACCTGGGTTCGTCTGAAGCATCCCAACCCAAAGGAGTTCACGGCATCCGTTGAGAACGCTTTATTGAGCGCTGGCCTGGTCATTTTGATCACCGCTGCCGGCGGAGCGTTTGGAGCGATGCTGAAGGCCACCAACGTGGCCGCCACAATTCAGAGCTCATTCCAGGAGAGCGGCGCAACGGGATTCATTGCCATCATGCTGGCGTTTGGACTGGCCGCGGTCCTGAAGGTGGCTCAGGGATCCAGCACGACGGCCATGATTACGGTCTCGGCCAAGATGGCGGCAATGGAACTGTCACAGGAGAAACTGGGATTCAATCCCGTGTATATCGCGACGGCTATTGCCAGCGGTTCTCTGATCGGATCCTGGATGAATGACAGCGGGTTCTGGATTTTTGCTCGCATGAGCGGTCTGACGGAAGCGGAAGCGTTAAAAACATGGACTCCGCTCCTGATGGTTTTGGGCACCGTGAGTCTGCTGATGACAATTTTGTTGTCAATCGTGCTGCCGTTTAATTAGCAACGATTGATCTTCTGGAGGTTCCGTATGGGACTGAGTGCACTCAAGTCGCGGCAAGCCGCGAAGTCCACTCCGGCAGAGTGGACCTACCGAAATCCACGGCGGAACAACCTTTTTCGTTATTCGTTGACGATTGGTGGCCAGATCGGTAACTTCCTCAAAGAAGAGTGTGTCACGGTGGAAGACTGTTCCGACACCCATCATGTTTTTTGGGTACTGAATTGACTGCGGTACCCGATGTGGATTTTGAAAATGACCAATCTGCTGCTTAATCTGAGCCTTCTACTGCTTCCTTCGTGAAGCCCGCCTCAGGTACGTATGCAGTCTGACAGACTTTCCAGACCCTGAGGACTTCCTCAGGGTTTTTTGTTGGCATGAGTTGACTGGCTCCAAATCTTTGGTCCATCATTCGTGCCCTGTTAATTTTGACGACCGCCCCACGGAGAAAGCCCCATGATCGGCGACCAGATTATTATCTTCGACACCACCCTTCGCGACGGCGAGCAGTCTCCAGGCTGCAGCATGAATACGCGGGAAAAGCTGGAAGTCGCACGGGCTCTGGTCGATCTGGGCGTCGACGTCATCGAAGCCGGCTTTCCAATCGCGTCCCCGGGTGACTTTGAAGCGGTGTCGCAGATTGCGGCAAAGTTTGGCGATCGCACCACGATCTGTGCGCTCGCACGAAGCCGCGAAGACGACATCGCTCGTGCGAAGGCAGCCCTGGCCTCGGCGGAAAAGCGTCGGATTCATGTGTTCCTTGCCACCAGCGCGATTCATCGTGAGTTCAAGCTGAAGATGGACAAGCAGCAGATTATCGAACGCGCCATCAGTTCCGTGAAGCTGGCCAAAGAGTTCTGCGACGACATTGAATTTTCCCCGGAAGACGCGGCTCGCACGGAGCTCGATTTTCTGTGCGAAGTCGTGGAAAAAACAATCGACGCAGGGGCAACCACCGTCAACATTCCGGACACCGTCGGGTACGCCACACCGAATCACTATTTTAAGGTGATCTCGTATCTGAAACAGAACGTCCCGAATATCTCGAAAGCCATCATCAGCGCTCACTGCCATGATGACCTGGGCCTTGCCGTTGCCAACAGTCTGTCAGCGATGGAAGCCGGCGCGCGTCAGATTGAATGCACAATTAATGGACTGGGAGAACGCGCGGGCAATGCCGCTTTGGAAGAAATCGTCATGGCGATTCGCACGCGAGCTGACTATTACGGCGTGCATACGAAGATCAATACTCAGCGGCTGTATCCCACCAGCCACCTGGTTTCGACGATTACCGGAATGAAAGTCCAGCGCAACAAAGCCATAGTGGGGCAGAACGCGTTCGCTCATGAAGCCGGCATTCATCAGCACGGTATGCTGCAGGAACGGTCCACCTACGAAATCATGCGCCCGGAAGACGTGGGATACATTGGTCAGAATCTGGTTCTGGGCAAGCACAGTGGCCGACATGCCTTTAAGGACCGTGTGGCGCAGCTGGGCTTCAGCCCGGATGATCAGGCGATTCAGAAAGCGTTTGATGACTTCATCGCGTTAGCTGACAAGAAGAAAGAAATCTACGACTCCGACATCATCGCGCTGGTCGAAAACCGGCTGGCCGATGCTGTGGACCGCTGGAAGCTGATCAGCTTCCACACGTCGGCTGGATCTTCGGCCATTCCGACCGCCACTTTGGAACTGCAGTGTGAAGATCAGCCGGTGATGTGCGACGCTGCGATCGGCGATGGTCCCATCGATGCAGTTTTCAAAGCCATGGAGCGCATTGTGGAGCTTTCGGCCCAGCTGGAAGAGTTCGACGTGCGGAGCATTTCTGAAGGCAAAGACGCTCAGGGAGAAGTGCGAGTCACAATCAATGTCGACGGACGCCAATATCAGGGCAAAGGCGTCAGCACCGACATTATAGCGGCAGCAGCACACGCTTACCTGAAGGCGCTGAATAAAGCCGATCAGGATCTCCGCAGCGCCCCATCCACAGCCGCCGCTCGACTGACGCCGAAAGTTTAGTTTTGCACTCAGTTTGTCGAGGGAATGCCATTGGTACTTCGCGACAAAGGGGAATCCTGCTATACCTCAGCCAGAAGTGTGATCTGCCCGGATCAGCACTCAGACATCGCAACACCATCAATGACGAATCCTCCCGATGAATTCCGCGATCATTGCTTCCCAGGAAGAGTTCCACGATCTCTGCGACCACATCAGGCAATGCGGCGTGGTGTCATTTGACTCAGAATTTATCTCGGACCTTGGCTATCGCCCGCAGCTGGGATTGCTTCAGTTCGCAACTCCCGAACGATGTGTGGCCGTTGATCCGCTGGAAGTTTCGTCGCTGGCGGCATGGTGGGAAATCATGGCGGACGACACGACGACTGTGATCGTGCACGGCGGCCAGGCGGAGATTCGCTTTTGTATTCAGCAAAGTGGACTGGTACCTCGCAGGCTTGTCGACATTCAGATTGCTGAAGGACTGCGCTGCCGCAGTTATCCGCTGTCCTACACAGCCATTGTGGAACGCGTTCTTGGCAAGGTGATTACCAATTCGCAAACCAGAACAGACTGGCTCCGTCGGCCATTGTCGGCCGAACAGATCGAATACGCTCTTGAAGACGTCTCGTATGTCCCGCTGGTCTGGGACCGTCAGTGCAAGTGGCTGACATCCTGCGGCAGGCAGCAATGGGCGGTGTCCGAATTTGATCGCATGTGTCAGGACATTCTGGCGGAAGAGCAGACGCAGCCATGGGAGCGGTTATCGGGCATTCATAAGCTGCCTCGTCGCGAACTGGTGGTGGCTCAGCGTCTGGCCGTATGGCGTGAAGAAGAAGCAGCCAGTCGCAATCGCCCAGCGCGGCGAGTCCTCCGGGATGATCTGCTGATCGACCTGGCTCGCCGACGTCCTCGAAATGTGCAGCAGGCCCTGGCGACTCGCGATCTCAATCGCCCGGAATACCGAAAGCGTCTGGACGATATTGTGGCGGTGATCGAGGAGGCCTGTCAGATCCCTGATGATCAACTGCCACGTCGACTGCGATCACGCGATGACTCGTCCTCGGATGATCAGGTCATTTCCAGATTACTGGCGCTGGCACTTGGCAATGTGTGTGCCGAACTGGATATCGCTCAGTCGCTTGTCGGGACGAATAAGGACCTGACGGAGCTTGTCAAACACGTGCGTGGCGGCGAATCGTCTGAGATTCCTCGTCTGCTGGACGGATGGCGTGGCGAAATCTGTGGCGACCTCCTGAAAAAGGTGCTCGAAGGCCGCGTCCGCTTTCGCGTCTCCCCCCCAAACTCAGCCACACCTTTGATCTTTGAAGATCAACCCGACTAAGAGGCTTGGATGCAAAAGTAGCAGGCACACCCCGTGTGCCGTCCGCCAATTCATGTGTTTTCAAGGGCTACGGCACTTGGAAAGTGCCTGCTACTTTCTAAATCGAGTGCCATTCGGCTAGCGCCCTGCGGTTGATACTGATTCTGCCCTAAGTGAATGCCATTGGACCGCGAGCCCGCTGTTTGCTCCATCGTGCGTTTTGGTTGTGAAACAAACAACGATTTTGACGCAGGCCGTTTCAATGAACCGGTTGCCGAGTGCTTTGAAACAGGAGTTGAAAGGCGGGGGAGAAATCGGCGGGAGTGGTTTGCATCCACTGGTTAATGGCGTTGAGATGCATCCAGCGGATCTCAGTCATTTCGCCGGGATCAGGGACAATCGCCTGATCACTATCCGCGTGATACAGCATCGTGAATTCGAACGAAGTCGCAGCGCAGGCGGAAAACTTTCGGACAGGTGTCAGACTGGCCTGCAGGCCGAGTTCTTCGAATAATTCGCGCGGTGCGGAGTCGTCGTATGATTCACCGGCGCTGACATGGCCGGAGCACGACGAGGTCCATACGGAAGGAAACTCTTCTTTGGTGGGCGATCGTTTGTGAATCAGCATTTCGCCGCCGGAGCGAAACACGAACACGTGGATCGCCCGATGCAGCAGTTTCCGACGGTGAACCTCGGACCGCGTTAAAACCTGAGTCACGCGGTCCTGGTCGTCCACAACGTCGAACAACTCTTCACTCACTGTGTTGCTTTCAAACCGTGTTGCCTTCAAACCGTGCTGCCTTCAAGTGCATTACAGGTTCGGCAGCCGCTTGGCCGCTTCCGCACGTCGACCGGAAACGTCCCAGTGTCGATCGCCGACTCGGAAACCAAATCCCCAGGTCAATTCAGTCTCAGTTCGCCGAGCCCACGGAGTCCCCGGGTGCTCAGTCTGAATGGCCTTCAGTCGCTCAAGAGCTGCAGCTTCTTCGATCGTGACCATTTCCAGATACTCATCACGAGTCATCTTAATTCCAAATGCGGACTTCAGTCGGTCATACTGAGCCTGATCGGGCACAATCTTTGAACCAGCATCCCACCAGAAGTTCCACTCGTTCGCCTTGGGATCCTGAGGCTGCGGCATGCTGTTCGCGTGCTTGTCCATGGCCAGCAGATACTGGAACAACCGCAGACGGAAAATATACAGCTGGGCCAGCGCCAGGTCATAACCGGCACGCCAGCGTTGAGTCGCCTCGGTCGCTCGCAACGGTTTCACTTTTTCCAGCAGCGCGATGGCTTCGTTGCTTAGATTCATTGCCTTGGCGGCCTTTGCAACCTGGGCGCCTGCCGCGGCCTTGAACGGTTCTGGCAGCAGTGGAAAATGTTCGTTTTGAATGTTCAGTTCCGGATCATGTTCCTGGAACAGCAGCTTGTCGCCGTTTGGATTCAGGCGTGCGACAACACGCCAGACGGCTTCGCGGAAATCACTGGTCGCTCTATCCTTGATGTATTCAGGACGCGACACCAGGTTGGGCTGATACTGACGCATCGACAGAAAGTCGTACTTGCGTTTGTCATTCGCACCCTGGCCAACGAGCGAGGTCTCATCACCCGGCAAGACGAAGAAAATGCCACCGGTTTCGCGCGCCATTCGGACCTGTTCATACGGACCAAAGCCAGACGACTGAGCATCCCAGCGGGAATGCAGGCCGTTCCATTGCAGGCATTCTGGATAAGGAGTTTCGGGGCCACGGCGAATGCGGATCCAGAATTCTTCCTTAGTGGGCTCGTCGACCCAACGCTGCTGAGCATATGGGAAACCGAACATGCTTTCGCGACCCAGGAAGTAAATCGGAGCCTTCGCCGCACGTGATTCTGCCACGGCCGCTTCAACGTAGTCGCCGTCATCGCCCGACTCGTCGGTCACAACAATCACCGCCAGCTTGCGAGACTTTGACGTCTTCTTGTACTTCGCAATGATTGTCGCGATGGACCGACACATGTTTTCGTCGCCTGTGGTGTCGATCGGAACCTTGTCAATCGCCGCTTTGACCTGTTCGATATCATCGGTCGGGCGAGCCGTATGTTCGTGAATATCGCGACCATAGCTGGCCACGACCGTCAGCAGCAGATCGTTTCCGCTGCGTTTCACGTCTTTGTCCTGCTTTGAAGCGATCCCCAGTTCTTCGTAGACTCGCACATAATTTTCGCGAATTTCTTTGCGGTCGTCGACCATACTGCCTGATTCGTCGAACAGCCAGATCACCGTCACTTTTTCCTGACGCATCATACGCAGGACTTCCTGAGTGATGATGCCCATCGCGGCCCCGTAGCCTTCGACTATCGAACCGACTTCGCCGACGATCTCACCTTCTCCCAGTTCTTCTCCGATCAGAGCGTCTGTGGGCAGGGCGAGTTCCGACATCACCGGCCGGATGTTAACTTCTTTCATCACCGCCGCCTTTTGCACATTCACAGGAGCAGCGGCTGGCTGAGCTGACGCGCCGACGGTTGCGGACGGCGTGCCGCCTGCGATGACATTTAGCGATTCAGCTGGCTGCGTCTGCAGATCCAGTTCGCGAGTAATCTCTTCCTGCGGCATCTCTTCCGTGAAGATGGATTCCAGCTGAAGCTCTTTGGCCAACGATGGCAGCGCCCGCTGAATAAACAGCAGCACAGCCAGCATTCCGAGATTAAACAGGATTGAGAAGCCTATAGATGGCAGACTGCGAGCGAGCGTCTTCACTGTACTCTCCTGAAGATCTCTGTACGGAAACAAATAGCCGAAAAACAACAGGGCGGCCCTGGCACAGCAACAGTGAACAGCCCTTGATTAAGGATTCTCAAGCAATTCTCTAAAATTGGGCGACGCATTCAAGTGATTGTCCACCACAAGTTTGAGGATGCAGAATTCCTGCGAAAAATTTCCGCGGTTACATCAGGCCGACTTTCCGGAAAAATTCTTTCATCTGGCCGCCCAGCGTGGAAGCGGTAATCCCAGACGCCCATCGCCGCCCCCCTATCTTTGCAGCCCAATCGATAGGTTTCCCCGATTAGTCTGGCTATCCTTCTTGTCGCTTACGTCCGGACAAATGATCATCAAGGTTCGAACTGAACATCCGATCGTGGACATGCTTCTTAAAAGACGTCATACTCCCGGAAGATCTGAGCCGGATTCTTGAAAAATCAATGCGAAGTCGTCGTCCTTTTGCCGTAACCGAACGGCTCGCCTGGGCGATGTTCATCTCTGTTATTCTCCAACGCCACCGCAAATTTTGCCCATGAGTGCTTCCCCGTTAAAAACCGCTGGCCCTGCAGGGACCTCAAAACCGGCCGTCAAGGCGTCTGGGCAGGGGCTAATTTGCATGTGGCACGGCCTGACCATGGCCGGCTTGTGGCGGCTGATAAAACTGCGGCCTGGTTTTAGTGTCGCATATCTGCTTCGCTGGGCCACAATCGCCGCCCTGAGTGTCGTCAATTCGTTCTACAGCGCGATGGAATCGTTATTCTTCGCTCGCAAGGTTCGCAACGTTACGCTTCAGCATCCGCCCATCTTTATTTTAGGCCATTGGCGCAGCGGCACGACGATGCTGCACAATCTGATGGCGCTGGACCCAAACGTTACGTTTCCAAACCTGTATCATTGTGTGAATCCGCGTCATTTTCTGCTGACAGAAAAAATTTTGGCCCCGCTGACAGGCTGGGCACTCCCGGCCACTCGTCCAATGGACAACATTCCGACCGGCTGGAACGAGCCGCAGGAAGAAGACATCGCGTTGGCTTTGGACTGTGGTATTTCGCCGTACATGATGGCCGCATTTGCCGACCGCCGCGAAGTTTACGAACGTTTTTTTGATCCGCGCGATATGACGCCAAAGGAACGGGCTGCGTGGAAGCATTCTCTGCTAACCCTGATGAAGAAGCTGACCTTCAAAAAAAATCGCACGATCGTTTCGAAGAACCCGGGGCACACCTTCCGCATCCCCATTCTTCTGGAGATGTTTCCGGACGCGAAGTTTGTTTACATCATGAGGGATCCTTACGCAGTGTATCAGTCCACAATGCACCTGCGAAAGACAATGTTTTCTGAAAACTGTGTCAGCCCGCCGACGTTTGCAACCAGCGAAGCCGACATGCTGTACTTTTACGAAAAGTGCATTCACACCTACGAAGAAACCAAGTCGCTGATCCCGCCCGGCCGGCTGCATGAACTTCGATTTGAAGATCTGGAAAGGGACCCACTTGGTGAAATTCGCAAGACGTATTGTGGGCTAAATCTCCCAGGATGGGATGAGGTGGAACCCAAAGTCTGCGAACAACTGCCGGCTCTGAAGGCATACAAAAAGAACGCGTTCCGCATGGATCATGAGACCATGCTGCGTGTCTATCGACGTCTGGCCTGGGTTTTTGATCTCTATCATTACCCAAGCCAGATAGAAAACGAAACAGCCGCTGCTGGTTGATCCACCGCAACTTGGCGTGAGCGGCGATGATTCGGTGAGCCGATCCCGAACTAAGACCAAGTGTTGGATGAACTCACGAATCGCAGAGGGTACCTGCGGAAGACGCTGCGATTCATCGACAAACTCGTCACGGCACACCAACAATTGGAAGCAACACTGCACCACCGCTTCCCGGAACACAATCTGGTCGTGCTAGCTCTCGGATTCAGCAGCGACAGGCTTACCACGCGCCGGCGATCGGACAACTTCGGAATGTGGTCTTCAACCCAACATTGAGTGTGCCCTGAAAACGGCATTTGCAAAACTCAATTCGCCTACAGCCGCACATTGCCCTCTGGCGTTGGGACTGAAATCCAGCGTACCGGCGGCTTGCTGCTGGATTTGTCTTCGGTCGTGCGGCCCGCGAAAGTTGTCTTGCCGCGTGCTGGCGCCGCTGGCAGTGAACGTGAAGCCAGACGCTTTGGAGCGATTACTTCATTCAGGCCGCTCGCTCGTTCGCTCAGGGAAACTGGTCGCTCGCGACGCGTTTGATCGTTCGGCTTCTGGTCGTCTGCTTTAAAAAATGTGGAATCATTCAGCTTGAACGGGTCCCCGGCTGGAGCTGGCTCAATCGCCGGATCCGCTACGGGATCAACCGCCGGCAGATCCCCAGCAGGCTCTTCCATAGGTGGCTTATTTTTGATTTCGTCAGCCCCGGTTCCGAAAGGCTCATCAGTGCCTCGGGCACCACCGGCCGGAGACGATCGGAAATCATCGACTGGATCAGGATCCAGCGGAGCGGTGTTTCTTCGAGGCGGCAGGTTTCGTGCGCCCGGCAGCGGGGCTGGTTCACGGTCCAGTTCGTTGTCACGGCGTTTCAGGCGATCACGATCAAATTGATCGTCGTCGTAGGTGCCTTTATTTTCCTGACTTTTGTCGAAGTTGGAATCCGTTTCAGGCTTCAGACTTCCCGCCGGAGCTACCGTTCCACCGCAGGAACCGGAAGCGCAACCGCCGGGCCCACATCCGACCGTTCCGCAACCGCAGGGATCGCAACAGACCGGAGCACAGCAGTCAGAACCTGTGTAGCTCATGGAGCCATAACCAGCCGAATAAAAGCCGGTGTTAGCAGGAACATAAGGAGAATAGCTGGTCCCGTTGTAGCCGCCACCATATCCCGCGCCCCACCAGCCGCCGAATGGCCACAGGCAGCAGGCGCTGGCGGGTGTCACGTCGGCGAACGACAAGGCAAGGGTCAGAATCGCAGCAAATAATCGCTTCATTTTGCTTCTCCGCGGTACATCATTGGCCGCAAAGGGGAACCAGAAAATTGACGGGCATTTCAGGTGAATCCACCCAGCCCTGCACATCCGAAAGAACACAATCAACTTTCTCAGAGTGCCCGTTTTACAAATACAGTGGGACGTTTGTCAAACAGTCGCTTCAGAAACAGAAGCTGCTCCCGCGTTCTGTAACCCGCGTTGCGCTAAATTGAACGATTCGTCATATCTGTTGAATTTCCGCATCGCTGCCGGTTGACATCGCACAACACCCTGTCCGACATCGCACAACACGAAGCTCCTCGATCGGCCGCATTGGTTCAACCGACCACCATGGATGCTGCTGGAACGCACTTGGGATGCAGGTCGGGCAGACGTCTGGATCAGCCATTTTCCCCCGGCTGTGCGTTTTCAATGATCGCAGTGGACGCGGTGGAGGCAGCGAACGCAGCCAGAACAGCCATGCGACTTTGACGCATGATGATCAGTCCGCCGATGATCAGCACTCCACCAAGCGTCTGAGCCCATGAGACCGTCTCACCGCGCCACAGCCAGGCCGCACCAATGGCAATGATGGGGCTCAGATTCTGAAACATCGTCGCCTGCGCGGCGCCCGCGTGCTTGACTCCGTAACTCCATAACGCCAAAGCCAGGCCGGTGGACAGGATGCCCGAATAAATCACGCAGAGCAGCAAAGGCGTTTGACTTAGCAGAGGCACGGCTAAGGCCAGTGTGGGAGCGGCGATGAGCATATGAAATGGCAGCCCGATCGTCGCCGAACAGGCGGCCAGCTGAACCGGGGACATGGTCTTCAATAAGGGCCGACTAAAAACGGTCCCTCCGGCCCAGGTGAAAGAAGCGATGAGGGCGATCATGTTTCCGTAAAAGGTGCTCGATGGTTGAGCCTTCGCAGGCCGCTCGCTGGGTTCGTCACCAGTGGTGGCAACGTCTCCTTTCAATGACACAGTGGAAGGCGTCAATGCAAGAGCGGACGGCGGCTCGGACACGGACGGGGCGAGCACAGTATCGGCATTTCGCGACACGTTGACACTGCTGAGTGGTTCGACGAGTTTCGAACGATCATCGGATTGCACGGTCACGATCATCGTACCGGCGAATGCCGTGAACAGGCCGATCCAGGCCAGCGGCGGAAGGATCTCTTTCAGAAAGGCTCGCGCGCCCAGCGCCGTCCACATCGGTACAGTGGCCATGATCAGAGCGATGTTCGCCGAGGTCGTTTTTGAAACCGCCAGCAGGAACAGAAATTGATACGCGACAGAAACCACCAGTGCGTAAACCACAATTCGCCACAGTGACAGACCGGGCGCCGGCCGAATGCCGCCACGATATTCCCACCAGGCGCAGAGCAGCAGTACAACGGCGGAAATGACAAGGCGGACAGCGTTCAGGGCGTACGGCGTGATTCCATATTCGAGCGCCACTTTCATCACAGGAATATTGACTCCCCAGATGAAGGCGACAAACAGAAGTGCCAGGTCGGCCAGCCAAAGACGGCGAACGGACAGGGCATGCGAATTCAGGGACGGCGAACCAGACATGAAGCGGTCATTCAGCAGGAACGTATTGGCCGGAGCAAGGGCGAAATGTTCGCCGAGAATTCCGTGAAGGATATGCGAAACTTGCTTCAGCGACCTTCCTCATCAAGGAAACGTTCGCGCAAAATACTGCGAGTTATTATTTTTGGATGCGATGAGAATGGTCTCTGCACTGTGCAGCCTGTACGCGAAAGCAGCGATCGCCACTGAACGCGATGAACTGAATGCAGTCAACCGAACGGAGTTGAGAAATGAATGTTTTGAAGAGTGCGCTGGGTCTGGCAATTTGTTTCACCACAGCGATAACGCAGGGCGATGACTGGCCACAATGGATGGGCCCGCAGCGAGACAACGTCTGGCGTGAAACCGGCATTCTGGAAAAATTCCCACAGGGCGGTCCAAAGATCCTGTGGAGAACACCCATCGGCGGTGGCTACGCCGGACCGGCGGTCGCTGGGGGCAAAGTCTTCATCACCGATTATATCTCAGGGCAGGACGTGAAGGTCGACAACTTTGAACGCAAGGAATTCACTGGCGAAGAGCGGGTTCATTGCCTGGAGGAAGCGACTGGCAAAGTTTTGTGGACTCACAAGTATCCCGTCAAGTACACGGTTTCGTATCCCGCCGGTCCTCGCTGCACGCCGAATGTGGATGGCGATCGAGTCTACACTCTGGGTGCGGAAGGCGACTTGGTCTGCTTCAATATTGCAGACGGAAAAGTGATCTGGTCGCGCGACCTGAAAAAGGATTATGGGACAAAGGCGGCTCTGTGGGGTTATGCGGCTCATCCCCTGATCGACGGCGAGAAACTGCTGTGTCTCGCAGGTGGCGAAGGCAGCCATATCGTTGCGTTCAACAAACTGACCGGGAAGGAAATCTGGAAGAGCACGACCTCACCAGAGCAGGGTTACTCCCCGCCAACGATCATCGAACATGCGGGCGTCCGTCAGCTGATTCTTTATCGGCCCAACGCTGTGTCGTCCGTCAATCCGGAAGACGGCAGAGAATACTGGTCGCTGCCTTACGAAGCGTCGAATGGGTCCATCATTATGTCGCCTGTTGTTGCGGGCGATTACATGTATGTCGCCGGTTACAGCAACCGAAGTCTGATGCTTCAGCTGGATTCCACAAAACCGGGCGCCAAGGAACTGTGGCGGGATAAGCAGAACATTATTTGTCCGGTGAACGTGCAGCCGATTCTGGACGGTCAGGTATTGTACGGCTTCGATCAGAAGGGCGTGCTGCGAGCGATCTCCATCCCCGACGGTGAGCGGTTGTGGGAGACTTCCGATGCGATCGGCAAGCGTCCGGCAGGATCCGAAACCGCTTTTATCGTTCGGCACGAAGATCATTACTTCCTGTTCAATGAACTGGGTGAGCTTCTGATCGTGAAACTGTCGCCGGAAGGTTATAGCGAGATCGATCGGGCGAAGGTGATCGAGCAGACAAACAGCGCCTTTGGCCGCGAGGTCGTGTGGAGCATGCCGGCGTTCGCCAACAAGCATGCGTACATTCGCAACGACAAAGAAATCATCTGCGTCGATCTGGCGAAGTAGAGCGGTAAGCAATAGCAATAGAAGCAGACGCCGCTCACTGCGCTGAGCGGTGTCCGCTTCACAATTAGCCGCTCGGTGAGCCGCTTGGTTCAAAGGCGAAAACTTCGTGCGGAACGCGCCACGAGGTCGACTGATTTAGTGGCTTTTCACAACCCGACGCGTCAGCGAGGGATTTGTTTAACCACTGGAAAAGTGTCAAAGCACGATCCCTCACTGACGTTTCGGGTTGGGATAGTCGCAAACTCCCAACTTCAAAAACTGACGCAGCGGGTTACGATTCATCACCTGACCGCTGGTCGCCAGCGCTTCGCGCCATTCACTTTGAAACGCTCGCCCTAAACAACCAAGCCGCGAGTGTGTACGCAATAACAGGTGTCTTCCCGGTCCCGCCTTTCTGCCGTGGCCGCCGCTTGCTGCCTTTGACTATAGGATTCAGCTGAGATAGGTTCCCTTACTGACCATTTTATCATTGGTTAGACGAGTAATAACGTGACAGGGAGCCTGTTTTGGGTTCTGGCTGACGCGAGCGAAGTGAATAAAGACGAAAACTCATGAAAATACAGCAGTTTCTGGAGCATTACGGCGTCGCGGTCAATCCTTTCAGTCAGGAAGATGCCCAGTCGGACCATATCTTTCAGCAGCACTGCGCAGAGACAATTCATCACCCCGCCTGGGACAAGGTGCTGGGCGACTGCCGGAACCCGAGCACTTCGATTGTGTTCGGCGAAAAGGGAGCGGGCAAGACAGCGATTCGGCTGCAGTTGATCAACGCGTTGAAAGAGCACAACACGAAGTTCCCGAATGAGCGGGCTTTCGTGATCAGTTATGACGACCTGAATCCTTTCCTGGATGCCTTTCGCGATCGACTTCGCGGCCGACGAAGAAATCCGGATCAGGCTCTGAAGGAGTGGCGATTGTGGGACCACATGGATGCACTGCTGACACTCAGCACGCGTCGGCTATGCAACGTCATTGCCGACGAGCATACCGTGGATGCGGATTTCAACATTGCACAAATTCGCGAGTTGCCTCGTGAGCGAAAGCGTGACCTGTTGATGCTGGCAGCGTTCTATGACCAGTCGTCAGATCAGTCGCATTTACGGCGATGGAGCAAGATTCGTCAGAAGATTGGCTTCGGAAATTCGACCGCTCATTGGCGATTCGGACTGGGCATTTTTATTACTCTTGTGGTGCTCGCCTTGACTCTGCGAAACATCACCACCGACACCGTCAACTCGCTTGCTCAACTGAAAACATGGTGGGTGTGGGTCCTGGTCGCGGCCGGCTGGGTTCCCTATGTCAAACGTTATCTCACTCTCTGGTGGCGGGCTCGCCAGATCGCTCGGCAGATTCGGATTCTGGACCACAGCACATCATCCCTGCGAAGCATTCTCACACGATTTCCCGCTCCGGAGATCGACGATCAGCCAATGCCATCCCGCGACCGCAGTGACGATCGTTACGAACTGCTGGCGAAGCTTCAGCGGATTCTGAAACCGCTGGGCTTTGAGAGTATCATCGTTCTGGTGGATCGCGTCGATGAACCCCATTTGATCAATGGTTCGGCCGAAAGAATGCGGGATTTTCTATGGTCAATGTTCGATAACAAATTCCTGAAGCATCCGGGCATTGGCTTTAAAATGCTGTTGCCGCGTGACGTCGTGTATTTCCTGGCTCGAGAGGAAAAAGAATTCTATGAACGATCGCGTCTGGATAAACAGAACCTGATCAAGTCGCTCGAATGGACCGGAGAATCTCTGTTCGACATGGCGACGAATCGAATTCGGGCCTGCCTGGCGGAGACGCCTTCGGGGTCGCAGTCGGCTTTGTCGAAGATCACGATTGGCGATTTTTTTGCGGATGAGATTTCACGGGACGATCTGATTCAGAAGTTTGCAAGGCTGCGAGTTCCTCGGCATCTGTTTCGTTTTCTTTATCGTCTGTTGACGGAGCATTGTAACCGAACGACCGAAGATCAACCGTCGTGGAAGATCAACCGCGTGATTCTGGAAACCGTCAGCGACGCCTACTCTCGCGAACTCGACGCGCTCGACCGCGGCTTGGGAACAGGCTAGTGAGGGTTGATTAAATCGTTTAACGGCTAGCCGCAGGCGCCGTTCCCCGATTCACGTCGGCATGCGGCTCGCCATTAAATGCAATGCAGGGGACAAAATGATGTTTACAGAATGATGAAGCGAAGCGTACATGAAGATCGACGCTGATAACCCGAACTTTGTAATGTCCTGCGATCCTCCCTCATTTTGTAATCTTCATTTTGTTGCATCCTGCGCTTCCGTCGGATTAGTTGTGTTCGGTCAGCACTTTGCCTGGGCGGCGTCTCACTCTAGTTCTCATTTTGTGCCGAAAATGAATTTTCCGACGACAACAGTGAACTGACTTTACACGCAGGAAAGCAAAACGATGTTGCACGCAGTGATTATGGCAGGAGGCAGTGGGACTCGGTTTTGGCCACAGAGTCGGCAAAAAATGCCGAAGCAGCTTTTACGGCTGGCCGGCGAACGCACCATGATTCAGCAGACGCTGGATCGTTGCCGCGGCTGGGTCGATCCGGCTCAGGCGTGGGTGGTGACGAATGAAGTTCAGGCGACCGAAACGGCGCGTCAGCTTCCAGAACTGCCTGCAGCCAACATTCTCATCGAACCGGCAGCTCGCAATACGGCTCCCTGCGTCGGGCTGGCCGCGATTGAGATCCTGCTGAAGGATCCAGACGGCATCATGTTTGTGTTGCCCGCCGATCATGTGATCGAAACGGATGAAGCGTTTGCTCGCGCGGCTGAACGGGCCGTTGAGATTGTCGAAGCGGATCCGAGTCGCCTGGTGCTGTTCGGAGTCACTCCTTCATTCCCCGCCACCGGGTATGGGTATATTGAACGCGGGGCCGCCATTGAAGAAGAGTCGCCTCGTGTTTACGCCGTGAATGCGTTCCGCGAGAAGCCGCATCTGAGTCTTGCCGAACAGTATCTTCGTGATGGTCGTTTTTTCTGGAACTGTGGCATCTTCTGCTGGAAGGCGAAGACCATTCTCAGTCTTCTCGAAAAGTTCGAACCGGAACTCTACAACGGTCTGATGAAAATTGCAGACGGCATTCGAGCAGGGCAGGGACCGGCCGTGATCAAATCCATCTTTCCGACTCTGAAAAGCATCTCCATCGACTACGCTGTTCTGGAACGAGCCCAGGGTGTGACGGTCGTCGAAGCGCCATTTCAATGGGACGATGTCGGCAGCTGGCTGTCGCTGCCGCGGCTGAATGGATCAGATTCTGAGGGCAATACGGTGGACGGTGCCTTCTGCGGCGTGGACACTCAGGGATGTATCATTCGCACGTCAAAAGACCATTTGGTAGCGACATTGGGACTGCGAAACCTTATCATCGTTCACACTCCGGATGCGACGCTCGTCGCCGATGCGGCACAGTCGGAGCGAATCAAAGAAGTCCTTGGACAGCTTGAGAAGCAGAATCGAAAACAGTATCTGTAAGCAGGCGTCCTGACGTCCCACGCAAACAGACAAAGACCACAATCATGACAGCTCAAAACTTTTGCGGCCGAACGCGACGAGAAATGCTGTGGCAAACCGGATCCGGTTTTGCCGGCGTCGCGATGACGGCGCTGATGGAACGTGACGGCTTTTTCGCCGGCCAGACGGTGGCCGCCGATGGCATGACGAAGTGGGCCAATCCGCTGGCTCCGAAGCAGCCGCACTTCGAACCCAAGGCAAAGAACGTCATCTTCCTGTACATGTACGGCGGACCCAGTCAGGTCGATACCTTCGACTACAAACCGTCCATGTACGGAATGGACGGAAAGACGATTGAAGTCAAGACGTTCGGACGCGGCGGTCACCGTAATCAGGGGCGGATCGTTGAGCCTCGCTGGAAGTTCAAGCAGTACGGCGAGTGCGGCAAATGGATCAGCGATCTGTTTCCGCATCTGGGCACGTGTGCGGACGACATCGCGTTCATTCATTCGATGACCGCCGATTCGCCGATTCACGGTTCGGCCATGCTCATGATGAATTCCGGACGAATTCTCAGCGGCCATCCGTGCCTGGGTTCGTGGGTCAACTATGGCCTTGGCAGCGTGAATGAAGATCTGCCTGGCTTTGTTGTGATGCTCGATCCGCGGGGCGGCCCGATCAGTGGTTCCAAGAACTGGAGCAGCGGATACATGCCGGCGAGTTATCAGGCGACAGTGATGCGATCCGGCGCGAATCCGATTCTGGACCTCACGCCGCCATCCGAATTAGCCGGAGGTGCTCAGCGACATCTGCTGGATACTCTGCGTCAGTACAACGAAGAGCATCTGGCACCGCGGTCCGATAACAGCAACCTGGCGGCTCGAATTGCCAGCTATGAACTGGCTTACAAGATGCAGTCGCAGGCACCGGAAGCTGTGGATATTTCTCAGGAGTCCCAGGCGACTCAGGAACTTTACGGTCTGAATGATCCGCGGTCGGAAAAATTCGGCAAGCAGTGCCTGCTGGCTCGGCGAATGGTCGAACGCGGCGTGCGATTCGTGCAGATTTATTCTGGCGGGGCTCACAACGACGACAACTGGGACGCTCATTCGGACATGGAAGCCAACCACAATCTGCATGCGGGTGAGACCGACAAGCCGATTTCCGGACTGATAAAGGATCTGAAAGAACGCGGCCTGCTGAAGGACACGCTGATTGTCTGGGGCGGCGAATTTGGTCGTCAGCCGACTGCCGAGTACGCAACCGGCAGCGGGCGTGACCACAACAGTTACGGGTTCACGACCTGGATGGCCGGCGGCGGAGTGAAGGGTGGAACGACCGTTGGTTCAACAGATGAAATCGGCAGCCGAGCTGTGGACGATGTGTTTCATGTGAAGCATATGCACGCCACGGTCCTGCAGCAGCTGGGTCTGGATCCGGGCAAGCTGACTTACTTCTTTGGTGGTCTCGACAATTCACTGGTCGGGGTCGAGGGAGCTCAGCCGATCTGGAAGATCATTTCGTAGCGGCGGCGTTCATGTTTACCGTCTAAAGTTTGACTCGGCAAAGCGGTTGCAGGGCGCGTTCGCTGTTCAGGAGAAGAGACTTTCCGTCGGGTTCGAAGCAGACGGTCTCGCCCTGGGGTCGGGCCGGCAGGGTCAGGACTCTGGCAGGTCGCGTGCAGGCTTGCTGCCAGGTTTCGGATTCTTCTCGCTGAATCAAAGCCCCGCTGAACATGTTGACAATCGCCAGTTGCCGATTATCCACCGACAGATCCATCGCCGTGGCATAAGGAACGGCCAGCGACGCCACAACTTCGGCCTGCGCGGTCGACTTGCCGGGGTTCAGATTCAATGGCAGACGCAGCAGACGACAATTTACAGGGTTGGTTTTTGTCAGCAGCAAAATTTCCTTTCGCTGCATATCCACCGCCACGCTTTCGCAGTCCACGGCCCCATCGGGATACGTGAACTCAATCGTTGCATAAACGTCTGCGGAGATTGTCGCTGGTGTTTTCTTCCCGGCAGCATCCACAGTCAGCTTTGGTTCCCTGACCAACAGCAATTGAGCCGGGGGTGCTGACTTTCCGCGAACGCGTCCGTTGTCGCCGATGTCACCAATCAGCAGCCAGCTTTCGCCGTCCGCTTCGAACGAACACATGTCTTCCCAATCCATGGGTTCAACTTTGTTCAACGTCAGAACAGCCTGAGTCGCGCCGGTCATGCCCACGAGAAACAGGCGAGGTTTATCGCCTGAATCATTATGGATCCAGACGGTTTTCGGGTTCAGTCGGCTGAAAGCAAGACCGCTCGCTTCGTTCAGCTCGGGGTCTTCCACAACACAGACCTCTTCGAGTTCAGCCTCTTCACCCCGTGCCACGGACATGGGAAAGATTCCCCGCACCATGAGCTCGGGCGGTGAAAATGACGTGAGCAGACTGAAGGCGAGAATCAGACCTGCAGCCAGCAGCAGGCCGCGAAACACTTTTTTAAAATGGCTCACGTAACAAAATCCTCGCAGGACACACGTTTGAAACTTTGCCACTCCGGATGCAATCGGTTCTTTGGTGCCTGTTGCAACACAGGATGATGCAACATGCTTACCACAGCGACCCGTGTGGACACAATAACCGTCGGACAAAGAACGCCACGTCAGCGGTTATTGTTACGGCGTTGCCACAGATAGCGAACAAAGGAACTCAGACCGGCGAATCGATAACTGTCATCAACGTAGTGCTGAATGACATAAAAAGCAAAGTAGTAAAAGCGACAGAGACACCAGACACAAAGACTCAAAAGAACAAGCGTTCGCACATCAGGGTGATCGGCCAGCAGCAGCACGCCGGCAAGAATCCCGGCCAACAGAAACAGAAAGCCCTTGGCAATAATCAGCCGATGACTCTGAAGATCTCCCAGCATCTGTTGCTCCGAAAAGGTGTCCGTCGTCAGGCAGGTTGTCAGGCTTCGTTTCGGAAGCGATACCGGCCGACCAAAAAGAAGACGGAGCTGAACAGCAATAGAGCTCCGCAGGACTGGCCGATCGTCGCCAGGCGTGGCAGATCCTTCGTCAGGACTTCGCTGTAGGCATCCAGCGCCCAGGCATGAGGCGTAAACAGGCTGATCTTCTGAGTCAGCGGTGGCATCCAGGCTCGCGGCACAAGACAGCCGCTGATCCCGGCGCTGGACAGCAGAATCAGATTGCCGAACGAGGATACCTGCGACTCCGTTTTTGCCAGCGTGGAAAACATCAGCCCCAGCGACGTTGCGGCGGTTGATGTGCATAACATAATCGGCAGCAGCAGCCAGGGTTGTGGCCCCCAGGACATCCCGAACAGAATTTTGCCCGACACCATTAAAATGGTCGTCTGGATCAGAGACAGAATCATGAACGGCAGGGTCTTGCCCATCAAAATGGATGTGGGTGAGATGGGCGAAATTCGAAGTCGTCGCAACGTACCCATGTCTCGTTCATCCAGGAACGAACGGCCCATAATGTTCACCAGAAAGAACACAAACAGAACCGTATAACTGGGGATGAAAAACTGATAAACCCGATTGCCGGAATCGCTTTTGGTTTCCTGAGCGGCCGCGGTACTCTCCCACGGCTCGGGGATCTTCTTTGACCGGTTCGCGGCACCTCGCAGCACCGGAATCTTTTCTGCGATGATCGGAAGAATGGCGCTCTGTAAAGAGCTCTTCACCAGCATTTTGGCCAGGCCTTCCATCATTGGATCGGCCGCGGTTTCGTTGAATTTCAAACCCAGATGAATCTTTGCCAGGCCGTTTTCCCGGGACGAATGGTCGGGCGATGTCAGGTCAGTCGGGGACAATTCTCGCATGGCGGCTTCGAAGCCTGGTTCAATAACAAGCCGTACATCAATTTCGCCGCTCGGTCGTTCTGCCTGAAGGCGAGCCAATTGCGTGGACTCCGCCTCTGCCGAGAGTTCCGTTTTTTTGACGATCACGTTTTCATAGCTGGCGAGAAACCCGGCCAGGCGAGTCGACGAGTTTGAATTGTCAAAGTCGGCGACCTCCATTTTCAGCCCCTGGCGGCTCTGTTCGCGATTCGCGCGCAAGCGACCGGTCGACGATCCGACGATGGCAATGATCACCATCGGCATCGCGACGAGAATCACCAGAGCGCGGCGATCTCGTGAGAGCAGAGTCAGGTCCTTCAATGTGATCTTAAAAGCGTCCATGAATCCGGAAATTCTTTGTCGTGGTTCGTGGCCAGTTTGTGGTCAGTTCAGAAAACGTAAAGCACCAGAACACTGAGTCTCGTTGAAATTCATTGTTGCAGCCTGCAGAGATCGCAATGATCAAATGCCAGCTGTCGTTTACTAGCGGAGATTAGGATCGCTCGATCAATAAGTGTCTGATCGTTGCGTTTCGCTCCGCGAAAGAACGCTACTTTCGCGGAGCGAAAGGCGACAATTATTGATCGAACGAGATTAATCCCGCAGCTTCTGTCCGGTGAGTCTCAAAAAGAGTCTTTCAAGGTTGGGTTCGTGTGTTCGAATGGAGCGGACTCCGATGGAATGTTTGGCCAGCGCTGTCAGGATGGCTGTGACTTCGTGATTCAAAGCGGCTTCTGTGGAAACGTCTGCTGTACTGATTCGCACAAGCGTTTCATCGCCGTCCTTTTCGACCGTCGCGCCGTCGCCAAGCGACACTGTGGACGGAAGCGTGGTATTGCCAAGCCGCATTTCAATTTCGAATGGGATTTCCTGCAGCAACGTCGGGATATCGCCGCAGGCCAGCATTCTGCCATGGTCCATGATCGCGGCGCGGGAACAGACGGCCTGCACTTCTTCCATATAGTGACTGGCGTAGATCACCGCAGTGCCGTTTTTCTGCAGCGTGCGAATGCATTCAATCAGATGAGCCCGACTTTGAGGATCCACACCGACGGTGGGTTCGTCCAAAATCAGCAGGACAGGTTCGTGCATCACCGCCGCGGCAAAATTCAGACGTCGCTTCATTCCGCCGGAGAACGTATGAGTTAGATCGTCCGCGCGAGCTGTCAAGCCGACCTGGTCCAGAGCCGCGTCGACTCGCTGGCGCCGTTTTGCACCCTTCAGATGATACAGGCCGGAGAAAAACAGCAGGTTTTCGCGAGCCGTCAGGTCCGGATAAATCGCCAAGTCCTGAGGCACAACGCCCAACCGGTTGCGGCTGGTGGGCTGACGGCGGTCCAGACGCTGGCCTTCGAGACGCACTTCGCCGGAGTCAGGTTCCAGCAGGCCGCAGATCATCATCATCGCGGTCGATTTGCCAGCGCCGTTTGGCCCCAGTAAACCAAAAGCTTCCCCAGCTTCCACCTGAAAGCTGACCTCATCAACAGCCTTCAGGCTGCCGTAAGATTTGGAAAGATGATCGATGTCCAGAAGTGAAGGCATGGAGAGAAGTAAGTTGAGGGCGACATGGATCGGTGCTCGTCCCGCCACATGGCGCGCGGCTTCCGCAGGGAGTATGGCCAATCAGTTTCATCGGTCAAGCGGCTGGCCTTTAATAGGGAGAGACCGGATGGGCAATGTGCGGCAGAAAATGCCGGTTGTCGTTGGCTGCGGGGGCGTAAGACAGAAAAGCCTGCTCATCTGACCAGGTGGATTGCTGAGAATGTTCAGCCGGAACAACCGTCGCGAGCCAAAAAACCAGAATTGTTTATCTAACCGGTATGACAGGACCGAAGAAAGCATTGTGTAGTTCTGTTGCTTCGTCGCGTAGCAGGTCACCGTGAGAAACGATATCGATTCTCAGGCTGGCGTTGGCGGTGGCAGCAGTCTGGAGTTCTGGCGGATGTGTCTGCCAGATGCAGTCAGCGTCCAGGAATTTTAGACATTCGACCACCGGGACGGTTTCTCAGCAGTACGAGTGCGGTCCGGAACGGAAGGTACCTCACGGAGGAGAACTTTCATGCGAAAGTACGGTAAGTTGTTGCTCGTGCTGGGCGTTATTGCGGCCAATCCGGTCGTTGCCAGCGCGGACGGTTTTTTAGGCGGCCGAGCAAAGCCGCAGACACCATTCTCGAGCTCAGCCGAGAAGATCCGCAATCAGGCAAAGGCCGACGAAGTGGCCTCGGCTCTGAGAAGCGGAAATGTTCAGGGCTCCGATATCGAAATCGAAGTCAAAGACAGCGTGGTGATCATCAGTGGCAAAGTCCACGATGCCAGCCAGCGTGCTCTTGTTCAGCAACTAGCGGGTTCAGTTCCGGGAATCAGCAAGGTTGAAAACAACCTGCGATTCGTGCCTGCAGCCGGTGAGGGTGTTGAGCGTGCCGCGGCGACTCGTTCAGGCGATGGTCGACCCAATCCAATTCAGCGTGTCAGCGGTGAAGCGCCAGCACCTGCCGCTCAGAACAACACAGCTGTGGCCAATCAGATTGCCGCGTCTCTGTCACAGGTTGGGCTTATTGGATACGACATCGAGATTCGCTACAACAACGGCACAGCCACTCTGGCTGGCGAAGTGGCGACTGTCGGTCAGCGTGAAGCCGCTGGAGCCGCTGCATCACAGACTCCAGGCGTACAGAACGTGGCCAACCAATTGAAAGTGTCGGGCCCTGTCAGCCAGACCGCTTTCAACGGAGGCCCAGGTGCTTATCCTGGCAGTCCTGAAATGATGCAGATGCAAGGTCAGGGAATGCCGCCGCAGTTGATGGGGCCACAGATGATGGGGCCACAGATGATGGGGCCGGGCATGCCTCCTCAAATGATGGGGCCAGGCATGCCTCCGCAGATGATGCAGCAGGCCGGTTACATGCAGCCAGGGATGAATCCCGGCATGGCACCGTCACCATCGGGGTATGCTCCAACGAGCTTCAATAATCCACACCTGCCGTCTCACGCGTGGCCGTCTTACGCTCAGTATCCAAACTCAGCGGCGGTCAGCTATCCGACACAGTACAGTGCCAGTGCGTTTCCTTACATCGGCCCATTCTATCCCTACCCACAGGTTCCGATGGGATGGCGTGAAGTGTCGCTGGAATGGGACGATGGCCAGTGGAATTTGAACTTCAATAAAGAAAAAGACAAGTGGTACTGGGTTCTGCATCCAAAGAACTGGTAACACACGCTCCGATCTACACAAATCCAGACTGCTGAAGAAACGGCCTCGAAGGTTAAAACCTTCGAGGCCGTTTTCGTTTACAGACGAAATGCCGAGCGATGTTCATGGCGAAGGCAGATGCGACGACGATCACTTCTTGTCATCGTCATCCGGCTGGTCCTTATCGTCGTCATCAGAACGTTGCTTTGAAAGCGTCTGAGCTTCCTTCAGGTGCTGTTCAATTTCTTCGGTGGTTTCTTTGATCACTTCACGGAATTCGTCGTTGCCGATCGAAGCCATGGCCTTGAGTTCGGCAAGTTCCCACGTATGCGAGCCAATCTGGAACCCAAGAAAGCCCATGTCAAAATCCTGACCCTTGTATCGCGACAGCATTTCGGTGGTGGACTGGAGATAATTCTGAGTCGCCTGGCGTTCCACGCTAAGAACTCGGTGAAGTAAATTGTCGGAGTTCATTTCCTTATGAATGCTTTCCTTATCGCGAACGACTTCATCTATTCCAACCTTGCTCTTTTGCTCAACTGGCAGCGTGTTTTTCTGGCCGGACAAACCTGGCCGTCCGGCGCTATCCAGCGATGTGATGGAAACAATTTCCGGTGCCAGATCGCCCAGTTTTCGATTCAGCATGGCGTGGCTCTTGTGCAGTTTGTCGGCGAACGCCTTCACATCTTCGGAAGACGCTTCACGGGCAGCAAAATCGCTCATCAGGATTGAACTGTGATGCATGAGCATCAAACGTCCGGCAAAGAATTTACTCAATGCCTGTTCGTGTTTGTCCTGATGCTGCTCGTTATCCCCGTCTTGTTGCTTCTTCCGATTTTCTTCTCGCGTTTCCCGACGCTCGGCTCGTTTTCCCTCTGAACGTTCGCTTCGAGGATTTTGCTCGTCAGCTTTGGCGGCCAGGCATGCGGTCGCAAGCAGCGAAAATACGATTCCAATCTTTGTGGTGTTCATTACTAAACTCCGTTCTAAATGTTGTTCTAAAATTCGTCTTAAAAAACAGACAGGAGCCACTGATTTTGCTTGCTCCCGTTCAATACGCTTTTCCTGAGTGCCGTTTGCATTGAAAGACTTTTGGTCCTGCAACTGAGCTTCCGTATGTGATTTCTTTGGCATGCGCAGCGCGCCGTGTGCATTTCCAGCGATCAGCCTGGCCTGCCAGGGATCAGTGAATTCGCTTTGTTCAGTGCCATGAGTGACCAAAAAGACAATTTTTTTGCCACACAGTGAAACGCCGGACATCGTCCTTATCCTTACTTCTTGCCACTGGCCCATCTGCCTGAGCCTGTTCCATCGGACAGCGGTGTCAGGTCATGCACCTCCCGTGCCAAACAGGAATACAAGGTGAGTCGTGGGCGCGCGGGATGACCTGCGGCGAAACGCCTGTTGTGTTCCGCGACGAAGTGGACCGGGCGTGGAGGAAACCGCCAGGGCTTTGGGTGTTCAGGCTTCCCCGACAGGTCAGGGTCCCCGTCCGATTTTATTGGAGTTCTTCGCTACAAAAATTGCTGGCGATGCTATGCTGCGGCATAGTTCGGCCCCGAATCCGTTTCTCCTGAGAAGTAAGAACGGTTGCCATGCCCCGTCGATATCTTTCGATTTGCTTTATCATCTGCGGACTGTTGAGCAGCCCGGCATCGGCTGTTGCACAAGTCTCCGATGAGTTCTTCGAGACTCATATTCGTCCGCTGTTAGTCGATCGATGCATTTCCTGTCACTCGGCGGAAAGTGGCAAGACAAGCGGCGGTCTGGCACTGGACACGCGAGCCGGCTGGCAAACGGGAGGCGACAGTGGTCCGCCGATCGTGCCGGGCAACGCTGACGAGAGTCTGCTTATACGAGCCGTCCGGCATGGTGATGGCGTGTCAGCCATGCCGCCGGAAGAGAAGAGGGATGTGCTGACCGAAGTCGAGATCTCATGGCTCGTCCAATGGATCAACTCGGGTGCTCAGGATCCCCGAGTTGCCGAACAGCGGCTCGGTGGAATGACAGTCGAAGCGGCTCGTCAATGGTGGTCGTTTCAGCCACTAAAGACTGGAGTGCCACCTCAACACAATCAGGCGGACTGGTCTGCCCACGCAATCGACTCATTCATTATCGCCAATCTTCAGGCCAATTCTCTGACGCCCAATCAGGTCGCCAATCGCAGAACGCTGCTGCGTCGCGCCGCGTTTGATCTCACCGGACTCCCACCGACGCGTCAGGAAATACTCGACTTCCTTGCAGATGAATCACCGGACGCATGGGCGAAGGTGGTTGACCGAATGTTGGATTCACCGGCCTATGGTGAACGTTGGGGCCGCCACTGGCTGGATATCGCGCGCTATGCCGATACCGCTGGCGACGGAGCCGACTATCCGGTTCGTGAAGCGTACAAATATCGCAACTGGGTCATCAACGCTTTCAATCGGAACCTGCCGTATGATCAGTTCGTGCAGCAACAGATTGCTGGCGACGTGTTGGCAAAGGAAGGTCCGGCAGATGAGTTTGCAGATCGTGTCACAGCGACCGGATTTCTGGCGATTGGAAAACGCTACGGATACAGCCCTTCGCCCGATTTTCAACATCTGGATTTCGCCGATGTGATCGACACTGTCGGACGTTCGATGTTGGGTTTGTCACTCGGCTGTGCACGCTGTCACGACCATAAATATGACCCTGTGACGGCCAACGATTATTATGCGATGTATGGGATTCTGCAGAGTACAAAATGGGCGTTTCCCGGCGGCGAAGAATCCAAACGCCCGTCCAGCTTTCCACCGCTCGTTCCGACGGAAACAGCGATGCGAATTGACCGCGAAAAAGAAGATCTCCTGCGGCAGTACGATCAGCGAATCGCGGAGCTGCGAGTTGAAAAAGCAAAGCTGGATGGAAGTCTGTTTGCTGGCGGAGTTGATCTGGATCTCGAAAAGCAAAAAGATGGCCAGCCGCCCGCCTCACCGTGGTTCACAGCCGGGCCGAACAAAATTCTTGCGGACGCTCAGAGCCCCTTTGGCCATGTGCATCCCGCTGGCCAGCGTGGAATTCGAGTCGGTGCAGGTCTGCCCAATGATGGGCTGCGATATGTGTTTGAACATTCCGCGTATTCCGAACCGGGAAAACAGATTCACTTTACGATCGATTTTCGCACGGTGCCCGGCACGGATTCGGCGGGCTCGTATCGCTTTTATCTCGGACGCGGGGTCCTGGAATCGCTGGCTTTGGAATGCAGCGTTTCGAACAGTGAATTCGCGATTCGCAACGGAGGTACCTGGGAAGTTATCAGAACGCTGGAGCCCGGAACGTGGTACTCATTGCAGCTTGCGCTGGATTACGAACACAAGACATTTCAGGGATTTGTTGGATCACAACAGGACACAACTTCTTTCGACGGCAAGCCGTTGAACGCCTCGTGGGATGGAATCGTCAACACATTTTTCTGTGATGGGATCGGCCATGTTCCGGGGCTTGTCCCTGTTCGAGATCTGGACAATGTGGGACTTCAAAAGTCACCATTTTCCGCGATTGGTGGCGAGCCTGCAAAGCCGGGGGAATCGATCGCCGACTGGAAGGAGCGGCTCGCTGCGGCCGACGCAGAGTTGGGCTCTCTGACCAAACAGCGGGAGGCATTGGTGGCGGCTGCAACCTATGAGGTTGCCTACGGTGTTAGTGAAGGGACGCCGACAAACGCGAGGCTGCAAAAACGGGGAGAACCTGACAAACCGGGCGATGAAATTCCGCGGCGTTTCCTGGAGATTTTGGGCGGCGATGCCATTGCTGATCCGGCTGGCGGCAGCGGTCGGCGTGAACTTGCGGTGTGGCTGACACGATCGACCAATCCGCTGACGGCTCGCGTGTTTGTGAATCGAGTCTGGCAGTGGCATTTTGGTAGCGGCCTGGTTTCCACTCCAAGCGACTTTGGGACTCGCGGCGACTTGCCTTCGCATCCGGAATTGCTTGACTGGCTGGCGATGCGGTTCGTCGAATCCGGCTGGGATGTGAAGGCCCTGCATCGGACGATTATGTTAAGCCGCACCTATCAGCTGTCGAGTGACGATCACGAAGCCAATCTTGGGACTGATCCGACGAACCGTCTGCACTGGCGTTTTTCGCGGCAGCCGCTGGATGCAGAATCAATTCGTGATGCCATGCTGGCGGTCAGCGGTCAACTGGATCGATCGATGGCCGGACAGCATCCGTTTCCGCCTGTGGACCAATGGAGCTACACCATTCATCAGCCGTTTTATGCTGTGTACGATTCGATGCACCGGAGTGTTTACCTGATGCAGCAGCGGAACCGGCGGAATCCCTATCTCGCGACCTTCGATGCGGCGGATCCCAATCAGAGTGTGGCTGAACGACTGCCGACCACCACACCGACTCAGTCACTTTACTTCATGAATTCGCCATTCGTGCATCAGGCTTCCACGGCATTTGCTGAACGGCTGCTTCGTGAGACGAGTGATCCGGTAACTCGGGTTGTGACCGCCATTGAGATGGCTCATGGACGCGCGGCCGGTTCGGAAGAAGTTCAACGAGTCCTGAATTTCCTTGATTCTTATCATGAGACGTTGCGGAAAAATCAGACCGCAGCCGATCAGGAGGAATTGAAAGTCTGGAGCGCGGTTGCTCGTGTGCTGCTGACAAGTAACGCGTTTCTTTATGTGGATTAACAAGGCATGACAAGTCGACGTGAATTTTTGCAAACCGCGTCCGGTGGCTTTGGTGCTCTGGCGCTGGCCGGAATGCTGGCGGAGCAGTCGTCGGCCACTGATAGTGCAGTGGCGTCTGATCCGCTGTCGGCCAGGCCCGGCCATTTTAGTCCGCGGGCTGATCGAGTCATCTTTTTGTATTCCACGGGCGGTGTTTCTCAGGTCGACACGTTTGACTACAAGCCTCAGCTTGTGCGAGATCATGGCAAGTCAATTACGGCCAGCAGGTGGCTGAATAAACCGGGCGCCTTCGAGCGATTTTTGATCAAGCCGCGTTGGGGATTCAATCAGTATGGTGAATCCGGAACCTGGGTCAGCGATCTGTTTCCATCGCTCGGAACCGTGATGGATGATGTCTGCGTCCTGAATGCGATGGTGTGCGACAGCGACGGGCACGACAAAGCCACTTTGGCGGCGCACACCGGGTCCATCCAGTTTCCGCGGCCCAGTCATGGGGCGTGGGTCAGTTACGGCCTGGGCACCGTCAACAGCAATCTGCCGTCGTTTATGGTTCTCGCGCCAGCTGCACCGTACGCGGGGGCTCAGACCTGGGGCAGTGATTTTCTGCCCGGTTGTCATCAGGGAACGCATGTGATTCCGGGAGCGGAGCCGTTGCCCAATCTGAAGCCTCAGGTTGACAACAGTGATCTGCAGAAGATGGAACTCGAACTGCTGAGCCAGCTGAATCGCGATCACCTGGCAACGCGGGCTGCCGATCGCGCGCTGGATGCGCGAGTGCGTTCTTTTGAAACCGCGTTTGGTATGCAGCGTGAGGCTCCGGAAGCTTTTGACTTGAGTAGTGAGACCGAAGCGACACTGAATCTGTATGGGATTCCACGCGGGGCGACGGAAGGGTTTGGATGGCAATGCCTGGTGGCTCGCCGCCTGGCAGAACGTGGTGTGCGTTTCATAGAGCTCATTGATGTGGGATCGAACAGCGGGCAAAACTGGGATTCGCACGGCAACATGCTCGATCATCAGCGACTGGCGAAAGCCATCGATCAGCCGATTGCCGGACTGCTGACCGATCTGAAGCAGCGCGGCATGCTCGAGCGGACTCTGGTCGTGTGGACGTCTGAATTTGGACGCAC
>JBDNHX010000011.1:0-5059 GCA_041688565.1 Planctomycetaceae bacterium
ATTGAACTCAGGTCACGAGGACTGACTCCGAGAGCGTTCAGGGACGTTGCGAGATCTCCGACAGTAACGTTCTCGTCGATCACGTTAATGACACCCGGCTGCTCTATCACGTCCACATTGGTCCGTGGAACCTGAGTTGTTTCTCCGTTACTAAAGGCGTTTGGTTGTGAAACTTCGGCAGACTCTGTGGTGCTGACAATGAGATTTCCATGTGTGATCGCAACCTGAGACAGCTTCACGTCCGCGCCAATGATGACGGTGCCGGTACGCTCATTGATGACAACTTTTGCCACAGTCGCCGGCTGAACCATCAACTCCTGACACTCGGCGATAAAGCGATAGGGATCCGTTAGAGCGTTTGAAGGAATCCGGACGGCGACCGTTGCCGGGTCAATAGTGGCCGAACAGCCGGGTGAGTACATATTCAGCGCCTTGCTCATGCGATCGGCTGTCGCATATTGAGGTGTTCGAAGGTGGAAAGAAAAGACGTCGCCTTCAAAAATTCGGCACGGAATTTCTTCTTCAAGAACAGCGCCCATCGGGATGCGTCCGGCTGTCGGATGATTTTTTGTCACGCTGGCCGCTTGTCCTCCGAAGTCACCGCCATTCAATGAAACACTTCCCGACGCAATCGCGTACACCTGACCATCGACACCTGCCAGAACGGTTTCGGCCAGAATACCTCCGTGAAGGCTTTTGGCGTCGTCCAGAGTCGCCACCATCACGTCCAGACGCTGGCCGACTTTCGCATGGGGAGGAATCACAATCTGGACCCCGACCACCGACATGTTGTTTGTCTTTTCCTGCGACCGCTGAATGTTTTCTCGCAGCCCCGGATCCGCCCGATTGCCCAGCTTTTGCAGCAACTGCAGCGCAAACTGTTTAGTCGTCGGACTTGATCCGCCGGTGCCGGCGAGTCCATATACGAGGCCCAGTCCTGTGATGACGTTCGGATGCTCGCCCTTGATCGTTGTGATGTCTCGGATGTGAACCGACGGACCGTCAGCTGTCGCGGTCCCGGTCGCTGCTGCGGCAAAGACAATGACAAGGGACGATACTATGGCTTGTTGAGTCAGCCTAAACAGGCGTCGCATGTTCGTCTGACAGCCGCCTGAACACTGGTCATCCGCTTGTCGCTGTTGGTTGACAATCATCGAAACTGTCCTTTCCGGGTCAAGCTGATCACAATGAATCTTGCCAAATCTCTGTCGGAAAAACGCAGTTCTGTTTTCGCAGATATTCCCGTGGCCTCGGCCGAATCAGATCAGAATGGCCACACTTTGTTGGTCGCTCGGCTGAGCCAGCCCTGGCGCGTGAATCGTCGTGATGCGCCTTCGCCCTCGTAGACGGTTCTCAGATCCGCGATGTATCGCGAATTGATTTTATTGTCGGGGCCGAGGTCAATCGGACGGACAATTCCTGACATGACCAGCGTCCGCTGTTCGCCGGCGATGGTCAGGCACCGGCGGCCCGAGATGACCATGTTTCCGTTGGGGAGGACGTCAACGACCGTCACCGTGATATGGTCCGTGTAGGCTCTGGAGTCGCGATAATTGGCCTTCCCCGCAAATGCTCGTTTGGCTGAGTTAGCAACATCCAGTGAAGCGCTGGCCGCCTGCTCCGCAAAGCCTCCTCCCGAAGCCGCTTCAAGGTCCGTGTTCACACTGTTGCTGCTGGCTTTATCCATCGAGTTCTGTTCGGAGTTCTGCACGTCACTGGATTCGCTGATGATCACCGTCAGCAGATCCCCAACGTTGCGGGCGCGCGAGTCATAGAATAGATAGGCACGCTGTGGATCCCTGCGTTTCCAGAGTGAGTCGGCATTCACAAGCGGCATCGTCAGGGCGATTCCTGCAGCACAAATTGTGGTCGCCTGTTTCCAGAATGTTCGTTTCATCGCGTCTGTTCCTTTTTGAATCCTGAGCTCAGTTCGTCAGGTGCATCGGGCTTTTTTTCCATGCCGCCGCAATTCTGCAACAACTATTTGATTTGGATTTTGACGACTCCCGGCCCGGCCACCGTCCCGACAATATCCTGCCCTGATTCACGGTTTCTCAGCTTAATGTTCTCACCCAACGTCCCATTCTGCATCGCCTCGGCGTTGCGATAGGTAATGTTCAGTTTGCCGGCCCTCGCCATGACCCGGACTGTTTCGCCTTTTTTTACGAGCGGCTGCAGACCGGGTCGAGTTGTCTGAAGATCGCGCATCTGCAGGATGCTTCCGGTAACCATGTTGCCTCGCACCTGCTGGCCCATCACCTGCGCGGGATCCAGTTCATCCATCTCCGTTGACAGAAAGCGATTTTCGAACTGCACAGAACGGTCATCCAGTGGCATGTCACGGCTGAGCGAAATTTTGGCAATGGCGACGCGATGACGCTTTCGAACATCAAAAGCCGTCTGTCGAGTTGTCAGCAGTTCTTTGTCATGCCAAATCTGAACGTGCATCATCACCATTCCCACGCCTTTTTTTGGCGGAATCACCTCCACACGCAGGCCGTTGCGTTCGCGTATGTCAGCCTTAAGTGCACTCACGAAGGGGTTTTGCAGCCGGACGGTCAGGTCCTTTTCGTTCATTCCCATCGCATCAACTATTGCCTGAAGAGCGGCCTGTTCCACTTGTCCATCGCTCAGCAGTTGTGGTTCATTAAAACTCACGACTGTCGAAGTGGCGCCCACCATGACAAAGTCTTCGTAGCTGAATCCGGCGATCACCAGACCCTGACTCACCTTTCCTGCCGTAATGGTCTCACTGTCATGCGCATCGTTCAGAACGCGAATCTCAACAGCTCCGGCCTTCGCCAGAGACGCTGGATCGGGACAGGTCAGTTTGGCAACGTCTTGCAGCAGCACGAGGCCAGTAGTGACGCTGGCCGCTGGCTTCAGCTCGATCAGAAGATCGGCCGCAGATGCAAAGCTTGAAGCCATGCCGCACATCATAAAGCAAAAAGCCAGTCGTCGCACAACAACTGAAGCAGATGTTCGCATCAGATTACCTCACGATATCAACGGACGTGGAAAGCATTTCATCACCGGCACGAATCGCGCGGGAATTGATCTCGTAAGCGCGCTGAGCACTGATGAGCGAAATCAGCTCCGTCACTACTTCCACGTTGGAGCCTTCCAGGAATCCCGAACGAATGACTCCGTAGCCCAGAACACCTGGATCGGAGGGCACAGCAGCTCCGGACGCGACGCTGGCGGCAAAGAGATTGCTGCCTTCGCTCGACAGACCCGCCGGATTCAGAAACGTCGCAATCTGAACTCTGCCCAGTTCCGCAGGGACCTGATCCGAGCCGGTCGGTCCGCCCTGGATCGTTCCGTCAGCACCAATGGTGATCCTGGTGACGTCAATACCCTGCGGGATTGTGATGTTTGGCACCAGTCGATGACCGTCGGCATTCACAAGTCGGCCCTGATCGTCCATTCGAAAATTACCGGCCCGCGTGTAGCGCGTTTCTCCGTTTGGAATCTCTACCTGAAAGAACCCGTCGCCTTCTATTGTGAGATCCAGCGGATTGCTGGTCTGTTCCGGGGTCCCGGCTGCGAAACTTTTGTTCGTCGCGACAACTCGCACGCCGTTGCCAATCTGTAGTCCCGTTGGCGAAACCTGTCCGTTGGAAACGATCGTGCCGGGAGCCCGGTGGTTCGTGTAGATCAGGTCCGCAAAATCCAGTCGACTGCGTTTGAAGCCGGTTGTGTTGACGTTCGCGAGATTATTCGCGGTATTGTCAATCATCATTTCCTGGGCTTTCATGCCCGTGGCGCTCGTGTAGAGAGCTCTCAACATGGATGGAGATCCTTTCCGGAGTATTTGTTTGCAGAGAAATTCAAAGATGACCTGGGCCAGGTCTAAAAAGTTATCTGAGACCAATGCGACGCTGAACAGATTCTGCGATTGTGTTTAGAGCCTTCTGAGCTGCTTCCTGTTGCCGCGAGCTGACGATGAGATTGATCATTTCGTCGATCGACGAAGTATTGGACAGTTCCAGATGCCCCTGCAGAACTTCTGCCGCAGAAGGCTGCGGAATCACATCTGCTGAGGCGGCGAAGAGCGATGATCCTGCGGGCTGCAGAACGCCGTTATCTTCGAACCCGACAATCGCCAGTTGACCAAACTCCTGACCGTTGGCATAAAGTCGGCCATCGCGGGCGATCTCCACCGATTCTGTGGTGGCATTTGGCGGAAGCACGATCGGCCCTCCGACGCCCATCACCGGCAGATTGTCGACCGTGGTCAACTGCCGATTCGTGTCGACATACAACGAACCGTTGCGAGTGTAGAGCGGACCATCGGGCCCTTTGACTGTCAGAAAACCGTCGCCGGTCAGAGCGATGTCCAGCGGCCGTTCTGTTTGTTCGAAAGGTCCCTGCGTAAAGTCATACGAAATGGGATTCGTCGCCGTGCCAAGCAATTTTGAAGAATAGATCCCATCGCTGCGTCCCTCCATGGGCTGCATAATGTTGTCGAAGGTCGTCTGTGTCACAAGCTGTCGACGGAACCCGGGCATCTGAACGTTGGCGAGGTTGGAAGCTGCAATTTCATGCCGACGCGTTGACGCGTCCATTGCCGTCGCGGCACTGTACAGTCCGGAAATCATATGCTTTCGTCCTTGAATCTTACGTCCTCCGCCAGCCGTGGCGCAGGAAGTGATTCAGAACGAGTTGCAACTGTTGAGCCGAACGCTGCGGCAAATTTCGCAGTTGCGCTGATCGTGCGGATTCTATGAGAAAACACGTTTGTTTCGGCTGGGCAAGCTGTGCGGTCGTCCGCTCGGCGGTTGACAAAGGAAAATTTTTCCCTGCGTCAAGCCGGAAAAAGTTTCTTCCGGACGATTTCCGGCCTTCGCCAACTCGGGTTCAGGCAAACTGTGGCGCGGCCGTGATGCGACGCACTGGCCACAGCCGGCGCACGAAAAAGCCCGGCAGCGTGAACTGCCGGGCTTCTTAAATCTGACTGGGCAACGCCTTGAGAAACGCATCGGGCGCTATTTACCTGGGCTCCAGAGCGCGGAGATATCAACGTACATGACAAACAGGAACAGCGAAACGATAAACA
>JBDNHX010000094.1:0-9895 GCA_041688565.1 Planctomycetaceae bacterium
CAACCGATGGAGCTGCTCATGTCACTAAGTATAAACCCTTCCCTCGCGACGGCAGAACCTGTTAAGACAGAGAATTCGGCAGCGTCAGTGAAGTCTGCCGCGAGGGATTTAGCTAAATCCGCAAAGATGGACAAAGCCATCGAACAATTCGAGGGCGTGTTCATGTCGATGATGATCAAACAACTGCGCGAGTCAGGATCTGGTGAAGGTTTATTTCCAGGCGATGCCAGTGATACCTATGGCGGCATGTTTGACTCCTTCATGGGCGATCACCTGGCACAGTCATCAGAGACAGGTCTCGAAGAGCTGTTTCGTTCTCCGGCGGCAATGAGGCAGCTGGAAGAACACGTCAATCCGAAATTGACGATTGATCAAAGGTCGAAGGGAATCGAGGAGTACCGCAATGAGCAATTCCGCTCCGGTGCAATTGCAGCACCGCCTGCATCCTGAACAACTGCGTCCTCTGCTGGTGCATGTGGATGCCGAAGAAGTTTCGCTGCGAAACACCGTGCAGCTGCTGAAGGACATTCCGATCTGTTCGCCGGACGAATCCATGCAGCGAGAACTGCGAACTCGGATCGATCAGTCGATGCAGCATGCGGCGTTCCTGCTTCAGAATCGCCTCAAGGTGATTGGCCAGCTTGCCCGTTTTCTTGGCCTGCCGCCGGAAAACATCAGCTTTTCGGCGCTGCTTCCGTACGCCACGCCGGCGGCCGCGGCGCTGCTGATTCCGGCACGTCTCCGATTGCAAAAAATTGTGCTTCAGGTTCGTGTTCTTGTAAGTTCTACCGCGTGGATTGTCGGCGAATCCCGTCGTATTCAGCTGACGATTCTCGATTCCCTGCCTGGAACCGTGAGCTCCGATCGCTATGACTCGTCTGGCCAGCGGAATTTGAATCCGGCATCGTTCCGTTTCGAAACACGTTCGTGAAGAGACGGAGCTATGAAGGCATTTGACATTGGACTGTCGGCATTAAAAGCTCAGCAACAGACGCTGTCCGTCCTTGGAAACAATCTGGCGAACGCGGCCACGCCCGGTTATCACCGGCAGCGCGTCGAACTGGCAAACCGCGCGCCGCTGAAAAATGACAATTTTCACGTTGGAACCGGCGTTGATGTCATTCGCATCTCACGGCTTAGGGATTCGGCCGTGGAAACGGCGCTGCTGAGAAATTCCTCAGAAACCGCAACCAGTCAGCAGACGCTTGAAATCGCAAAGCGAATCGAAGCACTGATGACTCCCGGTGATGCGACCGTGCATGCGTCGCTTTCCAATTTCTTCAATCGCCTTGAGAAAATGTCGAATTCCCCGCAGGACCTGACGGTGCGTCAGGAATTCCTCGCATCCGCTTCTGAACTGATGGACTCCTTCAATACTCTGCAGCAGCAAATGACGTCGCTGAAGAGAGACGTGCGGCTGGCAGTTGAGGACGGCGTTAAGCAGGTGAACCAGCTGAACACCGACATTGCCGGACTGAATTCCCAAATCTTTCAGGCTCGTTCAAACGGCAGTGAGCCGAACGACCTTCTGGACCGCCGCGATCAGCTGCTGACAAATCTTACTGAATGGATCGATGCCGATTCAGAAACTCTGACGAACGGCCGCGAACAGGTTCTCGTAGCCGGCGGTGCCGTTGTCGTGGGTTCTCAGTCCGTGGCCTTTCGCTCTCGAGACTACAGCAATGGGACGACCGGGATTTCGGTCAACGAGTTGCCCAACGCGATCAATCTCAACTCAGGACGTCTGCAGGCTTTGACGACAGCGCTGAATGAGACCCTTCCGGCATTTTCCGATCGACTGAGAGACCTTTCCCGGGAAATCGTCCGCAACATCGATCAGCAGCACGCTCAGGGAATTTCTGATCAGGGACCGTTTTCCGTTCTGCTGGGAGCTCGAGGACTGAAGGATACTTCGGTCGCGCTCAATTACGCGGGCGCTGATTTTCCCATCAGCAGCGGTGACCTTTATATCACGGTGACGGAAGATGCGACCGGAATCCGTCGGACCGAAAAGGTTTCCATCAATACAACGACCGAATCGCTTACGGATGTCGCCGCAAAATTAAGTTCCATCAGCGGCGTTGTTGCATCCGTGGACCCGGTCCGAAAGACAATGATGATCTCGGCCGGGGGGCCGTATTCGATTGATTTCGCTGGTCGTCCCGACAACGTGCCTGTCCTGACTTCCATGACCGGCACGGCTCGCCCGACCTTCAGCGGAATTTATACTGGCACAACAAACAATCAGTGGAACGTCACTTTTTCCGGCGCCGGCACGGTGGGTGTGACCGCCGGTTTGAAAGCCACGATAAAGGATTCCGCCGGTCAGGTCATTGCGGTCAAAGATATCGGTGCTGGTTATGTCGCCGGAACAGATTTTCAGGTGGCGGACGGCGTTTCGATGCAGATCGCTGCTGGAACCGTCCTCGCGCCTGACACGGTCTCTTTATCAGTGGTCAACAATCCGGATGAAACCGGCATTCTGTCTGCGCTGGGAATCAACTCGCTTTTTGAAGGATCCGAGCCCGCGATGTTCCGTGTCCGAAGTGAGCTTCGGCAGAATCCCGGACGCCTTTCAACTTCAGTGACGGGCTTACCTGGCGAAGCAGTGAATGCCGCTGCCCTTGCAAACATCCGTGACCTGAGAATGGCGTCCCTGAGCAACAGAACATTTGTGGAAGACCTGGCCGACCTGACGGCAGAATCGGGATTACTGGTTCAGGCCGCGGACAGTCAGAGTACTCAGCTGCAGGCCTTTCAGGCGCGACTGAATGCAGATCGCGACGCACTTTCGGGGGTCGATATTAATCAGGAGATGCTGGAAATGATGCAGACGCAGCGAGCTTATCAGGCGGCCGCAAAGTACCTGTCGACCGCCGATCAGATGCTGGATGATTTGTTCCAGCTGGCAAGGTAGAAATTCGTGATCGCTAAGAACGCCTAACAAAACCGGGACTGGCTCCTGGACAACGCAGAAAATGCACCAAATCAAGATCGCGGGAGGGTGCCTGTGCCGGTTTTGTTAGAGCCTCTAAGCATTGCTCGATCGTAAGATGTTTCCCGTGGTGAAATTGGAACTTTCGTTTTCCAAGAGTCAACGCTGATGTTTTATCGAGTCACTCAGAGTCAAATGGCAGCCTCAGCTCGCAACTATCTTGCGAAGCAGACATCGGAGCTGTTTACAACTCAGCAGCAAATCAGCAGTGGCCTGAAAATTCAGAAGCCGGCCGATGATCCCGCTGGTATGCGACGCAGTCTGATTCAAAGAGACCGTGTCGAGCGCCTGGAGGCTCATGAGGTCTCCATTGCTCAGGTCAAGTCACGCCTTTCGCAGGCCCATGTGCAGCTTCGGGATGCCAATGATCTGCTGACCCGGGCCAGGGAGATCGCCCTCCAGGCTCCGCAAACGACTGACAACAGTGAACGACAGATTCTGGCTCTCGAGCTGAATGGTCTGATGGATCAGCTCAACAGCATTGCAAATTCAAGCGACGAAAGCGGCTTTCTGTTTTCTGGAACCGCCGCCACCACAAAGCCGTTTCCGGTGACAACGGCGAGCAGCGGCCAGGCGCAATATGCAGGCTCGTCGCAGAACACCGAACTCTACATCGCAGGCGATATTCAACGACAGGCTCTGCTGGGCGGTGATGAGGTCTTTAAGCCTGTGTCCCGAGAGGCCTCTGTGATTGTCGGAACCACAGGAGCTGCGATCGGCTCCGGAACTGATTCCGCGGTGGGAATGAAAACTCTTCTCGTGACTCACACGCTGACGTCATTTACTGTGGGTTCCGGGGTCCTGCGTGGAACCGGGTCTAACGCAAACGACACGATCATTGGACCGGCCGGGGCCAACAAACTAACGATCGTCGACACAAGCGGCACAGGGACCGCCGGGACCGTTTCGCTCAATGGAGGGCCTCCAGTGGATTTCACAAACGCAATGACAAACCTCGCTGTCACCGGTCCAAAGGGAGAAGTGGCTTACGTTCGGACGACTGCCATCACCCCCGGTTTTAATGCGACCGTGAACATCACTTCGACTGGCCGAGTATCCGCGGATGGCGGGCTGACATCCGTCCCGATCACCTACAACGCAAATCAGCAGGTGATTGATTCGCGGGATGGCACGTCCGTCAATCTGAATACAACAGCGATTCGAAAGGCGGGGACTGATCAGCTGGAGTTCCCCGGCACTTCGGATGTCTTCAGTGTTCTGCGGGAACTGCGGGACGATCTGCTGAATACCCGAAACCTGGAACCTTCGGCAAATGCGGATGCACTGAATCGACGTCTGGCGGATGTTGAACGTGTGCAGGACCATATTCTAAATGTTGTGGGCGTGCAGTCGGTGAGTCTTGAGCAGATTGAACGCCTTGCGGAACGCACGGGCGATCTGAAGCTGGCGGAGAAAATTTCCTACAGTGATACCGTGTCTGCTGATGTTGCTGCAGCCGTTCTGCGACTTCAGGAACTGAACAATCTCCAGCAGTTCACCATGGCTGCTGTGGGAACACTTTTGACACCAAGCCTTCTGGACTATATTCGATAATGGGCAGTCCAGTCTGTAGTGTCCCGTGAGTCGCGGGGATGAAAGCTTTTGGAGAGTACGATGGTGGCCACAAATAACTCAGGAACCAGTTATTTCAAAAAATCACGACCAGCCAAAATTCGTCGCAGCGAACTGCAGGCACTGGCAGACCTGCTGAAAGCAGCAGACACCAGCCTCGGAAAATTCGGTGAGGCTGTTTCTCAGCATCCTGTTGTCCTGACCCATTTGTTGCGGGCCGCAAATTCCTCACTGACCGGCTGCGCCACCGCGATTACGTCTCCGACACACGCCGCTCTGTTCCTTGGCGAACGACGAGTCGACTTCCTGCTGGCGACACTGCCCAAGGAATTTATTGAGGACGACACGGACGGGTCTGCAGCCAATAGCGTGGACTTAGGGCAGAATTAGTATTAGCCGCAGGGCGCTCGCCCAAGGGCAGTCACTTTGTAGCGGAACGCGCCAAGCGTTTCGGGAGTTTCCGTGCAAAAACCGCATACTGAAAGCCTTGGCGGCTTCCGCTGCAACGATTCCCTTCCAAAGTAGGCGTCACTCTCCGAGTGACGAAGGCCGCACAACGCGGCCCTTGCATTCATCACTCGGAGAGTGATGGCTACTCTAATCGCAAATCGACTGCCATTGGGCGAGTGCTCTGCGGCTGATTAAGTCCACGCCATTGGAGTCTGGAGTCTGCAGCGGCGGAGTCATAGCCTGCGGTAGCCGGACTGAAGTCAGAACCTTAGAATGCCGATGGAATTTATTCTTCTCTCGACTTCTCCCGACGCTGCAGAAACAGAATCTTCAATGGCTGACTCCGACCAACCTGATGTCCCGGTAGAAACAATCGAACTGGACAGGTTCCTGAAACTGGCTCAAATCGCACAATCAGGTGGAGAGGCCAAGATGATTATCAAGTCGGGTGCTGTTCAGGTAAATGGAGTCCCGGAAACACGCCGCGGCCGAAAGCTTCGCCCCGGCGACCGAGTCCTTGTGAACGGCGAAGAATACGTCATTGAATCTGATGGTGAGTCGGAAGACGCAACGGTCGCCGACGAATAAGAAACTTACCAGTCCTGAGTTCTGGCTGCGCATCAGCAGATCACGAGCCACGTTTTTACCGTAATTTTGAAACGCGTTTCTCTTCTGCATAGCTCAGGCGAATGTACACGGGCTCCAGCGATTCGGGAGATGAGAACTGCTTGCGTTGAGCCATCCGCGTTCCAATCGCCGCAATCGCTGAAGCACGCGGATCCCAAAATGATGAGTCCAGCAAACGATGGACTGCCGCAACTTCCGGACGAAGTTTGAGCAAGCCGGGGCCGGTCAGCGGATAGTCTGCAGGAAGTCCTTCCTGGGTCGACACGCCCACAGGATTCATCAGAACGCGGCAGCCGGATTCTACATCCCAGCGGTACGTCCCGGCAAAAAGTTCGCCCCGTTGCGCATCGATCACCGCGGTTACTGTTTCCACATCCGCCGGTGCCTGTAAGGCAATCGCCTGCAGCGTATCCACGGCGACCAGCGACGCCTGGTTGAGCCACGCGAACGTCTTCGCAAACGTCAGGCCGACTCGCAGTCCAGTAAAGCTGCCTGGGCCGATGCTGACAGCCACCGTTCGAATATCCGTTGCCAGGATATTCAGGACTCGAAACGCACGATCCACTTCTGCCACCAGCGACTGCGCATTCCGTCGTCCGTCGTTAAGCTGACCCTCGAGCAGCAGCTGCGAAGCATCAGTGATCGCAAACGATCCCTGCATTCCGGAAGTGTCTACAGCGAGCAACATAGAACGATCAACAGACTAGAATCAAAAAAGATTAAACGGCGAACTTTTTACATTCGCCTTTAGAGCGACCATGAACATCAGGACGGCGGATTATGTGGCAGACTGTTTTGCCGAAGTCGCTGGCTTCCAGTCGATCAGATGCAATTCCACTTTGTTAAAGCCTCGGAACGAGTTAATTCCGGGCGCGAAGGTGACTGAAAATGGCCCTTGCAGCGCCTGCAGTTCAGCCGCCCATTCGGCCCGATTGAACGCAATCGCGCGCATGATGGTCCCCTGCTGTCGAATGCGAATGGCCAGATGACGATCGCCTTCCCCCATCGTCCGCGGCGGTTCAGCAAGTTCCACGCGATTGGCCACAAAACGCGGCTGAGGATTTGCCTGGCCAAACGGACCCAGACGCTCCAGCTCGTGGACTGCTGGCAGAGTCACTTCGGCCAGCAGGACCTCGGCATCGATCCGCAGTTCCGTGTCTTCCACAGTGGGATGAAAGTTCTTCTCGGCCCATGCAGCAAGCGTATTTCTGACATCACTCACCGCCGATGCCTTCAGACGCACTCCAGCCGCAGCCTTATGACCTCCAAAGGTGATCACATGATCGCGGCAGGAAGCAAGGCCCGAATATAAATCGAAGCCAGCCCACGATCGACCTGAACCAGAGCCCGTGCCATCTTCACGCAGCGCAATGAGAATCGTTGGCTTTCCAAACGCTTCCGACATTCGACTCGCGACAATTCCAATGACGCCCGGATGCCATTCATGATTGGCCAGAACCAGCGTCTTATGCTTTTCCCATTCCGGATTCTCGGCAACCATCTCCTTTGCCTGCTTAAAAATCTTCCGCTCCACGGTCTTCCGATTGTCGTTCAGCTGATCGAGGTACTCGGCCAGTTTCCCTGCGCGTTCAGGATTTTCGGTCGTGAGCAATTCCACGGCCAGCCGTGCCTGACCAAGTCGCCCTGCGGCGTTGATGCGAGGCCCCAGACCAAAACCGATGTCGTCTCCACGCAGCTCCGGCTTTTCCATTAGGCCGGCGATTTTTATCAGAGATTTCATGCCTAGAGAAGACTGTTCACGCAGGCTCTGCAGACCATATCGAACGATGACGCGGTTCTCCCCAATCAGCGGCACAACGTCGGCCACTGTGCCCACTGCGGCCAGACCAACGGACTGCTTCAGAAACTCTCGCATTCGCGGGGACGCTTTTTTTCCATCGCCCAGCCTCTGGCAAATGGCCCAGGCCAGCTTGAACGCGACTCCCGCGCCGCAAAGCTCGCCAAATGGGTACTCCGTGCCGGGCAGTCGCGGATGCACGAGGACCAGCGCATCGGGCAGAGTCTCGCCAATGTGATGATGGTCCGTGATGATCAGGTCGAGTCCAATCGACTTTGCCAGTTCTGCTTCTGCCACGCTGGCAATTCCGCAGTCGACGGAAACGACAAGCCGCCTCGGATCTTCTTCATGAAGCTGCTGAAGTGCGGCTTTATTCAAACCGTAACCCTCTTCCATTCGGCAGGGAATATAATAGTCCACATTGGCGTTGCACAGCTGCAGGCAGTGCCAAAGAATGCTGGTGCCTGTCACGCCGTCGACGTCATAATCGCCATAGATGGTGATTCGTCGATTGTCTTTCATCGCTGCAAGAATCAGATCGGCCGCTTTGTCAATGCCCGGCAGGCGGGAGGGATCGTGAAGGTCGCTGAGCTTTGCTTCCAGAAACTCGCGAGCCGCTGTGGCGTCTGCAAATCCGCGGGCAATGAGCACCTGTGCGAGCAGCGGGGAAATTCGCAGCTGTCCGCAAAGGCGGCGAATGCCGGATTCGTCATGTGGGTGAAACGTCCATTTTCGTGACACGAAGTCTTCTCCAGCTGATTGCGTTCAGTAACAATCAGGTCTTACTGCTGAGGTGGCTTGATGTTGGGAATTTCGCGAGTCGTTCGTTCGTGCAGATCGACCTCCGGCATGTCAATTTCCACATGCAGTTCGGTGTCTCCCAGAAGAATCCGATCGCCGGTCTTCAGAAGAACGCGATCGATATCATGGTCATTCACAATTGTAAGGTTGGTGGATTCACGATCCACCAGCTCAAACCCGCCTGTTTCCGATAAACGCAGTTCTGCATGAATTCGGCTGAGCAGGAGGTCGTTGATCGTGATGTCAGCTCGGTGACTGCGCCCAATGGTCACCGGCAGGTCGCCGGTCGACAGCTGGATGTTGCCGTCCAGAAAGATTGCGGATCTCAAAATCAGGCGAGCCATAGTGTTTCTCACGGAGTTCCCGCAGAACCAGTCGCTGGCCGGTTCTGTGGGGGGATGATACGCATTTTCCAGACAATCAAAAGCACGCCGAATCCTGCAACCGGAACGATCGGTAGATCCGCCAACGGGAATCCTCTCTTTGAGCACCGGCAAATCGGTCGTGTGGCGCATTCAGAGCTACGCTTTTCCGGTGAGGGTTCAGCTATTTTCCTCAGGAAACTGGATCTTCTCTTAACGGTTCTGATCTCGCTTTCTCAGCAAAAGATCGTTGATTTGTGCGTTTCTGACAATCGGCAGCCCGCTTGTGCCTTGTCAAAACCACAGCTTCGAGGGTTCTATGTCTCGTCGGTCAAATGTTCCTCCCCAGAAAACTCCGAAAGCCGCAGCGAAACTTAGCGCTGCCGACTCTGCCGGACCGTCTCATCTACCGCAGAGCCCAAAGCCGGAGGCGAAGAACACTAAATCGGACGTTATCCTCGAATCGCTTTTCGCCGCGGGTGATCTCAGCCGATTCGCAATGCCTGACGAAAACGGTTCGCCGGCCTGCGACAGCAACAGCCCGGAAAATGTTGCCAACAGTCTGGAAAAATCCGTAACGGTTTCGACGCGATCTGAACCGACGTCTCAAGCCGTGCCAGCGATTCAGGCAGCCGTCCAAATTCTGTCTCAAAATCAAAGCACACCGACCGCTCGTTCAAACGACGCTTCCGCCATCGCACCAGCCGCTCGCCCTCGCGGCGATCAGACTCCGTCCCGTGGGGCCGATGCAGTTGCCGTTCTGAGGAACGAAATGCGGACTCTTGGCAGTACGCTCCGTGATGAATTCCGCCAGTCCATCTCCGAATTGCAATCCGCGCAGGCCGCAGCCATCACCGCTCAGAGCGAAGTACTACGAACGCTCACGGAGATGATTTATCAGTCGTCCGCATCTCAGGCTTCGCATGAAATTTCTGCAGAGACGCTGGAACGCGTCTTCTGCGGGATCGAACAACGACTGCTCGAGAAGCTGGAGGATGTTACCTCAGGCCATGCGCTGGTGGGACACCAGTCGCATGAGAACAATGAAAACAAGTCGTCAACTGCGACAACGCCGCGCGACGCATCCGCTCGAGAAACCTCCAGGTCTGTCAAACAACAAAAGGCCGCGAGTTCTGTAAATCGATCGTGGGAACAGATTCGCAGCGATATGATCAGCACCGGGGAACTGTGCGATACGCCAGAAGACGACTTACAAAAGCCGGCCGACAAACTGCCTCCGGTCACTCAGCTGACTTCGGATCGCCATTTTCGCCTGCCCGAACAGGATCC
>JBDNHX010000528.1:0-2449 GCA_041688565.1 Planctomycetaceae bacterium
GCCTGGCAGGAAGCCAAGTTCCATAGCGGTGCGTCACCATTCATCGTACAAAACTTTCCGTTCCGGTTGGACGAGCCAACCGGGGCGGCTTATCGCTCGTGCCTAATTCCAAAACGTTCGCTCGTGCCAGACAAGCTGGCACGGGGCGGGAGTAAAACCACAAAACCCGGCCAATGCCAAATGTCACAGCGATTCAGGCCCGGGGAGCCGACCCAAATGACTTGAGCCTGAGGCCGCAAGGCGCGGCCCCTGGAATTCATCACTCGGAGAGTGATGGCTACTATCATCGCAAATCGAGTCCCAGTTTCTTTTTCGCCTGTGTTCAGAATGAGCGGCCGGATGGTTAACATAACGTCCCACCCGCTGCTGTCAGAGTCGACAACGAGCAGCGGTCTGCAGGCCCAATGCAGATTCATTTTGAGGACATACACAATGGGATCTCCTTTTTTTTGCCGAGCCAATCGACGAGCCCTCACGCGACATGCGGGATTATTGTTGATCGCAACCTCCCTTTCGGTGGGGCTGATGGCTTTCCTCTTAAGGAAGCCGATGATCGCAACCGCGGTGGAAGAAAAACCGGTCATTCTGCTGACCGGTTTTGAACCATTCGGAGAGCAACGGTCTCCGAATCCTTCCTGGGAAGGAATCAGAAATCTTCACAATACCGAATGGAATGGTTTTCGGATTGTCGCTCACCAGATGCCGGTGGTGTGGGGTGAGCCGCTGAAGGAGCTTCAAAAGCAGATTGAGCTCGTTCGGCCTGTCGCGATCTTCTCATTTGGACAAGGCCGTTCGGGGTCGATGGCGATTGAGTCTCTTGCGAAGAATGATCGCGCCCCAATTCCTGATAACAAAGGCCAGCTTCCCGAACAGACAAAGATTGCTCCGGACGGTCCCGACAAATTCCAGTCGTCATTTCCGTGCGAGCTTGTCGCCGAGAAGCTGAGGGAGAAAGGGTACACCATTCAAGTTTCCATAACGGCGGGCCAGTATCTTTGTGAGGAAACGCTGTACTCCCTGGAACTCCTGCGAAAGGAACGGCCCGAACTCACAGTCGCGTTCTGTCACGTCCCGCCACTTAGTTCTTCCGTCGGCGAGACTGTGGTTGACGGTCGTTATGTTCAGAAGTTTGTTCTCGATTACCTGACGGCATGGCAATCGGAAACGCAAACTCGAAAGGCGGCTGGGATCATCACTCCAACATCAGGCGGCGTTCAGAATGCGAGTGCGGAAGCGAAGAATCCGGAGCTGCCGGCGATCCGAAAACTGGTCGATGGATACTTCAAGTCGTGGTCCGATCAGCGGATGAAGGATTACGGTGATTGTTTTGCTGAGGGATCTGTCATCCAGGAGGTCACTCGCACCGGCGAAATCTTTACTCAGACCAAAGGGCCGTTCGTAGCCGCTCAGGCGTCGTATCATAAATCGGCGGTTCACAAGGCGATCGAAGTTCCCGTTTCGACCGACTTTTCGTTTGAAGCCGAGCTGGCTCGCGCCGTCGTGTACTGGAAATTGACAGCAGGACCTCGTGTGCAGTTTGGCTATGATCATTTCACGCTGCTCAAGCAGAACGGCGAATGGAAGATCGCCAATCTTGTCTTCTATGGAACCAAAGATCGCGAGTGACCCTGCGTTGCAGGTCGTGCATTGCAAATCGCGTGATGCTTTCAAACACGGGCGTGTATAAATTATTTTCAAACCACCAGGCTTCAGGCAGGACAGATCATTGATGAACACGTCAGAGAAATTCCTATGGATCCGTGCGGCCGGTTTGATCGTGTCCTGCAGCCTTTCGTTTGGCTGCGGTGAGATGAGCTCCTCATCCCCACCTGTGGCCAAAACGCCTCTGCCCACGACCGGCGACATCGGCGAATTCAAGCCGGACGCCGGTCAGGAAATTGTGCCGCTCGATGCTCAGGTGACAGATCCGGTGACAGGACCGCTGGAGATTCTGAAGAAGGTCCGAATCCAGCTGCCGACGCTTCAGATTGAGCATGCGTTGAACCTTTACAATGCCGGCGAAGGGCATTACCCGCAAACTCACGACGAATTCATGACGCAGATTATTCAGGCAAATCGTCTTACGCTGCCGCAACTGCCGCCCGATCTGCAGTACCAGTACGACGTCACGAACCACAAACTGGTCATTGTCCGTGCTACGGACGGGAAAATCGTTGAATAAATGGTGGTTCCCCTGAGAAATCCGGCCGCAATCAAACTTTCGATTGTCGCCCGGTGACCTTGGGGGTACGATTCAAGATGCAGAGCACTGCCATGTGGCGGACCGTTCTTTCGGGCAGATGCTTTAATACTGCATGTGATTCTGCGCATTCGCTTGTTTCCCTCCTGCATCAATTATCCGCAGTCCTTTTCGACTCGGGCCTTCCTATGCTACGCTCGTCCAAATCAATCCGTCCGAACCTCTGTTCGGCTCGCCTCTGCAAGGCGA
>JBDNHX010000529.1:0-17942 GCA_041688565.1 Planctomycetaceae bacterium
GCCACAGCGCAGCCGATTGTCTACGACGCGATATCGCACCACAGCGTTTTTGCTGAAGATATGACAACCGGGGAGAAGACGTATATTCTTACGCCGGACACCCCGACCGAACTGCCCCCAGGCACGTACAGCCTCCAGACAAAACCGGGCACGCAGTTCAGTTTCCAGGACCCTGAGTTTACGATTGCGCTTGGGAGCCCGACTCCACATGGTCTGTTGATCAAGTTCGTTTTTCCGTGGAAGGTCCCGATGCTGCCTGCGGTCTCAGGCGCATACGCCGAATGGACAGGAACAATGGTCAGAACAGTCGGCGACGCCGAAATGACACTCTCTTACAGCCTTTCCATGGAGACACTTGGGGAAGTAGAAGTAGAAGTCGATAGATGCCGTTGTCGCTGGCTGAAAGTCGAAGTCGAAACCAAATCCGTCAAGGAAACTGCGTTTCTGGCGGTTGATATCAATCAGTGGGAAACACGGCAAGAGTTTAAGGTGAAACGCGGTTGGATGACAGCCCGCACCGCAGACATCGCCTCCGAACTCGAAATCATGTTTGCCAGTGCCGATGGGGAAAATGGTGCAATACCCCCGGAAGAAATTACAGTCGCTTTCAATGAGCAGGAAGATGTTCTCGCCCAAAAAGCTCAGGAGTTGGGCGCACCACTTCCTGTTGATCGACTGAGTCTGCTGGATGCTCTGACATTGGTCATGGATGCCGATTTCACCGGAGCTTCAGAGCAGGCCGGTCAAATGCGAGCCGTTCTCTCGAATCTGGATGAAGTCGTTAGCAGTGATGTACGTGCCGGCAATAATGGCGAGCTGAATTGCCTCGTTGTTCGGTCGAGGCCGGAATCCGAGAAGGACAACGACAAGATGAGCCAGGGGCCGTCAATGTTCGTTGAACTGGCCCGCAGTGACCCATCTGTGCCATTCAGCTTTATGCGTGTTCATGTGAGTTACCCAAACCTTGAGGCCACGCTGAATTTGGATAGTTATTTTTTGCCTGCAGCTGTTTCAGCAGCGGTCAAAGTACCTGCTGCCCCCGACATCGCCGCACTTGACGATGCAGCCAAACTTTTTGCAGAACTACCCGACAAGCCTCGATTCGACCTCGCGACAATTCCCAGAGAAAATGGTCCCTGGGTTATGTACGAAGGGCACATTGATTTTGGCCCCAGTCGCAGAATTCTATACACCGCGAGGATTGAGGCCTTGGCCTCCGTGAAGGATGAGGAAAAAGAGTACCGCTGGCTGAAACTGGAGATACACAGTGGCCCGAATGGCGGCGGACTCCCTCACAGCGAGACAGCCATCGTGCTCATTGATCCGGAGGCGTACGTCGCAGAGGGGGCGGCTGATATCCTGGACGGGTGGTTTGTCTATCGCAACCAGACTGAGAATGCCAACATCGACGAGCATGTTCTGAAATTCGATCCCAATGGCGACATGACGCAAACTCTTGAAGATCTGCAAATGCTGGGTTGCGAGGTGTCGCCGGAACGCTTGACCGTGCATGACGTCCTGGCCCTGCTCTTCAATGCAAGACTTCCTCGCTCACCGTCAATTTTCAGGCCTCTTCGTTCAGCCGTGTCCGCCAAATTGAAGAATTCTGATGGGCGTACAATGACACGACAGGATCTGGCTTTGAAAAACCGTACCACGGTTCCCGGCAAAGTCTGGAAATTCGCGGGTGATGACCATTTCAGTTACACATTTGAACGCAGCGACAAGGTTCCGTTCAGTTTTATCTCGTTGAATCTGACCTATGAGTCGGTGAAGCTGTTTGCCAATCTGGAATCGAATGTTCCGCCGAATTGGCCTGCACCCCAGCCGTTCGATCAAAGAGAATTGGAACGGCGCAGCAAAGAGACGCAAAAAGCCGGGGAGGATTGGCAGACAGAAAACGTCAACTTTCGCTTTTGGACACTGACCACGGAGAATCCGAAAAGCGCTAAGATCCAGGAACGCGTGTTCGCCGAATGGGCTGGGGAAAGCAAGCCGCGTCGAGGGGCGCTCAAAGGCGTTAATTTTTTCCTAAAACTCCGTTCAGGAAAAGTGATTCCGTACGCGAGGAATGCAACTCAACTCTCGAAACTCGATGAGAACTGGATCACCGAAGGTCGATTTTGGGAAGTGAAAAATTGGAAGGCGGAAGGCTGGGGCGAGCAGACCCATGGCAGCCGAGCAAGATTTAGCAAACTGACACCGAAAGGGAAGAACCCGCCAAAACTTGAGTTAAACGTCCGAAATCTCGACACCAGACACGAGGAGAAAGTCAACATTCCCCTGGAACAATTGTCTGACACTGATCGGACGTGGGCCCAGGCGGCCGACTCGTACTAACGCCCCCGCCTGTCCGGCAATTTCAGTAGCCAGTCGCGACTTCGATTGAACTGCGTCCCTGTTAGCATCGAGCGGAAAATAAGTGTCGCCTTTCGCTCCGCGAAAGTTGCGAACACGCGGCTTTCGCTGAGCGAAAGCCGACTCTAAAAAACTGCACGATGCTAACCTGCAGCGAGTGACGATTCAGCGGTTGCCGTTCTGCCTGCCATCGTCGTCGTTCGCCCTGCGAACAAAACATGTCAAGCGACAGCCACCGCTTTTCGTTCGCGGAGCGGCTGTGTGGGCTCTTCAATTCGCTGTGTGGGACCTGCAAGTAACGCGAGCGCCAGCCACGCAAAATGCGGTTCATCGACAAATGAAGTGCGCGACTTAAAAATGGCGGACTCTGGGGGGAGTTGAGCCTGCTTGTGGCGTTAAACCACTATGATTCGGCCCAACGGGCCTCGGCAAGTCGGCTTGGGGCAACGTCCAGGTTTCCACGGCAGCATGAAAATCTGAAATCTTTTTTTCCACCCGCGCAACGCACGTTCGATCTGTCCGTCTATTGGTTGATCTCCTTAGGAATATCAGTTTTCCCACGGACCAGCTACAGAGGTACAGACCATGAATACAAACCTGCCGACTCACCCTGTTGCAGATTCCTTTCCACAAACATCATTGGCGACATCGCCGGGAACGCGGTGGACTTATTGTTTCCTCGCAGTCGTTTTGTGCGGCTCGGTTGTACTTGCTGATGGTGGTTCAAGAGCGACGATTGAATCCATAGTCACTGCGAAGCCCTCTGCGGTGCCAGTCACAGCCTCAGCGGCAGCCGCAGAAAAATGGTCCGATGACCCTTCATTCCGCACCGTGGAATGTTCTCGAAGCCTGCCCCTGGTATCGCTCCGATCCGTGGGCGAACTTCAGCCCTCATCGTCGTGGACCTTTGTCATTGCTCACGGCCTCGGCGGAACGATGTCGGGTGATCGCTTTTGTCAGTTGGCCATCGAGATCAAACGCACAAATCCCGTCGCCAATGTGCTGCTGATTGACTGGTCGTCAACGGCGTCAGAAACCAGTTACGGGATTCCCCGCATTTGGCACATATGAGGCGACGCCACTGAGGGTTTGATTGGCTCCCTGAGTCCAACCTCGGCCGATGTTCACGACAGCGCTTGCACTGCCATTTGAACTCGCGGGTTCCGACCGCGACGGCGATCTGACAGGTTGCTGTTGCTGGCGACAATGCGATTCAGGATCTCGGAAATCTGCAGACTCAGTTTCATCGCTCGACAACTTTCTTGCACTGAACACATCGAAGATCACAAAATACTGGCCCAACCTCGTTCCCAACCTCGTTTTCAGCCCGCAAGGAAGTATTGATTTAGTCGTCACCTGAGCCGCGGGTGTTTTCGTTGTGTTGTTAAGACACTCACCCGCAGCTAACGCTTCGCGGCTCACTAAGTCAACATTCCGCTTGAGTCCAGGAATATCGACTGTCTGATTTGAAGCGCCGACGCCCGGAACAGAGTGCTGATCCGCCGCTTCGCTCTGAGCATGCTGAAAAACGAAAAGTCCGAAAAGCGTGGAATCAAAAACAAACGACTGCTAGCCGCCAGGGACAGCGACTACCTTGCAAAGACACTGTTCCGTTAATGACTTAGCGCGCAATCGCCCTGGTCCGGAACAGCCAGCGAACCGTCAGATGTGGCAGAGACACAACTGGCGATTGGTGAATCATGCCAGGGAAACAGCGCCTGCGGTGGGAAAGATGCATTGCTCCCTCTACGCTGCGGACTCTAAACCGACAGCCACGCCTCGAATACGTCCGGAATTGCTTCAGCTCCACAAGATCCCATGAACCAACCCAACCTGTCCTCCTTCATTTGGTCCGTCGCAGACCTCCTGCGCGGCGACTACAAGCAATCCGACTATGGCAAGGTCATTCTCCTTTCACTGTACTCAGGCGTTTGGACTGCGTGCTGGAAGCCACCAAGGACGCTGTGCTGAAGGAGAAGACAAAGCGGGAAGCTGCCGAGCTGAATGCTGAGGCGTTCCTGCTCAAGAAGTCCGGGCAGTTGTTCTTCAATACTTCGCCGCTGGACATGAGTAAGCTGATGGGCGATCAGGACCACATCAAGGAAAATCTGTACGCCTACATTCAGGCGTTTTCGCCAGCGGTCCGGGATATCTTCGAATGCTTTGACTTTTACACGCAGATCGACCGACTGGCAAAGGCTGAATTGCTGTATCTGATGACGGAGAAATTTGCAAATATCGACCTGCATCCGGAAGTCGTCAGCAATGCTCAGATGGGAACGGTCTTTGAAGAACTGATTCGGAAATTCGCCGAACTGTCGAACGAGACCGCCGGGGAGCACATGTCTCCCCGTGAAGTCATCCGTCTGATGGTCAACCTTCTGTTCATTGAAGATGACGAGATCCTGTCACAGCCCGGCGTTGTCCGATCGCTCTACGATCCAACGGTTGCGACCGGGGGCATGTTATCAGTGGCGGAAGAACATCTTTCGGAACTGAACCCGGACGCTCGGCTCGTCATGTTCGGCCAGGAACTCAACGCCAGCGGATTCTGGCAGAAGATGCGAAAGAGTCTCGGCAGCAAGCGCAGGGAATTGAGCGAAGATCATATTGCTGAGATCACTCGACTGTTCGGCGACTGCAAAGAAGTTTCCATCGACCCTGAAACTGGAAAACGTGTCTCTGTGAGCCGCAAGGCGCTAGCCGCGGGTTCTTCTGCTCATGCTTCCAAAACACCGGCGGCTATCGCCTCGCCGCTCACGAACGCCGTTCCCATCAGCCGCATCTTCAAGAACGAAGACTTCGGCTACCACACGATTACGGTCGAGCGTCCGCTGCGTGACGAGTCCGGCAAAGTGGTGCTGGCTACCAAGGGAAAGCTGAAGGGCAAACCACAGCCAGACGCCAACCTGCGCGACACCGAGAACGTGCCGCTCAGCGAAGACAATTAAACGTACTTCAAACGCGAAGTGCTGCCTCACGCGCCGGACGCATGGATCGACTACGAGAAAACCAAAGTCGGCTACGAGATCCCGTTCAACCGTCACTTCTACGTCTTCAAGCCCCCGCGCGATCTGGCCGCAATCGACACAGACCTGAAAGTCGTGACCGATCGGATTCTGACCATGATCGGAGGACTTTCGAAGTGAACAAGAACGAACTGGTGCTCTACTCGCAGCTTTTGTCCGACATCAAGGGACGAGTCCGGAACGCTCAGCATCGGGCGGTTTTGTCCGCCAATGCTGAGATGATCCTGATGTATTGGGACATCGGTCGGATGATTGCAGCAAAGAAGGAGCGTGAAGGCTGGGGGGCCAAAGTGATCCCTCGTTTGGCCGTCGATTTGAAGAACGAACTACCTGAGGAAAAAGGGTTTTCTCCTGCGAATCTCAACCGGATGGTCCGATTCTGGAACGAATACCCGGCCTTGTGCTCAATTGGCGCACAGCCCGTGCGTTAAATTGCGACTGAGGCATCCTCGACGGTCGGGAACGCAATCAGCGCACGGTCCGTGCGCCAAGCGCCGGATCAAACTGAAGGGAATCCTGACGAAGTGCTGTTTCTGCAGTTGAGCTGGAGTCACAACATCGTACTGATGCAGAAGATCGAGGACCTGCCGACTCGTTTGTGGTACGCTCGCCAGGCCCTGGAACAGGGTTGGTCCCGTGAAATGCTCACGGCGAACATCAAATCATCAGCCCACACACGGCAAGGAACTGCCGTCAGCAATTTTGGCAATCGCCTGCCAGCGGTTCATGCCGAGTTGGCATCCGGACTGCTCAAAGATCCCGACATGTTCGACTTCCTGACGATGGAAGAACACTTTCACGAACGTGAACTCGAAACAGGACTGCTGACGCATATCGAAAAGTTCCTGCTGGAACTGGGTCGAGGCTTTGCCTTTGTCGGACGGCAGTATGAACTGACAGTCAGCGACAGAGAGTTTTATCTGGACCTATTGTTCTATCATTTGCAGTTGCGTTGCTTTGTGGTGGTTGATCTAAAGAAGGGAGAATTCAAACCCGAGTACGCAGGCAAGATGAACTTCTATTGTTCGGCCGTCGACGACCTGCTGCGACACAAGCATGACGCTCCGACGATTGGCCTGATCCTGTGTCATACCAAGGATCGCATCATCGCCGAATACTCGCTGCGAGATTTTGAAAAGCCGATCGGAGTCGCCGACTACGAACTGACACGCGCCCTTCCCGCGACACTGGCTTCAAGCCTGCCGAGCATTGAAGCGATTGAAGCCGATTGAACGCAGCCGCATCGGGAGAAACGACACCGATCGAGCGGACGGCACTCGGAGAGTGCCTGCTACGATACGCGGGATCGAGCTGCTGCAAGAACGCCGCACCGCTCCGATCTCCGCCGCCGTCACCGGCAAGATCGACGTGCGGGAATCTGCAAGTTAACATTTGATATAAAAAAGGGCAGTGCAATGATCATCACACTTCGCGTGAAACTCGGAACAGCATGGAGCGTTGACATGGAGCTTGACGACTCGACCGTCCTCGCCGACGTTCACCTCGCCATTCAACGGGCCGTCGATTTTGACAACGATCATTTATATACCTTCTTTGTCGCAAGAACCGAACGCGCACAGAAACGCTTCATGCTGGACGATGAAAATGAATTTGTCTTTTCAAGGCAACTGAATCAGTTTTTTCCGTTGCCCGAAAAACAGTCTTTGTTCTACTTGTTCGACTATGGTGATAACTGGATATTCAAGCTCGCACTTACCCGCAAACGCCCGCATGAACCAGTCGCTGGCATCGAATATCCAAGAGTCGTCAACGAAACCGGCAGCAAGCCAATCCAGTATCGAGGCCCTGACGACTGGGACGAAGAATGATCCTCACCATTGAAGTGCCGCAAGAACGCCGCACTGCACTCCTCTCCGCCGCCGTCAGCGTTGGCATCTTTACGAAAGTTGCGGGAAGCCGGGATTTTGGTGATGCTCCGGGAAGCCAGTGGAAGCAGGCCAGCGGTGCTGGCGTTTGCGGAACTTCTGAATCCTGCTGAGGGTAGAAAAGTCCTCTAAGCGTTTGTGGCTATCGGGTGATACGCAATTCTATTTGTGTCTTGCAAAGATCAAAATATGAGACACAAGTCGCTTTGTGTATCGCCGACGATACACAAACGATGGGAAAAGTCCCGTGTTTTTGAAAATCGAATACGTAGGGGGTCACGTGAGCCTGCACACCGAAATCAATTTCGAAACCGAGATCTGCGAACATTTGGCTGCCAATGGCTGGCTGTACTCTGAAAAAGAGGCTGCTGGCTTCGTGCGGGGTTTGTGCTTGTTTCCGGAAGACGTGTTGGCATGGGTCAAGGCGACTCAGCCGGAAGCCTGGGACGCATAGACGAAAAATCACGGTGCCGCTGCGGCGGATACGTTGCTGAACCGCCTGCGGCATTCCATCAATTAGCTTGGCACGCTGCACGTCCTGCGGCACGGCTTGGATGTGCTGGGGCTGCGGAAAGAACTCAAAATGGCTCAGTTCAAACCGGCGCTGGCGATGAACCCGGACATCATGACTCGCTACGCCGCCAACCGTCTGCGAGTCGTCCGGCAGGTTCGCTATTCCATGCACAATGAAAACAGCATCGATTTAGCGCTGTTCCTGAACGGTATTCCGGTGGCCACGGTGGAATGAAGACCGACTTCACACAGAACATTGAGGATGCCGTCAATCAGTACCGCTTCGATCGTGATCCTTCACCCAAAGGCCAGTCAGCCGAACCGCTGCTGTCGTTTCCAAATGGGGCACTGGTTCACTTTGCGGTCAGCAATCACGAAGTCTGCATGACGACTCGGCTGGAAGGCACAAACACTCGTTTCCTGCCGTTTAACAAAGGCGACGATGGGGCCACCGGAAATCCGCTGAATCCGACTGGTCATCAGACTGCCTACCTGTGGGAAGAAGTCTGGCAGCGTGCCAGTTGGCTGGAAATCCTCGGGCGTTATCTGGTGGCCGAACGCGACGACAAGAAACAACTGAAACGAATCCTCTTCCCCAGATATCACCAGCTTGCTGTCACTCGCAAACTCCTGGCCGCGATTCTGGAAGAAGGAGCCGGGCAGAAGTGCCTGATTCAGCATTCGGCAGGGTCCGGCAAAACGAATTCGATCGCATGGTCTGCTCATTTCCTGGCGGATCTTCACTATCCCGATGAGCCGCAAGGCGCTAGCAGGCTGTGGCGCAAAGACTGCTGACTCAGTTCAAGAATGCGAAAGCCGCCCGCAAAGCTGCGATTGAGGCCAAAGACGACAAGGCGGCTCAGGCAGCAAAAGACCAGATGGATGCTCTGGTGCTGTTCCGTTCGGACATGGTGACCTACGAACGCGCCTACACGTTCCTGTCGCCGTATCGTCATAATGAGTAACTGGATCGCTGAGCGTACGCGATGACTGCCGTCGCGAAAGAAAAAAAGGCTCGCAATCATCTCGGCTACCCGCTGGAGACAATGAACCGCCGCTGATAGCGAACTCATCGTCACACCTTGCGAATCGCACAACCTCTCTGAATTCAACACCGATTCGGAAACTCAGAATTTTGTTGCCGAGCGGGCCGAATCGCAGCGAACTCCTTGCGATCTCGTCCAAAGAAGAGGTATGATTGTGTGCCCTCCTGTAGACTTCTGGTCTGGAAAGCTTGGGATTCAGTGATGCCGATGAGAACTCGGCCGGTCTGAATGGTCAGTCCTCCAGCTTGTCCTGCTAATCCTGCCCCAAATTTTCCCGCCTTGTCTCCATCCTGGAGCCGTTCATGTCTTCTGCGCGTCCGAGTTATCATCGAGCATCCATGCTTTGCCGTCGGCAGTTGCTGCAAGCGGGATATTCGGCTGCACTTGGACTGGGGCTCTCGGGAGTTCTGAAGGGAAGGAAAGCCAGCGCGGCGAGCATTTCGACGCCTCTGTTTGGGCGGGCGAAAAGTGTCATCTTCATCTTTCTGACGGGTGCTCCTTCGCATCAGGATATCTGGGACCTGAAGCCCGACGCGCCGGCCGAAGTGCGAGGCGATTTTCGGCCCATTGATACGAATGTGCCGGGTGTTCAGATCGGTCCGCATGTGCCTCGTCTGGCTGCAGTGGCCGACAAATTCGCCATCGTGCGATCGATGACGCACAGTTTGCCCAGCCATGAGCACGCGACACACTTCGTACTCACCGGCGTCAATCAGGTGCCCCCCGGATCAACTCACATGGCAAGTCGCAGTGACTGGCCGTGCTATTCGGCCACAATGCAGGCCCTTCGTCCGCGAGAGGATGGCGTGCCGTCCGGGGTAATGTTGCCGACCTACATTCATAATGGCTATGGATTTTCAGGACAGACCGGCGGCTTCATGGGAAGTCAGTTTGATCCATGGCATGTGACCAAGGATCCTGCTGCGGCGGATTTCAATATTGAAGAGCTGACATTGCTGCAGGGGCTGGATGATCGTCGAGTCCAGAGTCGACGTGGCTTGCTGTCGTCACTGGATGATCAGCATCAACATCTGCAGCTTCCTTCCGCTGCACAGTCATTAAGTCGCTCGGTAGAAAAGGCTCATCAGCTGCTCGGAGCGGCTGGTCAGTTTCGTGATGTGTTTGACATGGAGCGTGAACCAGCCGAGGTTCGCGATCGATATGGACGTCATTCCTTCGGGCAGTCGCTGCTGCTGGCACGGCGGCTGGTGGAGGCGGGAATGCCGATCGTTCAGGCGAACATGGGGACAATGAATAACTGGGACACTCATGGGGACAATTTTGGCCAGCTGAAGAATCGACTGCTGCCACCGTTTGATCAGGGCCTGGCCGCACTGCTCTCTGACCTGGACGAGCGCGGACTGCTTGACCAGACACTTGTTGTGGCGGTTGGTGAATTCGGCCGCACTCCTCAGATCAATCCGGGGGCCGGTCGCGATCACTGGTCAGGAGTGTTTTCGGCCGTGTTTGCCGGAGCTGGTGTGCAGGGCGGACAGGTGATTGGGGCGAGCGATGATCAGGCGGCTTATCCGGCAACTCGTGGCTGGTATCCGGCCGACCTCGGTGCCACGATCTTCACGGCACTGGGCATTGATCCGGAAAGCACAATGATGGATCGTCAGGATCGCCCGCATCGTGTGAACACAGGGGAAGTGATCGCTCCATTGTTTTCCTGAGGAATTTGCTGATGAGTCAGGCAGGAAGCATCCTCCGCCGTTTGCAGACGATCGTGCTTGCGGGCACGATCGGTCTGGTGGCTGAAGGTGCATTCGCAGCGCCGCCCGGTCCCCTGCTGACCAGTGTGTTCCCTGCCGGCTGTCAGGCCGGAACAACGGTGGATCTGACGCTCACCGGCACCGCGCTGGAAGGCCTTCGTACCGTTGAATGCAATGCACCTGGTATTCGCAGTGAAATGATTGACGGTGGGCGAATACGGTTGAGTGTGCCCGCTGCAACGATGCCCGGATGTTATGATCTCTGGGCCGTGGGCTCGAACGGAGTCAGCTCACCTCGCTCATTCATTATCAGCAGCCGTTCTGAGTTTTCTGAGGCAGAGCCGAATGACTCACGGGTGGAAGCTCAGAGAGTTGAACTGGACTGCATCTTCAACGGACGTATTGATTCTCCCGGTGATGTAGATGCGTACCGTTTTCAGGCGCCGGCCGGTAAGCGGGTGATCCTGGAATGTGTGGCTCATCGGATCGATTCGCCACTTCGAGCTGTGCTGACGATTTTGAATAACGAGGGACGAGAACTGGCAGTCAGTCGAGGTTACTTCGGTGTGGATCCGCTGATCAGTTTTCGCGTTCCCGAAGATGGTGCGTATGTGGCGCAGGTGGCGCCACTGACACCGACGTCTGCGGCCGATCAGATTTATCGGCTTGAGATTGATACGCGACCACGCGTTGTGTTCGCCCGGCCCGACGTCATCCAGCAGGGGACCACGACGCAGGTGGAACTGTTCGGATGGAATCTGGATCCCCAGCCGAACAGGCAATCAACTGGGGCATCCGACGAATCTGATCGATTTGATCGAATCGTCGTGGATGTGACTGCGCCGGCGGACGATGAGGGAAGTCGCCAATCAATGCTGATCGCTGCCAACCCGTCCCTTCCTCGGCCCATGCAGCAGCGCGCCGCGGAGGCCGCGGTTGATTCGTTTCCGTGGTATCTGCAGGGAAGTCAGGCTGCCATCTTCTTTGGTCTGACGGATCTCCGGGTCCAGACGGATGTCGACGACAATCATGCTCCGACGATAGCTCAGCCGATTGATCATCCGTGCGTTGTTGCCGGGCAGCTGACTGGACGCAGTGAACAGGACTGGTATGCCATTCAGGCTCGTCGCGGTGAAGTCTTTTTTCTTGAGGCGACCGGGCAGAGGCTACAGTCGCCAGTCGACCTTGAGATGAGCGTGTTCGACGCCACTGGTCAGGAGGAGTTCGTCCAGTTTGGCGATCAGGCAGGCAGCATGGGCGGTCGGATGCTGGACACAAGTCATGCTGATTCGACCGGTCGCTGGGTGGCCCCGGAAGACGGTCGGTTTCTGTTGAACATACGGAATATCGCTGGTGGTGTTTCCAGTGATCAAAGGCGAATTTATCGTTTGAGTGTGCGGCGCGAAGACGCTGACCTGCACCTGCTGGCGATGCCTGCAAACGATTTTGCCGGACGACTGAATCTTCGTCGAGGTGGCCGGGAAGTTGTGAATGTTGTTGCTCTGAGAAATCGAGGGCTGAATGGATCGATCCGCATCTCCGCACGCAACCTTCCAGCGGGCGTCGAGTGCCCGGATGCGTGGCTGGGCCCCGACGTGAATAACGCCGTGATCGTGGTCTCGGCGGACCAGGGCGCCGCAGAGTCGATCAGTGAATTACAGCTTGTCGGCAGCGTGGAAGGTAGCGACCGCTTGCAGAATATTCCCGTGCAGTTTGGCACCAGTGTGCCTTCAGGAACACCGATCACACGCAGTCGCCTGATTTCCCGCCTGCCACTGGCAGTGACCGGGGAGGCTCCTATTCGCATCATCGCAGATGGGCATGAATCGCTGCAACACCCGCTTTATGGAACCATTCAGGTGCAGCATTCTCCTGGAGGTATTCTGGATGTGGCTGTTCAGATTGATCGACGTGACGTGGGTCATCGGGCTCCCGTGAGACTTTCCGGCGTCGGGTTGCCTCAGATGATTGCTAATGAGACCAGCGTGATTTCTGCAGGACACTCAAAGGGTTATCTAAGCTTTCGGCTGCCTGTGACTCTTTCGCCTGGTAAATATTCAGTGGCAGTTCAGGGTCAGACCACGATATCAGCCCCCGATCAGAAGACTGAAGCTGTCGTTGTCTTGAGCAATCCGGTCACCTTTGAGATTCAGCCAGCAGCGTTTGCTGTGGAGGTGGATCCGTTTGTGCAGAAACGAGTTCGCCGGGGTGAAACGTTTCAGGTGAGTTTTACGTCTCGTCGGCAGAATGGTTTCATTGGCAAGATGCATACGGAACTGGCCGCCCCGGGGATCATTACTGATGTCCCCGGCATTCTCGGTCGCGGCGAAACATTTACAGGTCAGACAGATCAGGGATCTTTGCAGATTCTGGTCAATGAAGATGCGGTGCCTGGTCCACAGCCGTTCCTGCGGCTGTTCACGGTAGGCGTTGTGGAAGATCAGCCAGTGTTTTTCGGCAGCGCAATTTTGCCGCTGGAGGTGACGGAATGATGACGAGATCAGACATTCCAGTGAGATCCGTGAGATCTCGAATTCTTGTCCTGCTGGGGATACTTTTCATTTCCGCTTCCCACGCCATCGCAGACCAGCCGGCTCCGGTGCGATTTGGCACGGAGGTCGTTCCTGTGCTGACACGGCTTGGCTGCAACAGCGGCGGCTGTCACGGTAAAGCAACAGGCCAGAATGGATTTCGCCTTTCACTGCTCGGCTTTGAACCCGAGTTTGATTACGAAGCGATTGTCCGCGAAAGCCGCGGGCGGCGACTGTTCCCGGCGGCGGCTGAGCAGAGTCTGCTGCTGCTGAAGGGCACCGCACAGATGCCTCACGGAGGCGGAAAACGACTGGATTCCGGGAGTGACGATTATCAAATTCTGCTGCAATGGATTCGCGAGGGAGCACGACCTCCGCGGCCGGACGATCCACAGCTGCAACAAATTGAACTCACACCTGTTGAACAGATTCTTAGCCCCGAGACAAAGCTCCAGCTGACAGTTCGAGCATGGTTTTCGGATGGAACGTCGCGGGATGTGACCAGGCAGTCGGTTTACCAGACCAATGAGCCTGACATTGCTACCGTGGACATGGACGGATGTGTGACCACGGGATCAAAGCCCGGACTTGTGGCCGTGATGGCCCGTTTTGGTGACAAGATCGAGACGTTTCAGGCGGCACTGCCATTTGTTCGAGACGCCGATCAAGCCATACCGGTGGCCGAAAAATTGGATGCCCTGGAACAGACACTCGGCGATGCTGCGATTGATCGGCTGCTGCTGCAACAATGGAGACGTCTTGGGATTGTTCCATCCGGACTGGCTGATGACACGTCCTTTCTGCGACGCGTGTCCATCGACATCTGCGGAACGCTGCCCACCGTCGACGAAATCAATGCGTATGTTTCTGACAGCCGGCCAGACAAGCGACAGAGGCTGATTGATAGGCTTCTGGATCGCCCAGAATATGCCAGTTATTTCAGTTTGAAGTGGGCCGACATCCTTCAGAATCGGGGAGCCGGTTATTCGACCAGTCAGCAGCGAGCGGGCACGACCTTGTTTTCTGCCTGGATCCGCGATTCCATTGCGAGCAACAAACCGTACGACCAGTTCGTCTCCGAGATTCTAACGGCAAGCGGCAGTCAGAGAGAAAATCCTCCAGCGCTCTGGTACCGCACGGTTCGGAAGTCGCCTGAATATGTGGAATCGGTCGCTCAAGCGTTTCTTGGCGTACGCATCCAGTGTGCGCAGTGCCATCATCATCCTTCAGAACGCTGGAGTCAGACTGACTATTTCAGGCTGGCGGCTGTGTTTGCCCGGGTTGGACGCAAGGGTGGATTTGCGGACGCAGAAGTGCCGACGGACGAAGTGATCTTTGTCAGTGACAAAGGCAGCGTCGTGCATCCGAGGACAGGCGAAGTGCTGGCTCCAGCGGCATTGGGAAGTGATGTGTTTCGCCTGGAGCATCATGAAGATCCTCGCGAGCAACTGGCGGAATGGATGACGCAGCCGGACAATCCGTTTTTTGCCCGCACGATGGTCAATCGGATGTGGGCCCATTTTATGGGTCGTGGAATCATTCATCCGATCGATGATGCTCGCAGCACGAACCCGCCGAGCAACCCCGATCTGCTGGATGCTCTGGCTGCCGATTTTGTGGCCAGCGGATATGACATCAAACAGCTGATTCGCAGCATTACGAACAGCTATGCCTACCGGCTCGACTCTGCACCGACTGACGGCAACGCTGAGGACACTCAGTCGTTTGCTCGGTTTTATCCGCGACGGATGTCCGCGGAAGTGCTGCTGGACGGAATCAGTCAGGTGCTCAACGTGCCCACTCAGTTCGCCTCCGGGTCGGGAATGTTTCCGTCGGGCACACGGGCAATCGATCTGCCCGATGAAAATGTCCCAGCCTCGTTTCTCGACATTTTCGGACGACCGGGCCGCATGTCAGCCTGTGAATGCGAACGAGTCGACGCACCGGCTCTGACTCAGGCACTGGAACTCGTGAACTCGGCGGAGATTCAGCGAAAGCTGACGGAAGAAACGGGCTTTGCTCACCAGATTGCCCTCACCGAGACTTCCAATTTGGACCGCGCGACGCGCATCTTCCTGCGAACGCTGGGAAGATCACCGCGACCTGAAGAGCTGAAGATTTCGGTGGACTATCTGGACGGTCAGCCCGACTCTCGGGAAGCCTGTCGTTCTCTGCTGTGGTCCCTGCTGGCCACGAATGAATTTTTGTTCAATCACTGACGTCGTGCAGTCTGAAACGGTTTCCTGTGTTTCTTCCGGAGTCTTCAACATGTTGCAACTGACGGATCAGACATCTCGGCATGACGGGGGAATGAGTCGACGCAGTCTGCTGCAGATTGGTGTGCCGATTCTGGGCCTTGGTCTTGCCGACATGCTTCGGCTCGATGCCCATGCCGCGGAAAGTGGTCGGCCGGCTGGCGGAAAGTCCATCATCGTGTTCTGGACGGATGGTGGTCTGAGTCAGCAGGATACCTATGACGTAAAGCCCGATGCGCCGGCCGAGTATCGTGGTATGTATTCCGCGATTGACACGACCGTCCCCGGCCTGGTTTTCAGTGACCATCTGCCGCTGCAGGCAAAGATCGCACATCGCCTGTCGGTTATCCGTTCGGTGCATCACGAAAACGGCATCCATGCTCCATCGTCGCATTGGATGCAGACGGGCTACTTCGGTCCGACGCTTGCGCGTAACGCCCCGCAGAAGCCGTCGTTTGGCTCGGTCATCGCACGGTCTCTGGGAAGTCGTCAGCCACCGATGCCGCCGTATATCACTATGCCAAAATCCGAGGCCTTCGGTTATCAGGGCGCTGTTTATCTGGGGAAGGCGTTTAATCCGTTTGAAGTGATGGCTGATCCCAATGCGGCCGAATTTAAGATCCCGAATCTGTCGTTGCCTCAGGGCCTGGCTCTAAGCAGCGTGGATTCACGACGATCGCTCCTGAAACAGTTCGACACCCTGCGTCGTGAGATTGATCAAACGGGCGTGATGGAGGGGCTTGATACCTTTAAGGCTCAGGCGCTGACTATGGTTTCCGATGACAAAATGCGATCTGCATTTGATCTGAATTCCGAGGACACGGCGTTGCGAGATGAATATGGCCGACACCGTTACGGTCAGAGTGCGCTGCTGGCTCGTCGTCTGGTGGAGTCCGGCGCCCGGTGCGTCAACATTAATACTGGAAACTGGGACCATCATAATGATATTGATAAGGGACTGGAAGAACATCTTCCGCCCCTGGATCGAGCGATTGCCGCATTGATTCAGGATCTGGACACGCGCGGAATGCTCGACGATGTGCTTGTCTACTGCGTCGGTGAATTCGGACGAACGCCTCGGATGAATGGTCACGCCGGCCGCGACCACTGGGCCGACTGTTTCAGCGTGATGCTCGCCGGGGGAGGCATCCACGGCGGACGTGTCATCGGTGCCAGTGAGAAGTGGGGCGGCGGCGTTCAGGAACGAATGGTCACTCCGCTGGATCTGCTGGCCACGATCTATCGAATCCTGGGCGTGCCTCTGGAAACGCATTATGAAGACGCGAGCGGCAGACCGACCAGTATCGTTGGCAGCGGGAAGCCTGTTTATGAATTACTATAAGCATCTGAGCTGAACCGATCAAATCAAGCACGGGGAGCTAACGAAATGAAAACCAGCTGGCTGAGCCTCCTGCTGCTATAGGTCTTGGCCGAATTCGCGGTCGCAGACGAGCCGATTACGTTGAAACTCCGGCCTGACGGATCAGTGACTGCGATGGTGCCGAAGTCCGCCGCTACGGAGAAGCTCATTCAGTCCTATGGAGGAGTTGGCCCGAATCGCACACGGATGTCAGCGACCCGACGATCACCGTCTTCCTGCCGGAAAAGGCGACCGGTACGTCGGTGATTGTTGCCCCCGGCGGACAACGCTGTGACGTATTGTTCTTTAAGTATCTTTTGCGATTTCGGCTCAAAGGGCCATTCGATTGCCCAGCCCGGGCGTTGCCCTGGGCTGAATTATAGCTGGCCCGTTGGGCCGGAACGCAAACTGAATTGCACTCAAACGCTGCATACTGGGCCGCATGGAATTTGAGCGACACACACTGCCGATGATTCAATCACGACTGCAATTCTTCGAGCTTAAAATCCACCGGAGCCAAATGCCGACTACTACTCCCCACGCACCCCTGTGAGCCGCAAGGCGCCAGCCGCGGGCCTTCTCCGCTCGCTCCAGCATCCTAACCATCTTGCCGGATCCATTATCATGATGACGATAACACGCTATGCTCAGGCCATTGGTCCGACTTACAGCCGTCAGCACCACATTTATTCGAGAATTCATCAATGCCTGTCGCTCTCGATCAATTCGTGAAGCAACTTGAAGACAGTGGAATCCTGACTGGTGAGACGTTAAAGGATTTTGTCCCGCCGAAGGCGAGTCCCAAAGATGCTGAAGAGCTCGCTCGTGAATTGGTGCGGCAGAAAAAGCTGACGAAGTTTCAGGCGGAAGAGGCTTACAAGGGAAAAGCTAAGTCGCTTGTGTTGGGGAATTACGTCCTGATGGAAAAAATCGGGGCGGGCGGGATGGGACAAGTCTTCAAGGCTCGGCATCGCCGCATGGATCGACTCGTCGCCGTCAAACTTCTGCCTCCGGCCATGACGAAAGACAAAGCGGCCATTGCTCGCTTCGATCGGGAGGTCAAAGCCGCCGCCAGGTTGCGTCACACGAACATCGTTGCCGCCGATGATGCCGACGAAGCCAATGGGATCCACTTCCTCGTCATGGAATGCGTGGACGGAAGCGATCTGTCGGCACTCGTGAAAAAGAATGGGCCGCTTCCGGTTGATCAGGCGGTCGATTTCATCCTGCAGGCGGCTCGAGGTTTGGA
>JBDNHX010000095.1:0-28241 GCA_041688565.1 Planctomycetaceae bacterium
AAAAGCTGGAGCGTGGACGCCGCAACGATTGACCAGACCACTTTCGATTTGTCCGTGAAGAACCCCGACGGCGGCGAGGAAGTCGTCCACCGCAGCCCGGAAGACATCATGGACGAGATCAGGGCGCTGGATGCTGAGAGTGCGGAAGTATTGATATCAATCAGGAAACGGCTATGACCAATCGCAACGAATCACATGGGACTGATGGGAAGCATGGGAATGATGAAAATCATAAATCCCATCCTTCCCATAAATCGCCGGACCCCAACCGCCTGCTGCCCCCTCGCGGCGACTATCAAACGCTGTTGTCTTTCCAAAAAGCGGAAGTCGTTTACGACATCACATTTCGCTTCGCCCATAAGTTTCTTTCCAGAGGCGATCGCACGATTGATTAAATGATTCAGTCGGCAAGATCTTGCAAGCAGAACATTCTGGAAGGCAGCAAGGCAGCAACAACTTCGAAGGAAACGGAGATCAAACTGACCAACGTGGGACGTGCCAGTCTGGAAGAATTGCTGGCCGACTACCGTGATTATCTGCGAGTCCGTGATTTGCCGCTGTGGCCGAAAGATACCAAAGAATCGCTTTATGTTCGCGATCTTGGACGACAGACTCCGCAGACCTTTGAAATTTACCGTGAGTTCATGGAAACCCGTCCCGCTGAGGTGATTGCCAACATCGCGATCTGTCTGATTCATCAGACGAATTATATGCTGGATCAGCAGTTGAAGACTCTGGAAAAAGAATTCGTCGAACAAGGCGGCCTGCGTGAACGGATGACGAATGGTCGGTTGAACTACCGCAACCAGAAACCAAATGGAGTGAACGATGGCTGCTATCGTGATTCCCATGATTCTGGCAATGCCATCACTATGCGACATTGATGGGAATTATGGGAAGCATGGGATTTATAAAATTGTCAAACTCTCCACAGTCCCCTTGAATTGATCCCATGCTTCTCCTCAATCCCATAACTCCCATGACCGACACCCAATTGCCAATAAACAACCGACAATGGATAACGAAGTCCGGCGTTTCATTGACAATTGATCATTGTCAATTGTCGGTTACTGTCGTGCTGCTGACCATCCGGGGGCTGTTATGAGAGCGGGATGGCAGACGAAGACCCTCGACCAGATCTCAGTGAATTTGGATCATCGACGTGTACCAAGCGTTCACGGGGGAACTGTAATGCACGGCATGTCCTGCGCCCTGAAAGGGCACAATATGAAAGCCTGGGGCATCGCCCCAGGAAAGCGATTCCGCCAAATCCGCGCAGCCCTGAAAGGGCGACACAACACGATCTATCCCGCCCTTTCGGGGCTCAACGCAAACGAAGAAACCCAACGTCTCGAATCCATCTATCAGCGAAAACTCGCCGCGCTCGACGATCTTAAAAAGTCACTGCTGCACCAGGCGTTCAGCGGAGAACTGTAGGAAACTTCCATGACCGATGAATCTCCTCAATCTGAAATCGTTCTCTACCAGACCGAAGATGGTCATACTCGGATTCAGTGTCGGTTCGAAAATGAGACAATCTGGTTGACACAAAAGCTGATGGCGGAATTGTTTCAGAAAGATGTCCGAACCATCAATAAGCACATCCAGACCATTTGAATGAAAATGAGATTCATGAACTCAACCGCATTGTTGTGATGTTCCTCGACTATGCCGAAGACCTGGCCAGGCGACGCAAACAGGTTTTCATGTCCGATTGGACAACGAAGCTGGATGACTTTCTCCGATTCAACGACCGAGCCGTATTGCCGGATGCAGGTTCGGTGTCACGTGAACAAGCTGACTCCAAAGTGGAATCGGAATACGAAAAATTCAGTCACCGACGCCGAGTAGCCATCGAACTGCAGGCAGAGCAGGATTTGATTCACGATCTGGAAGATATCGAAAAGAAATTGCCAAAGCGGAAGAAGCCGAAAAAGGACGACGAATCCTGATATATCGAAAAGTGCTTTAGCGCAAACCCGATCGCGTAGCCCGTATTGTCGCAACGTCAGCCGATGGTGGATGTTACGTATTTTAGTGCAAAACTGAGACAGCCATGAACGAAGCAGAAACCAGAGCCGAACATATCGACCCAGCACTCGCCGCAGCAGGCTGGGGCACTGTCGAAGGCAGTCGCATTCGTCGCGAATATCCAAATCACGCTGGGACGCTTGGAAGGCCACGGGCGACGTGGCAAGGCTCTGTCGGCAGACTACGTGCTGGAGTATCGCAACACGAAGCTGGGCGTCGTCGAGGCCAAAGCATGGAACCTGCCACTGACGGAAGGCGTTGGACAGGCGAAGGACTACGCCAAAAAGCTGGCGATTCGGTGGGCGTATTCCACCAATGGTCAGGGCATTTATCAAGTGGACATGGGGGCTGGTGCCGCGGTTGATGGGAGGAATGTGATTGATGGGAATCATGGGACTGTGAAATCACATGATTCCCATGACACCTATAAATCCCATCCTCTTGAAACCGAAGTCCGCCAGTTTCCAACCCCGGAAGAACTCTGGAATCGGACCTTTGCCGAACAGAACGCCTGGCGTGATCGATTCGCGGCGGTGCCGTTTGAAGATCGAGGCGGATACTTTCAGAGTCGTTACTACCAGGACATCGCCATCGATCGAGTTCTGGAATCTATTGCCGCTGGCAAGAAGCGTATTCTGCTGACGCTGGCCACCGGAACCGGCAAGACGTTCATCGCCTTTCAACTGGCGTGGAAGCTGTTTCAGAGTCGCTGGAATTTGGCCGACTGGAAAGCAGGCAACGAACCGACTCGCCGACCTCGCATTCTCTTTCTGGCCGACCGCAACAATCTGGCCAATCAGGCGTTCAATGCGTTCTCGGCATTCCCTGAAGATGCCATTGTCCGCATTGCCCCCGATGAGATCAAAAAGAAAGGTAAGGTGCCAAAAAACGGCAGTCTGTTCTTCACGATCTTCCAGACCTTCATGTGTGGCCCCCCTCACCCTCACCCTCTCCACCGAGTCGGGGGAGAGGGGACAAATCAGCAGAGCGGTGAACCATCGCCGTGGTTTGGTGACTATCCGCCGGACTTCTTTGATTTCATCGTGATCGACGAATGCCATCGCGGCGGGGCCAACGACGAAAGCACCTGGCGAGGGATCCTGGAATATTTCAAGCCCGCTGTTCAGCTGGGCCTAACGGCGACGCCCAAACGCAAAGACAACGTGGACACCTACAGATATTTCGGCGAGCCCGTGTTCACGTATTCGCTGAAGGAAGGGATCAACGACGGTTATCTGACACCGTTCCGGGTGAAGCAGATTCAGACGACTCTGGACGAGTACGTTTACACGCCAGACGATTCGGTGATGGTGGGCGAAGTCGAAGCCGGCAAGCGTTATGAAGAAAAGGACTTCAACAAGATCATCGAGATTTCGGAGCGAGAACGAAAACGCGTCCAGATCTTCATGGAACAGATCAACCAGAAGGAAAAGACCATCGTCTTCTGTGCGACTCAGGAACACGCTCTGGGCGTGCGGGATCTGATCAACCAGATCAAGACCAGCAAAGATCCTGACTACTGTGTGGGAGTGACTGCCGACGACGGTGCCCGAGGTGACCAGGCTTTGAAAGCCTTTCAGGACAACGAAAAGACCATCCCGACAATCCTGACGACTTCACAGAAGTTGTCTACGGGCGTGGATGCTCGCAACGTGCGGAACATCGTGCTGATGCGTCCGGTAAATTCCATGATCGAATTCAAGCAGATCATCGGCCGAGGCACGCGACTCTACGACGGCAAGGACTATTTCACAATCTACGACTTCGTGAAGGCTCACCATTACTTCAGCGATCCGGAATGGGACGGCGAACCGGTTGACGATGGCGACGGCATGGGAGTAATGGGAATCATGGGAAGCATGGGAAGCATGACTCCCATTCCTCCCATAGATCCCATGGATCGCGACAGTGCCCCACGGCCACATCCGAAGAAGATCAAAGTCAAACTGGCCGACGGCAAGGAACGCAGCATCCAGCAGATGATGGTGACATCGTTCTGGCATTCCGGCGGAACTCCGATGTCCTCGCAGCAGTTCATGGAAATGCTGTTCGGTAAGCTGCCGGAGTTCTTCACGAATGAAGCCGAACTGCGAACAATCTGGAGTTCTCCCGACACGCGGTCGAAGCTGCTGGAAGAACTGGCGGAGTCCGGCTTCGGTCCAGAGCAGCTTTCAGAAATGCAGCGGATCATCGACGCGGAACAGAGTGATCTGTTTGACGTTCTTGCCCACGTGGCCTACGCCATGCCCACAGTCACTCGTGCCGAACGAGCTGCACAGGCGAAAGTTCCTATCGCTTCGACGTTCCCTGAAAAGCAGCGGGCCTTTCTTGCCTAAATAAGACATTGACGTCCTGTTTGTTCACATCATCTCAGGCGTGTCGTCCATATTCGAACTCAATGGGGTAGATCACCCGTTCTTTGACCATCGTTTCTGACTTGCGTGTCTAGCGAAAAGGACTCTCGTCCAACCGGCTTATTCGCGGAGAGGCTATCACTCTCTTGCGGCTCAGGTTTTTCCGGCTGTAAAAGAAACGCTGCCTGCGAGCGGCCTGTTGATTGAATCGTTTAACGGCAAGCCAAAGGCGTCGGCGCAACGGAAACCGTCGCCTGCGGCTTGCCGTTAAACGAAAATTTGATCCACGATGGCTTAATCAACAACCCACTCGCTTACGCTGCGACCTGGTCAATAACACAGCCGCGAAGCGAAGGACGACTTCGGACTATGGCTTCAGCTTCCATTGTTCGTCAAAGAAATTGGCATCAACAACTTTGCCGGGCCAGACGGGGTTGGGTGGCGTGGTCAGGTCGATGATGGCCCAGTCGGGCAGCATGGGCACCTGGCGAGCGTTGTTGAGGTACGCGTAATCTCGGAAAGTGAAGCTGCTGTTGAGCACGACGTAGCGATTCAGATTCAGCGGGTTCGGATGAATCAGAATCGGAGCGTGGTTCTTCGCGTCGTAAGACTTCTCGCCGACTGTGATCTTGTCGGCCATCCATTGGATCGGCAGCTTGTCGGCGATCTTAGTCAGCACGCTGTTCGACTTGGGATCGCCCCAAAGCACGATATTGGATGACTGGATCATTTCATCGGTCAGATCCACATCGTTGACAACTCGCGCGTCGCCTCGGAAATGTCGCCGCCAATGTTCGATGGCTCGAGTCAGTTCCGCCTCGGCCCATTGCCCGACAGCTTCATGGGCCGCTGTGCCGGTGGGTCGAACGAAGATGAAGGAATCCATGAAGGCGTCGTCGATCGGGCCCTGAAGGTTGTGGCGCTTGCTCAAAGCTTCTGGGAATAAAACATCCAGCCATTCCGAGTTCTTGTCTGTAAAGTCTCTGCTAAAGTTGAACCGGATTGAACAGTCCGACCCCGGCTTCACTGTCGATGCCATGCTGATTACAACAGGTCCGAGCCCACCAACCCCAGCCCCAGTTGGTCGATCTTCTCGACTCTTGATCTTGACTGCAATTTTTGTTTGTTGACGTTCATTGATGTATTCTCGAGCCGCACGGGGAAGTTGCTCGGCGAGGTACTCAATTGAGAACGCTGAGACATTCTTGGTGGAGATCATAATTTCTGGCTCATATGGATCACCATTCCCACTATTGTTCCACGCGACATGCAAGTGAGCTGGCTTCCAGTGTTCAATCAGTCCGTGTATTGTCGCAGCGTGCATTTGATTGTACTTTACCGTAGTGGTCGATACGTGGATGTTCGCGGGATCATTGTTGCGACCGAGCTTTGCTAGAGATTTCAGGGACCTTTCGACTTCTCGCTTTGAGTATGGATCGTACTTGTGTCCCATTCCCGTGCCGATCAAGTGTCGTAAGTTAACCCCATGTTCCGCCAGCGCCTTCTCCATCACATCCGCTGCCTGCTTCTGTGAATCGTTCTCCCCGCTGTACGCAATCGTCGGACAATGAGTCAGGTTGAGCGCCCACTTGTCGCAGTCGTAGAGATTCCAAAGAGTCTGTTCCCACGGCATGGGCTTCAGCTCTTCCTTCTGGAACACTTTCAGGAATTGAGGCGTCTCCGAGAAGCCAGCTCCGGGATTCGCCGCGAACCAGCGGTCGGCGTAGTGCGTTGCGAACTGCCAGCAGGCGGCGCCGCCCATTGAAAAACCTCGGACGCTGATGCGGTCTTCATCGATGCGATAACGCTTCTGAACGTCTTCAAGACCTTCCAGCACGTCGACTTCGCCGGCGAACTTGAAGGCGTTGCAGTAGCGGCCGTAGGGATGCAGCATGATTGTATGATCCGGAGTAAACTCGCCGGGGTTCTTCATGCGGTCCCACAGGAAGTTCACTTCGCTCAACTTTTCGCCTCGACCGTGAAACCAGATATCGCAGCGACTTGGCACGCTGTGATCGATCGCGTACGTCGGAGGAATCACCAGGCCATACGGCTGCACGGTGTTGTCGATGCGGCTGATGTAGCCTCGCACGACAAGGCCCTTCTGAGTAATCCATTCGGGCTTACCGGCCAGCAACTGATCGGCTCGTTTGATGCCCTCGACGAGCAGAGCGTCGGCTTTATCGAACTCATTAACTTCGAAGAATTCCTGATAGTCCAGAGCACACCGGACAGCTCGTTCGAAGATCATCACATCCGGCAGAAGTGACTTTGCCGCAGCATCTTTGCCCGCATTGAGGGCAGTGATTTTTTCCTGCAACTGACCCAGAGCCGTTCGCATCAAGGCCGCCCGATCGTCCGGCACGGCCACGCCGAGCACCGGGATGCGGCGAACGTTTTCTGCGATGTTGTCCTGAATGCCGTCGGCGCGTGAGAGCGTGGAAATGCTGAAGAGAAGACAAACCAGAACAAGACGCAGCGAAGATTGAAGCATTGTTCGAGACCTCTGGGTGAGCCGACAGGGAAGGTGAGATCGGCAGGCTAACGGATGAACTGGCGATGGTCGAACGACTGCGTTGGGTTCGATTGATTCAGTGCCCTTGTGAACCTCGGTAGGTCCTGCCTGCCGGGCAGCGGTTTATGTAGGTCCTGCCTGCCGGGCAGGACTTCGCGGCTTGCCGCGACTTGAGTGCATGTGTGACAGGTTATCGGGCCGGCAACTTTCAGCCACGTGCACGCAAGGTTCGCCTTGCGGCGAAAGTCCTTACCGGCAGAAAGGACCTACCTATTTGGTGAAAGTTCGCGACGAAACTGATCGGCTTCCATGGTTCGTCCGGACATTTCCAGAGCAGTGATGGCGTCTGCGAGACTCGCTGCGGTCGTGGGCGGGTCGAGAGGTTCCAGCAGCGGCATCCAGAGCAGACTTGTGGCCGCGTTGTCGTAATCATGGATCTGCAACAAAGCACGTCCGATGATAAACTCGGGACCCGACCGAGTTCGGCGATCAAAGAATTTCGCCTGCTGGCTCCATTGGTTGATTTCTGCTTCACGCAGAGCGTCGGGCTGCAGCAGACGAATGCGCCAAAGTTGAGTTTCCACAAGCTGCTGAAACACGCCTCGCCGGGTCTGCTTCAGGGCCTGAAGCGCGGCTACGGCAGCTGGCTGAAGTTCCTGATCATGGAGGAGAGCCGATGCTGCACACAGTTGCCTGGCTGGAGATCGCGAATTCAGATCTTCGACTTTTAACGCGATTCGTTGCTGCGGCGAAAGTCGTTCGTCCCAAACCAAAGGAAGCTCGACCACATGCCGGGAGTCGGGATCGTCGGTCAGAATGTTTTCGATCGTCGTCAAGCACTCTTCAAACTGTCCGAGGGCTCGTTGAGTTTCTGCTGTCGAAGCGTAAATTTCTCTGACGACCCATTTTCGAGGCTCAGAGGCAGCGGCCGCCTTCAGCAGAGGCAGTGCCGATTTCCAGTCGCGTTCTCGAATCCTGCGAAGGCCCTCGTCATAGCCGGCCGACTTCTGAAATCGCAGTGTCACGACATCTCGCAGCTTCACAACATCAACAGTGTTGCCCGGTCGTCGCAGGACAATGGTCTGCCCCGAGATGTCTTCAATGGTGCCGCTGACAGTCCGTGTTCGCGTAGCGCCGTCTTTACGAACGACAATCTGATCGGTCGATGGCATCGGCAGCGCAGAGGAGTCATCCGACTGCGAGTTTGCCACCTGTCCCGGGAAGAACGCGGCAACGATCGATGCGACTATCAGTAGAAGTTGAATCGCCGCGCGATCGAAAGGGGAAGAACTGAAAACGGAGTGTCGGACCATCATAACGGCATCACCTCGCCCCAAACGCCCCCGAGTTTATCTCGGGGGTTCATACCGACTTTGCACAACGTGTGTCAGAAAATACCCTGAGTTATCGCTGTCGGCGGACCGCATTGCGGAACCGGAAGCGAGGATATTCGCGAGTCTGGTATTCCTGAAGGTACTGCCGGTACTCGGGCGATGACGGTTCGCTTTCGTCCGGTGCCAGCGGATATCTGGTCATCGCCTTGAACGGATAAGGTTCCGACGACTGACCGTAGACAGTGCTGAGATCAGCGTCTTTGTCCCAGCCCACATTGTAAAGGACAAAATCGCGTTTCCATCCTTCCGGCGGGGCATCGGCCGGCACAGTAAACTCAACGGTCAATTCATCGCCGGGGCCCATGACCACCATCTGATCGTCCTGATTCTGCAACAATTGTGAAGCGTCACCGTAGCGTGTAAACCGCCCCAGCATTTCGTTCCAGCGAGGTTCCTTCGTCACCGAGTCGTAATCATAACCTTCAGGCGCGTGGCCGTTGCGGAACAACGCGTTGTCCGCATAAGTGCGCCGCGAGAAGCCTCGATAATGCAGATCGGCCGCCAGCAGATCACACGGATACGTTCTTGTTTCTGCGTCTTCTTCGTCGACGGTGAAGAAGGCGGCATCCCAGTAGAGTTCCATACTCGAACGGATGCGCAGCCGGTAATCTGTCGTCAGGAATGCATCCGACAGATCGATCACCATCGCTTTGGTTTTGCCGCTGGGGAACCCGATGAACGGACGAGCGGTCTTCCAGTTTCCTTCTGCATCGATCACTTCCAGAGCAGGCGGGGCTGGTGGATTCAGGTCCGGATTCTGGACGATGGCCTGATTGAGAGAAGTGTTGGTCGGGAAGACCCAGCCAACGAGTACCAGTCGGATGTTCTTTGATTTTGTAGCCTCGGATTCTGCGAGTGGCCCGAGATCCAGTTCCATCGTCCATTCGTCGGTCAGGCCCTGCATGATGCGTCCTTCGAACGGCTGCACATAGTCCTGATCCTGAGCTTTCAGGCCGGGCAGCAGATCACGTCCTAACCCATCCTTGGCGGAAACCGGCAGACGCGGATTTTTCACGGTATGAATGCGATGCGCCGCCATTTCCGGGGAACCGACTTTTTCATTAGTGAAGATCGAAACATCTGCCGGATGATCAACGGCCATCAGCTTCACTTCATCAAAGTAAGCGGCTTCCCAGAGCTCTTCTGTGAGCTGCAAAACATATTGACCGTTGCGCGGCTTCAGCTGTTCGCCCGGGATCATCAGGTATTCCCATTCGCGCGTTGGCGCCATGTCGCCGGTTGCCTGAACCAGTCCAATGGGAGCGGCCCACAAGCAATCACTGAAGAACTCAAAGCGTTCGCCATTCCAGGTATAAATGTAAGGACAGGAGCCGGACAAAATCTGCGGTGCAAGAATTCCAAGTCGTGCCTTCAGCAGTGTTGTGTTGGTAATGTTCTGGGGGACTCCATCGGTCCAGATCACGCGAATGGTGTCAACGTGCGTGGCTTTCCTGAGACCCAGATGCAGCGTTGGTGTCTCCACAATATGCGCCTGATAACCGGGGCCGGCCCGCAGTTCAATCACAGCTCCACGGCCATGCATGTTGACACGATTTGATGGGAACTGCGGGTCATCTCCAACGGCTCTGGCAACAACTGTGATCCATTGATTTTCGTTACCGCCGTTGTTGGTCAGCAGCTGGAGTTTGCCATCTGTGGTGACCGTCACGATATCGAGATCCCCGTCGCTGTCGAGATCTGACGTTGCGACCGAGCGAGCTGAAGTCATCGCTGGCAGCAACCCGCTGATGTCGTCTGCTTTGCCATCGCCTGTGCCACGCAGAAGGACCAGTCCTTCGGGGCCAGTCACGAGAAAATCAGACCGGCCATCATTGTCGAGATCGGCGCGGAAACAACGACTGCCGGGGACGGACGAAATCGTCGTGGGTACGGCATCCGGAGATCCGTCGGCCTGAGCCATCAGTGTTGTCGAAGTCCCCGTTGTCCCGGTGGCGATCAGGTCCCACAGGCCATCGCCGTTAAGTTCATCAATCAGGACATCGGTTGCGCCTGCGGGGCAAGGGAGATTGTCCAGCCAGCGAAATCGGCCGTGCAGCATGTTCTGAAGCCAACCGGCTTTGCCGTCGGGCGAAATGCCCACAACATCCATGGCCATGTCGCGATTGAAGTCGCCGATGGTAACGGCGGAGATCGAATATTGAGGCAGGCTGACGCCTTCGATGATGGGTTCGAATGTCTTGCCGTCGATATTTTTCCAGAGAGTGATTCCTGAGGACGTGGCAAAGATCAGGTCCAGATCACCATCCGCTTCAAGGTCCGCCGCGGTCACGTCCTGAATGGCGGTCACGGCCGCTGGCTGAGGAAGAACGACCAGACTGCGGACTGCATCCGGCCCCACTTCGTTACGAAGAACAACAGCTCCGTCAGGCCGCCAGGCGATCACATCGAGATCCGTGTCAAACCATCGATTCTGACCGGAAGGATCTTTAACGATCTTCTGATCACCGTCCGAATCTCGCAGCTTTGTCGGGCTTTTGATATCCGACAACGCTCGATCAAAGTCCCGGTCGATGTCAATCAGCAGGCAGCGAGTGAAAGAGCCGGCCTCGGCGGGTGACTCCATCAGCAGATTCCACGGCGCGCTCACATCGGCGCCGCGCGAGTAAATCCGAACGCGGCCATTTTGCACAGTCACCAGATCGTCAGTGCCATCAAGGTTCATGTCAGTCAGCTGAACGTCGGCGACGTCCGCCAGATCAGAAAGACCGGTACCCAGCGTGAATGGCTTAAGAACAGAAGGCTCAGCGGGAGGAAAAACTTCCCTACGGACTTCGGCCGACATTGGCAATTTTGCGGGCAGATCAACGACAAGGTATTCCAGCAGATTCAAATCAATGCGGCGCTGATCCACCTGAGTCGCCAGTTCTGGCAGCATCAAGTTTTTGGCCATCATCGCGGGTCCAAGCAGCGCCGCCGGGTTTGTGCTTCCGGGCCCAGCCAATGCTTTCCGGATTGTGTCCACGAGGTCAATTCGGCGCTGCAGTTTAATGGCGGAATTCAGTGGTTCGAGCAGCGTGGCGACTCTGTCGAGCGTGGCGGCGATATTGGCTGCGAGTTCCTTTGTCTGCGGATTCTTTGAGTTCAGGGCGAGCGCCTGTTTCTCCAGAAGCTTACCGGCCACGGCCAGATTTTCCGGAGCCAATTCATTTGTCTTCTGAAGAGCCCTGATGAGATCGGGAGAATCTGAAAACTCACGATGACCCTCCATCGCCAGGGCATAGGCGTACCACATTTCCGGGCGGTCTCCGGACAGCGTGATCGCCTGCTGGAACAGGTTCAACGCGTCACGAATGCGAGGACTTGTGGAGCTGTCTTCAAAAGCGGCCAGCTTACCCGCAATCAGAGCTGCGATCGATTTTTGTCGATCTGTCTTAGCGACTCTTTGAAATTGAGCAACGGCCTTGCCAGCTTTTTGAACGGCATCAGTAAAAGCAGCGGCGTCTCGGGACGGAGAGAACGGAGAACTGCGATCGATCAATGCGAGAGTTCGGGCGACCGCAAGATTTTGTGCGGCACTGACATCGTCGGACAGCAGGCTCTGAAGTTTGCCAAGTATGATTTCTGCCTCGGCCCATTCGTGATTTTCCAGATGTCCAATCCCTCGATTGTGGAGAGTAATGATCTCCTTCACACTCTCGGCCGACAGCACGGCCGGAGTGTTCATCGCAGCCGAGTCCGTCGGTGTCCGGACGGTGTCGTGGCCTTGCTCTGGCTGGGAGTCACTTGAGCAACCGGAGGCGATGGTCAGCAAGGCACCAAAGGCGAACGTCAGGCTGATGGTACGAAAGAAAGTCATAAAGGAAATCCGGGTGGGATGAGGAATGCGAACCGGAGCGTGACGTTCGCAGTGGCGATATTCTACCGCGGCGGCTCAAGTTAAACAGGCCGCCCCAGGGATCTATTGGCTGGATATGTGTTCCGTGGCTAAACGATGAGAATATCCCCGCGGGGTACTAATGGTGTGCCCCTAAATCGCTGAATTTAGTGTGGCGATGTTCAGCTACGAGTGACAAGGGGCCGGGTGATGGATATTGTTGCCGGTACGTTGAAATGTGATCATTCCCATGTCTCTGTTCAAGGAGTTTTCCGTGGCTGAAAAAAAGAAGGCGCATGCCAGGCCCAAGGTTTCACCTGCTCGCACTGTTGTGTCATTGATGCTGCTTTTGGTCGTCGGAGCCATCTGCTTTGTTGAGCTTCGCGCAGGGTTTGGACAGATGTTGTCCGGCAAGGCATTGGCTGCAAAATCAAGCGACGGAGAATTTACAGATCTGCCTCTTGAAGACGCGCGCGGCCTGATGACGCTGGCCCCAAAAGAGTCGGTCGAGACACGAGGCCCGGACAGTGTCTATCGGTTTGAATGGTACAGCCTGCTGCGGCCATTGATGGGTCAGCAGAATCCGCAGATCACAATCATTGCAAGCAACGACGAGATCCCGATGGCCCTGGCCTTCACGACGGCGGAAGAAGATCGCGAGCCGGAAGCGTCGGTCCCGCATGCGGATGGTGGAGGACCAGCCGGAGGCCCCGGGATGATGGGCAGCGGCATGGGCGGCGGTGGTGGTATGGGAATGGGCGACGGCATGGGACGTGGAGATGGCAGCGGCAGTGGCAGCAAGCGTCCGGATATGGAAGAGGGGCCGGTCTCGGATGTGGCTGATCCGGCAGCCGAAGCTCCAGCTGTTGAGGAGCCGACGAAAGAAGAGCCAGCAGCGGAGCCAACCGCGGAAGAGCCAGCCGCTCCGGCCGCCGACGCGAGTGCTGCGCCAGCAGAGGCCGCACCTGCAGAGCCTGCACCTGCAGAGCCTGCACCTGCGGGAACTCCGTGACAGGCACAAGTCGCGCAGCGACTTCTAAGGCAGGCGGAAGCGTTGAGTTTCTGTCTGCCTTTTTCTACGCCTTAAATTTTCTGCCCTGAAGCTGGTGAATCGCTGATGTCGGTCCCAAGGTCGTATGCTGGTCCTGCAGTTGCTGTGTTGTTGCTTATGGCGGCCGTGATTGTGCCTTGGCTGTTGAGTCCCACGGAGTCGGCTGGTGCAGCGCTGGTTGTCTACTGCGCTCATGATTCAATTTTCGCCGATTCGATCATCCGAGCGTTTGAATCGCAAAGTGGCATTCAGGTCCAGGTACGGTATGACGAGGAGGCCAACAAATCTTTGGGACTGACGAACCTTTTAATCGCGGAAAAAGGACAGCCTCGCTGCGATGTTTTCTGGAACAATCAGACGCTGGGAACGATTCGCCTGAAGCGGGAAGGCGTGCTGGCTCCATGTGATCGCTCCTTGTCGGCTCGCATCCCGGATCGTTTCAAAGATCCCGATCACCAGTGGGTTGGGTTCGCGGCGCGGCTGCGAGTCTACATCGTCAACACCGACAGGATGCCGGCGACTCCGGCAGCCATTTTCGACGCATTGAATGCAGGTTCGCTTTCCAAAGCCGCGATCGCAGTGCCGCTGTTTGGCACCACGCTCTCGCATTATTCGGTTCTGTGTGATGAACTGGGGCTGGAAGGACTTAAGGCCTGGCATCAGTCTTTGCATGATCGCGGAATTCGCGAAGCGCGCGGCAACGGGGCCGTCAAAGATCTGGTCGCTGCGGGCGCCTGTGATGTTGGGTTCACCGACACGGACGATGTGTTTGCTGCCATTGATGCCGGGAAGCCGGTGCAGATGTTGCCCGTGCGTCTGGATTCGGGGAAAACTATTTGCCTGCCCAATAGTGTTTCAATGATTCGCAATTGTCCTCATCCGCAGAACGCAGCAAAATTCATTGAGTACCTTCTGTCGGAAGAAGTGGAAGTTGCGCTGGCTCAATCGGCTTCACGGCAAATTCCGCTTGGGTCTGTCGACAGGTCTAAGTTACCTGAAGAAGTTCTGCAGCTGATCGGCTGGGCGGCAGATGGAGTTTCTCTGGAAGGTGCCGCCAAGCACGATCAGGATGTGCTCACCTGGCTTTCACAGACCTACACAGGCAACGGCACTGGAGTTCGGATTGAATAATCCGACAGTCTGGCGGACGAACACCCAATGGCACTCGCTTTGTGAGCCGCAAGGCGATAGCCGCGGGTTGGTCGCCCGCACAGAAACGGCGGCTAGCGGCTTTCCGCTCACGGTTAAAAAGACGATTCGAGTTCCATTGGGCCGACACCTTTCGTGAACGGCGTTGTCTTTGCTGTCGGTTTGCAGCCATCGGCCCGTTATTTTTTTTGCGGCCCATCAATCAACAGAGCGAGATGTTTTCAGAGGGCGCAGCAGGTATCGTGCGGCACAGGCCTGCGATGTTTGCAGCCCGTCGTTTGTTGAACCTGATGCCTTTCTATGACTCTGAGCGAATCCATTGCCTGGTCGTTTGCACGCAGCATAATCATCGCCAGTGTTGCGCTGTGGCCGCTGAGAACTGTGCTGCAGACGATCGGCCGCCGGGCCACCGTTCGCGCACGACGCTTTTGGATTCTGCTTGCGATCTTTCCGTTCTTTGTGCCTGAACTGCTGATCGGCTTTCACTATCGTCTCACGGCAACGCAACTTAGTTTCGGCACCAGTCCTGTGGTGGCGGCGATCTGTACGGAATTTCTGTACGGAGTGCTGCAGCTCGCGCGGTGCCTGGCAGTTGGAGTTGCCGTGTCGCTGCTGTTACCTGCCACAAGCGTGACGCAGGAGTCGCTGCATTCCTGGGAACTTCTGCGCACGACTCTTCGTCCGAGTGAGTGGCAACGCGGTTGGCTGGCGCTACGGGGCCACGGGCCGTGGAACGCGTTGCTCATCAGCTGGAGTCTGATGGCGCTGATTGCTTTTCAGGAATTTGAAACGGCTGCGCTGATGCAGATTGACCGACATCCGGTGGCTTGGTCAGTCTGGCTGTTTGATGCCCATGCGGCCCGGCAGCCGCTTTTGGAATCAGTGCGGATGATCTTCATTCCGATGCTGTGTGAATTGCTTCTGTTGGCGCCAGCGATGCTGCTCTATCGACATTCGTTTGAACAGATACGATCGTCTTCCAAATTGTCTTTGGCGACAACATCTGCAATACAAATGCCACAGGATGACTGTCGTAGCGGACGCCGACCTGGCGGTGGCGTTCTGGCGTCGTTTTTTCTGGCACCGGCAATTGTATTGTTTCTTTTTTGGCCACTTCTGAGCAATGCCACGGCCACCGCTTCAGGACTGGTTTCCATGTTGGCGAATCACGTGAACAGAAACCAGGCAGTGCGGCAGATTTTGACCTCTGCTGGCTTTGCAACAGCGGCGACCATTGTGGCCATGAACCTTGTCGCGTTCATTTTCCCGAAACAACAACGGAGATCTGTGCGCGAACGTTCGACGATGCAATGGACGCAGCGGCTGATCATTGGGCTGGTCGTTATTGGGCTGGCAGGTTCTCTGGTGTTAAGTGTGTTGCTGGTGGCCGTATTTCAACTGCCTTTGCTGAGACCGCTTTATGACACATGGCTGCCGATGCTTCTGGGGCAGGCGATTGCCGTTCTTCCGAAGGCGTTAGCGATCGGTTTGCTCCTGCAGCAGGCGAAGGACGGACCAGGAATTCATTCCGCGCTGCTGCTGCTGAAATCACCAGCTGTTGAGACTCGCAGACGCGCGGCCAAAACACTGTGGCGACTGACAACAAGCCGCTGGCTTCTGGGCGGCCTTGTGGTGGCGCACTGGTGTTTTTGGGACGTCACCGTCGCCTCCATTCTGCGTCCTGTCGCCCTTGAACCGGTTGTGACGCGTCTTTACAACGAAATGCACTACGGCCGGACGGAGGCCCTGATGAGTCTGACTGTGCTTGCGGCTTTAACACCCGTTGCCGTGTGGCTGACGGCGATGATTGCCAGTTTTTTAAAGGCCGGCTGGCAGGCGCACGGCAACTCGGAAGCCTAAGGGGCTCATTGATTTCCGCAAGTTTACGGTCCGCCCTGCTCTTCCGAACGATTCGCGGACAGGCGAACTGTGGGGCATAAATTCCAGCAACGGCTTGCCACAGGCGTCTGCGATGCGGACAATTCCACCGCCTTGCGGGCAGGTGTCGGGTCAGTCCGAAAGAGTGGAAGACTTTGAACGGGAATTTTGCGTATGAAGCTTTTAATCCGATGCCTGCTGGCTGTATGCATCTTCGTGATCCCGGAGACTACCAGCGCACAGCCTCCCGCGGAGGTTGAAAATCTCTTTCAGCAACTCAGCACTGTGATCAGGCAGGCGGTGGGACTGGACAGTCCCGTCGACGTGGAAGTTGTTGGTGAGATGTTCAATGCTGAACCTGACGGCGGTGCGCCCAGCCAGAAGGACGTCGACGAATTCCGGACTCGTCTTCTGGCCTACGGTCGTGCTATGCAGGCTTGGATTATTCATTCTTGCCAGTTGCCGGAAGAACAGCAGGAAAGGCTAAAAGAAGTTTTCGAAGTTCAGATAATCTCGCATCTTCAGGAATTCGCGGGCAGCAAAATTCCAGTGAATCGGCAACAGTATTTTCCTGCTACTTTTCCGATCACGTTTACTTTGCCTTCTGCCACCGATCATAGTCCTGCGCTAGCAACGAACTTTGCAAAGAAGATTGTGGTCAGTTTGCAGAAGCATGTGCTGACGACTGATCAATCCCAGCGACTTGAGTCCGCGTTGCAGGAACGCGAGTCGTTCCAGAACCAGGCCTTTGTTGAGTCTGTTGTTTCCACCATTGATGAAGAACTGTTCCTGAGCAAATCGCAGCGCGAGCAGTTGCGGCAGCAGCTGAGTCAGGAAAAGACGCCGCTCTCCCATCCTCTGTATTCATTCCAGCCGCAGTCGTATTATTTGCCCTATGAGCCTATTACGAAGCTCATGTCATCTGCTTCTGGCGAAAGCATTTTGAATTCCGTGCAGAAGAAACGGCTGCAGGATCTAAAGGGAGCGGATGCCAACAGTCAGCATGTGATTTTTCAATCGAGCACCGGGATTGATGGCTGGTACGAGCAGATGAACGAAGTTGGGCTGCAGCAGCGGGGGAAATTTCTTCGCGCAGCAGCCGTGCGAGTCGCCTGGTTTGAGAAAGAATTGCAACTGTCCGGCGAACAGGTCGAGTATCTGAGCACTGCAAGTAAAGGGGCGGCCATCCGAGCTGTCGAAGACTGGAAGGAATCCACTCAGCAGACTCTGGATCACATGGAACAGCAGATGGCGCAAATGGGCGGCAATTTCGGTTTCGGAGCTCAGAATATTGACACTCGTGCGATTGAAAAGAATGAGGTTTGGGCGGATGCCGTTAAAGTTGTTGCTGGCTCTGCCAGAGACCAGTGTTCCGCCGAACGTTCTGCGGGATTTCGTACGGCAGCAGCGAGATCATTAGTCGCACTGCTGGATGACGAAATCTGGTTGTTGCCAGAACAGCGAGCGCCTTTCCTTTCACTTGTCGAAGGTGGTTTTCCACAAACTTTTTCGTCGCTTCAATATCAGGAATATATCCGGCATCTGATTCTGCTTGCTCATCCTTTATTCAAAACCGATGCAGAAGTGCGGGACAAAATTCTGACTGAACCGCAGCGTGACGTCTGGAAGCAGCTGCAATCCTATTTTCAGTGGCAAAAAGAAAATAATTATGTACAGCTGCAGTTACGAAACAACGGCGGCAGCTTTGGCTTTATGCTGGAGTAAAAATCGTTGAACAGACAGGGCTGTCGGCCCACCGGGAAAAGTTCTTTTATTGTGTTCGCTTACGTTGTTCTCTTCCGCAGGATGCACACTCCTTGCGCATCTGACCGGATAAAAACTTAACCCACCTCCGCTACAGGACACCAATGTCATCCACAACAACGCCGGCCTCTTCACTCCAGTCTGATGATGTGGCCGCAATTGATGAGCTGAGGGACGTTTATGGGAAACTACGGACTGAACTTGCAAAGATTATCGTGGGGCAGGAACAGGTTATCGAACAGCTCTGCATTTGTCTGTTCGCGCGAGGCCATTCGCTGCTAATGGGTGTTCCGGGACTGGCCAAGACTTTGCTTATCAGTCGAGTTGCCGAAACCATGTCGCTCAGCTTCAGTCGGATCCAGTTCACTCCCGACCTGATGCCCATGGATATTACCGGCACCGATATTCTGCAGGAAACGCAGGATCGGCGGCGTGAGTTTGAGTTCGTCAAAGGACCGGTGTTCGCAAACATTGTGCTGGCGGATGAAATCAATCGAGCACCCTCCAAGACTCAGGCCGCGATGCTTGAAGCCATGCAGGAACATCGAGTGACTGTCGTGGGCCGGCCCTATCCTCTGGAACCGCCGTTCTTTGTCCTGGCCACCCAGAATCCAGTGGAGCAGGAAGGCACGTATCCCCTGCCGGAAGCGCAGTTGGACCGCTTCATGTTTCTGATTAACGTGGATTATCCGTCTCGGTCAGAAGAACTTGAAATCGCCCGTACAACGACCGGTGTTTCGGTCCCACGCCTGGAACATATTCTGGATGCTTCCTCGGTGCTGCGGTTTCAGGAACTGGTTCGGAGAGTCCCCGTGCCTCAGCATATTTATGAATTCGCTGTGGATCTGGTTCGAAGAACTCGCCCACGCACGCCGGAATCGCCCGACTGGCTGAAGCCACTTGTGTCGTGGGGCGCCGGACCGCGAGCGGTCCAATATCTGATTCTGGGAGCAAAATCCCGAGCTGCTCTGACCGGCAGTTATATGACGCGACTCGAAGACATCATGGCGGTCGCAGAACCTGTGCTGACTCACCGTGTGCTGACGACCTTCAGTGCAGAATCGGAAGGAATCAGCAGCAAGGACATCGTTCAGCGTCTGGTCGATGAACTGAACGCGGAGCAGGCTGGCTGATACTCAACACCACTCGATTTGCGATTATAGTAGCCATCACTCTCCGAGTGATGAATGCCAGGGGCCGCGTTTAGAGGCCTTCGTCACTCGGAGAGTGACGTCTACTTTGTCAGAGTGACAGCCGTTGGGCGGACGCCCCTGCTTTTTGTGCCAGATCCAATCGATCAGAAAGAAACAGTTTGATGCGAAATTTCGTGGATCCCAAAATCGTTGCGAGACTGCAGGGGCTGGCACTGGATGCCAGAATCCCCATGATCGGCAGTGTGTCGGGACGGCATCGCAGCCCAACGCGGGGATCCAGTCTGGAGTTCTCTGAGTATCGTAAATATGTCCCGGGCGACGACACTCGTCGCCTGGACTGGCGAGCCTGGGGACGCAGCGATCGCTTTTACATCAAGGAATACGAAGCGGATACCAATCTGCGACTCTGTCTGGTTATGGACGTCAGCGGTTCGATGAATTTCGGTCCTGATGGAAGTCGTGAAGAAGGAACGACGAAGCTGGACTACGCTCGGCGGATCGCCGGCACGCTGGCTTATCTTGCATCAGGTCAAGGTGATGCGGTGGGGCTTTACACGGCGGGAAAGAATTTTCAGAAGGAGATTCGGCCGAAACGCAGTGGAGCGCATCTGAAGTTTGTGCTGGATGAAATTGGCGATATGAAGGCCGACGGCGAAACCGGTTTGCCAGAGGCCCTGCATCAGGCGGCCGAACGTATTGCTCAGCGAGCTCTGGTCGTGGTCATATCGGACCTCTTTATGGATCCGGAGACGCTCAAGGGTGCGTTTCAGCATTTGCGATTTCGTAAGCATGATGTGGCCGTATTTCACCTTGTAGAACAGAACGAAATTGATTTCGAATTTGACCGTCCCATTCGGTTTGTGGATCTGGAAGGAGCTGGTCCAATGCTGGTCGATCCGACGACGATTGCCAAACAGTATCGGCAGGCGGTTCAGACGTGGCTGGAGCAGCTGCGTATCGTCTTTCGGGATTCAGCAGTGGACTATCATCGTGTCAGCATTCAGGAAAATTACGCGGATGTGCTGGCCCGCTTTTTGTTGGCGAGAAAAAAGTAAGAAGTCACCCCATGACATTTCTTCAGCCATTGATTCTGTTTGCACTTCCGCTGATCGCGTTGCCGATTCTGATTCATCTGATCAATCAGAATCGACATCGGACGCTTCCGTGGGCCGCGACAATGTTCCTGCTTCAGGCCAAACGGATGGCTCGCGGCATGGCCAGGCTACGTTACATCCTGATCATGATGACCCGCATGCTGGCGCTGGCCGGACTGATTTTTGCAGTCAGTCGACCGATGTCAGGCGGTTGGCTGGGGCTGACAACAAGTGGTGCTCCGGAACTCACGGTCGTCATTCTTGATCGTTCCGTGAGCATGGAAGAACAGGATCCAGAGACAGGGCAGTCGAAACGTGAAACCGCGATTGCCAAACTGTCCAGTGCGTTTGAGGACCTCGGCAGCAATACTCGCATCGCTCTTTTTGACAGCGCAACTCGCCAGCGTTTTGATCTGAGTACTCCGGAGGCGCTGATGTCTCTTCCGGAAACGGCCGCAACATCCACCAGCGCCGACATTCCTGCTCTGATGCAGGAAGCCACGGAATACATTCTGACCAGTGACGCGGGACGCACTGATGTCTGGATCTGCTCGGATCTGCGACAGGCGGATTGGAACCCCGGTGGCGGTCGCTGGGAATCTGTCCGCAATCAGCTGCGCAATCGTGACGGCGTCCGCCTGTACCTTCTGACCTATGAAGAGCCGGCATCGGAGAATTTGTCGGTTTCAGTGAGTGGCGTTCATCGCAGGGAGACCGCGGAAGGCGCTGAACTGGTCATGGATCTCAAGCTCTCACGAGCAACTGCGACGACAGAACCTGTTCGCGTTCCTGTGACCTTTGTCATTGGCGGGGCTCGTTCGACAGAAGACCTGGAACTGACAGGCGCCCAGCTTGTTCGAAACGGGCATACGATTCCAATCGATCGCGAATCCAGACGCGGCTGGGGACGTGTTGAGCTTCCTCGTGATGCCAACCTGTCCGACAACGTGTTTAACTTTGTTTATGCAGAGCCTGCTGTGCAGAAGACAGTGATTGTATCCGATGACACAAAAGTGGCGGAGTTATTGCGACTGGCGGCAGGTACGCCATCAGATCGGGGTCTCGTCTACGATGCTCAGATCGTGTCTTCGGCGCAAACCGGGGTGATCGAATGGGACAGCACCGCTCTGATTCTGTGGCACGCGCCGTTACCAGCGGACGTTCTGGCGGATCAGTTGGAATCGTTTGTGGCCATGGGCGGCTGTGTGATGTTTTTCCCCCCGGAAGTTCCTTCGGTGACTCAATTGTTTGAGACGCGGTGGGGACAGTGGCTGGAGCCGGAGGATGGCGACCATTTTGCATTGTCACGATGGCGAACTGATGCGGATCTCCTGTCAAATACCTTAAGCGGTAAACCGTTACCAGTTGGGCAGCTGGTGACTTATCGAAACTGTGAAGTGATCAGTGAACAGGCGACTGTCCTTGCAAAGCTGGAAAACGGACCGCCTCTGTTGGTGCGAGTTCCGACGGATCAGGGGGCGGTCTGGTTCTGCAGCACTCTGCCCACAACGGAGAACTCCAATTTCGTCAGTAACGGCATTACGTTTTATGTCATGATTCAGCGAGCCGTCGCGCGGGGAGCGGCTGCGCTCGGGGAAGCGCGCCAGTATGACAGCGGAACATTGAAGGCGAGTGTGGCAGAAGCGTGGACTCCGCTGGATGACTCATCCGGTACGGTGCTTTTGTCTCAACGCACAATTAACAATGGGCTTTATGAAACTCCAGAGGCTGCGTTTGCTCTCAACCGTCCGCTGACTGAAGACAGCGTGGAAGTTGTGAGTGAGGGAACTCTTGAGCAGGTGCTGAACGGTCTGAATTATACACGGATTGATGACAAAGCAGGAAGCGCGATGGCCCTGGCCAGTGAAGTGTGGCGCACGTTTCTGGTGCTGATGATTGCCGCTCTGATGGCGGAGGCCCTGCTGTCCGTTCCGGAGAAAGTCACGAGAACTTCAGAGGACAAGCCGACGAAACGTGAACCGCCAAAAGAGAATACTCCATTTCCAAGGAAAGTTTCGGCGATGAAGACATGAAGCTCTGCATATGTAAAACGCCTCAACCTTAAACCACTCGCGGCCAGGTTGAGTTGTTTAACCGCAATGCCGTTCAAAAAGTAGCAGGCACACTCCGTGTTCCGTCCGCTGATTCTCTAAAAACCACGCGTTTTAAGGGTTGCGGCACATGGAATGTGCCCACTACTTTGCTTCGTTAAACGGTATTGCGGCCAAACGAGGAACATCTCCGTTCTTCGCTGTAACTTTACACACGAATACAAATACTATCTCGACGGGGCAAGGAATAATCATGATCGACTCCGCGTACAACGCAGTCATTCGACAAGACGGACCCTGGTGGATCGGCTGGATTGAAGAGGTTCCGGGCGTAAATTCTCAGGGAGCGACTCGGGAAGAGTTACTCAACAACTTGCGCGAGGCTTTGCAGGAAGCGATCGAAATGAATCGTGAAGATGCACGGCACGCTGCCGGTGAATCGTTTGAAGAGGTTGCGATTCATCCATGAAACGACGCGATCTGATTCGCCATTTGACTGACCATGGTTGCCATCTCGTCCGAGAAGGAGGCAATCATTCGTGGTGGGGAAATCCGGCGAACGGGCATCGATCGGCCGTCCCTCGTCACAATGAGATCTCCGATATTCTGGCCCGCAAGATCTGCCGTGACCTGGGCATTCCTGCTGTCTGATCACGAACCCAATGAACTCCCCATCATGAACTTTGTCTGGACACCTTTCACACTCATTCTCACCATCATCGTGCTGGTCGCGGCGGCGGTTTGCTGCTGGATCAGTTGGCAACGGAGCGGCTATTTGCGGTCCATGCTGTGGCTGGAGATTCTTCGCTTCGCATTGATCGTGCTTGTACTCATCACATTGAATCAGCCCGAGTTCACTCAGGAAATCAAGCCACAGGAACAGCCCACGCTGGTCGTATTGTACGATACGTCTGGCAGCATGCAAACGCGAGACATCGTGAACCCGCAGTCGCCTGCCGAGAAACCGCGCACACGGTTCGATGCCGTGGCACCGGTGATCCAGCCGGAACTGTGGAAATCCCTTGATGGTCGTATGAAGGTTATTTTTGAACCATTTTCCTCTCAGCCGCCAACAGTCGAAAAAGGAACCGATCTGAATCAGGCACTTCAGGCCGCGTCGGATAAACATACCAATCTGCGAGGAATCGTGTTGTTGTCGGACGGAGACTGGAATACAGGGCAGTCGCCAGGTGTGGCATCGTCGGCGCTGCGAGTCAAAAACGTGCCGGTGTTTGCAGTTAGTGTCGGCAGTGAAGAGCGTCTCCCGGATATGCAGCTGGCTGCCTCTGATGCGCCCACGTTTGGTGTTGTGAATAAATCTCTGAGAATTCCTTTTCGAATCATCAGCTGGCTGCCGGCCGATCGGGATATCAGAGTTTCGCTGACCGGGACTCGTGGCGAGAAGCTTGAAAAAACAGTTCGCGTTACCGGCATGGGGCAGCAGCAGGATACGATCGAATGGAAACCGGGAACGACAGGTGAGTATTCGCTGACCCTTGAGATTCCCGTGGATGAATCAGAAACACTGACGGAGAACAACAAGCTTACGATTCCAATCACGATTCGCGACGAAGAGTTGAAGGTGCTGGTGATTGAATCGTATCCTCGCTGGGAATATCGCTATCTCCGCAATGCGCTGGAACGCGATCCAGGAGTGGCAGTCAGCTGCCTGCTCTATCATCCAGACCTGGAACAGGTCGGTGGGGGAAGAGGTTATCTGGATCAGTTTCCAACCGAAAAGGAATTGTTCGAATACGATGTCGTCTTTCTGGGTGACGTGGGGATTGGATCAAAACAGCTGACTCCCAAGGACTGCATAAATCTTCGGCAACTGGTTCGCAGTCAGGCGGGCGGTCTTGTGTTCCTGCCTGGTTTTCGAGGATTTCAGAACTCACTGCAGACGAGCGAACTGGAAGAGCTTTATCCGGTTGTGCTGGATGCCGCACATCCGAAGGGCTACGGTTCTTCCCGACCGGCCCGGTTTTCTCTGACGGAAGCCGGGCGTCGCAGCTTGTTGACTCGACTTGAACCGGACGACGCGGCAAACGAATCCGTCTGGAATGGGCTGCCCGGGTTTCAGTGGTACGCGGCCGCTCAACGAGCAAAAATCGGAACACAAGTTCTGGCGACCCACGATTCGGATTCGACGTCTTATGGTCGCGTTCCTTTGATTGCAACACGGACTGTGGGCACGGGCAAAGTCCTGTTCATGGGATCCGATGGGGCATGGCGCTGGCGAAAGGGTGTTGAAGACTTGTACCACTATCGTTTCTGGGGACAGGTCGTTCGATGGATGGCGTATCAGCGGAATATGTCACAGGGTGAAGCGATGCGACTGTTTTATTCGCCCGACCGTCCCGAGGCTGGCAATGTGCTCACTCTGAATGCAAACGTGATGAGTGCGGTCGGCGATCCATTGCGAACGGGAACTGTCATTGTTCAGACGGTTTCACCATCAGGCCAAACTGACTCTGTTCGGCTGGCCACGGCAGGCGAAGATTCCTGGGGTCTGTTTACTGGCTCGTTTACACCTGAAGAAGGCGGCCAGTACAAACTGATCACGGCCTGTGCGGAAACCGGTGCGCGGCTGGAGACAATCATTTCTGTTCAGGGTCAGGAGCGGGAACTTATTGGACAACCGGCCCGAACAGACATCCTGAAGGAAATCGCTCAGGTCACGCGCGGCGAACTAACAACGTTGTCGGAAATCCAGACTCTCGTTGAACGCATCGCAGCAATGCCGGAGCCTGAACCCATCATCCGCCGCTTCCGTCTCTGGAGCCATCCGGCCTGGGGCGGCCTGATCGTGGTGTTATTGGGTGTCTTCTGGACCGGCCGAAAACTGGCCGGCCTTGCGTAGCACTTTTTTGTTCCGAGAATCGCCATCCCCGTCCCTTCTCCCCCGAGATCGGGGGAGCGGTTTGCGTTGCCTCGGCGTGTTGAGTCGCCGAGGCTGGCCGTCAGGCCGGATGAGGTTATATTCCTCAACGTACCATGCGAATGCGATGTTGAACGCAGCGAATGGTGATGATCTTTGGAATCTGGCGTGGGCCATCAATTCAAACGTCCGACGAGTAAATGGTATATACCCGTGGATAAGTTTTTTCGTTTAACGGCAAGCCAAAGGCGTAAGTTGTGCGGCAATTTGCCTGCGCCTACGGCTTGCCGTTAAACGATTTATGCTGATGACAAGCGAGCTCATAGTTGTGTCGTGCCAGGAGGCGCCGCGATTAAGGATGCGTCCAGAAGCTATATTCACGAAGAGGTCTGGCGCTATCTTTTCAATCATCCGGTGGACAAGGTCGGTGAAGCGGTCGCGGCCGATTCGGAATGCTGGATGGAACTGCGAAAGAATTGAAATCCGAAAAAAGGTGCGGGATTATTAATCCTATTTTATGCACTTCGGCAGCGACATCAGAGCCTATAATCAGCCTTGCTGAGCAGAGCCTAAGATGCTCGTTCGCTCTCCGGAATTATAAGACTTTCTCAATGCAGGCACTTTTCAACCAGCCACACGTTTCAGAATTCGACGTTCCGCATCCAGCCCACTGCATCAAGCGGAAAATCGAACGGCTCGCCGTCAAAACTGAGATGGCTGCTGTTGCGGACCGCTTCAAAATAGGCCTCGGAAACTCGCAACTTGCTCAAGTGCAGAGTATCTGAAATCTGAATCACTCGAGCGTCTTCGGGTTCGGTCATACCGATGGTCTGCAAAGCGGAATCAACCGCCAATGCATCGTTTGGCAAAGTGACTGGAATCATCGCGGCTTCCGGATGATTTCCAGTAATGCAATTAATACGAGTCATTTCATGATCGATCTGATCGACACACCGCTGTGTCGTGAACTCGGCAAGTCCGATCCCGGTTCCGTTCCCGCAGGTTTCTTCAGTTAATGAGCGAACAAAAATCCGACGGCATTTTGTCTGATCCTGCTCGGTCGCAGCGTGATCGTTGAATTTTCGTCCGACAACGTTGGCATCCATACCCACACCGCTGATATTTTTTCCAATCCGGTCAACGATCAGGAGATCGACTTCATCAAAAGGAAGCCGCGGCAGCCACAGGTTTGCCAGTTTGAGTAGTTCCGGTTCACGGCTTCTAAAATCCTCAGGCCGAACTGCTTCCAAAAGAGCGGTTTCGTCCTCGGCATTTTCTAAAATGGCAAAGCCACCGCAGACTCGGCAGACCTGAAGCACCTGCTCAGCGACTGCTGCAATGATCTCGGGAAAACTCATCGACATAATACCACGATGATAAATTTTCGCGCCCTCATGTTTTCCAAGGCCAATCAGCATCATTTTGTGCAGGCCGGATTCGACCGGTCCCACGAAACGAGTGTGAGGTTTCACCCGTCCCACCACAAAAACGTGATCTGCCTGGGAAGCAAACTTATCAAAATGAACCGGAAAACCGTTCCATGTCTGTGCAACGATCACGGTTTCCATCGTAGCGCGGATTGGTGCACCGATTGAGTTCTCGGTAACTCCGAGACTGGCCAGCATTTTCAGCTGTCCATCGACAGTGCCTCCCCCATGACTGCCCATCGCAGGAACTAAAAAAGGCAGTGCGCCGATCGACTTGAAGTAAGAAACAATCTCAGCAAGGATCAGAGGGATATTTGAAATTCCGCGGCTGCCCCCAGGAATTGCTACTGTTTGTCCAGGCCGGATCTTTTCATGAAGATTCAGAGACGACATCTGCTGCCAAACAGTCCCCGCAATATCGTGAACCGTGGGAGTCTCGAAGCGTTGAACGATGTTGCACATTCTGGGGAAGCGAATCATGATCAGCCCTTTCGAGATATTTTCAGACGAATAGGCAGCTCATCAATTTTTGCCGCGAGAATAAAATCGTTAAGTGACAAACCATCAACAGCATGAGTCCAGATTTCGACGGACACCATCCGGTACCGAACGACATGCAAGTCGGGATGATGGCCTTCCGACTCAGCGAGCTCAGCGACCAGCCGGAAAAATTCGATTGCCGCCAGGAAATTCTCGACGGTCCACGACTTTTGAAGACGATCGGGCTCGGAAAGAAGCTCCCAACCATGCAGCGAACCCAGTTGGGCAGTGGCTTGGGCGACCGACATCCTCGGAACACCACCTTCGCAGGGAACACACTTGGAGGACCGAAGATCTGAGCAAGACTCTGGAACAGACATTTCAAATTCTCTCGCTATCTAATGGCGGACAAACAAAGTCGAATCAGCGAACGTCCATTGAGGACGATGTGATCTATCCATCACTGACCGATCAAAAAATGCCCCGAACGGGCCCAAAGGTACTCGAATTGAAGGGGCATCGTCATAGCGGAAGCCGCCAAGTCTTTCGGAATGCTGGCATATCATGCAATAAGCCGAAGCGTTAATCGCGTTCCGCTAAATGAGTCCCCTTGGCCGCTGCTCGAATAGCGTGGACTGAAGGCGAGCGGGGGATGTAAATTCCCTGAGCACAAAAACTGCGGTCAGTTACGGCACCAGACTGTCAGCGCATAAAAAAAGCCAGACTCATTAGAGTCTGGCTTCATTGAGAGATCCCGGCATGACCTACTTTCGCGCTTGTGAGCACTATCATTGGCCTTGCAAGCTTAACGTTCGTGTTCGGAATGGGTACGCGTGTTTCCTTGCAAGTAATTCACCGGGAATCCACAGGAAGGACAGCGGAGCCGCCCATTCCTGCGTATTAAAATAATGAAGTCTAAGTTTTATTCTGACCGTTAATCAAAGTGGCCAAACATTCCTCCATTAGTATTGGTCAGCTCAAACACTTTCGTGCCTTACACCGCCAACCTATCAACCAGGTAGTCTTCCTGGGGAGTTCAGAACCAAAGTTCAACGAAACCTTATCTTGGGGATGGCTTCACGCTTATATGCTTTCAGCGTTTATCACAACCGTACATAGCTACCCTGCGATGCCACTGGCGTGACAACAGGAACACCAGAGGTACGTCCCTCCAAATCCTCTCGTA
>JBDNHX010000012.1:0-4445 GCA_041688565.1 Planctomycetaceae bacterium
CGCGCCGCATTCGAACGGGAAGAACGCAAGCTGATGGCGTCCAATGCCAGACAATGGCTGAAGGCGAATTGGGGAATGGAACAAGCCAAACAAGAATGGAACGACTTCTTCACACAACTGGAACGATTGTGAGTTGCGATGACACTTCCGATGCTGTCCTGCCTCTGCCCGACTGGTCTGAATGAAGAGCTGGCTGCGGGGCGGTTTCACGGCTCTATCGCTTTTTCGCGTCGCGCTTTTGCCCAGGTGGGTGGATGGCCGCTGACAAAGCGCGCCGACTTCGATCAACAGCTGATGGCAAGGTTCGGGGACTTGAACTTTACCTGCGACCCTTGTGAAAACCATGCGCCGTCTTATATCTATCGCTGGGGAACCACCAATCAGTACCAAGCCCAACATGCAATGCGGGCAGCAAGTGACGAGGAGTGGTATGAGCATTGCGGAACGGTGCAATACGTCGAATTCCTGCAGGGGCTGTATAGAAAGCTGGCTCCTGGAGGGCGAGTCTGCGTGGTACAAAGTGATGCCGCGTCTGTCATCCACCAATGGGTCTCAGGGGAGCTGTCGTTTCGGGCAATGCGGTCCGTGTTGTTCACTCCGGCAGAAAGGCTGCGGATCAACCGTTTTCACGCACATTGCAATATGTGGTCAGCAGAAGAGTTAGCTCGAGATTTCATGGCCGTCGGATTTGAAGCTCCAGTGACTGAGGGAGGAACTTGGTCCTTCGACATGGCGGATGAACTGCATCCGGATGAATGCCTGCGGTATCATGGCACGCCCATCCGAAACCTGCGTATGGTCGCCATCAAACCGCAAGATGTGAGGTATTAGAGCGTTATTGCCCTTAATCTTTACATGTTGTGTTCCCGTCTCTTCAGGGGGCACAAAAATAGGACCTTCTCAATCCTGTTCGGCACTGCTGCTGCTGCTGAAGAGTGAAGGAACGCGCGTGAGGCATTTGGGCGCGACGGTTAGTGGCCTGAGCACGATAAAGTCGATGCGTGAGTGACGTCGTGGCAGCGGATGGGATTGTTACCCCCAGATCCAACTCTATGAATCATTGGCAAGGCCCGGCCATTTTCGCTTCATTGAAGGCGATTCCGTTTCTGCGGAATTTGAATCAATGGATGTACACGCTGGTGGAATTATGCTCGTGGGATGTCGCAAAACCCAAGCTGACAGACCGCAGCAACCGTCCATGGGACAACCCCGATCGCCGTCCGTCTCATACAGATCGCCGCTCCACAATCGCCCGAGAAATGCTGAGAAAACAATTTTTGGCGACTCTGCCGTCGATGCCAAACCTGCGGAAATTCAAGTCGCTGATCAAGGACGTGATCAGCCTGTGCACATGACCCAAACGATGCGATTCGCTGATCCCCAGTCTTTCCCGCCAGGTTGCCTCTCCGCAAACTCACGCCCACCGTCCGCGCTTGTTAAACTCCGTTGATGCCGAAAGGCGTTGAGCACTGCGTCGTCCTGGCCGTCTGCTTTGTTATTTCGATTGTGATTCCTGAGGCCCACGATCACTCTACGGGATGCCGCGCACAATCTCGGGACCGACGATCTTTGTCAGCCAGACGGGCAGCTTTTGCCAGACGGCAATGACCTTATCAAACTTGCCACTGCTCGGTCGAACATCACCGATCTCACCTTTGCGCAGGCAATACTGCCAGACAGCCGGATACTCCTCCGCGCCCCATTGTTGCTTGAACTTGTACGTCCCGCTGTCGTGTGAGCTGCGGCCAAAGTCGAACGCCTTTTGCCCTCGTTCCACACTTCGTTTCAGGCAGTGCCAGTACATCAGCATATTGCAGGCGGTATGATTGAACTCGCGCAATGAGCTTGCGCTGGGAATCAGAGTCACCTCAGGGCCATGCAGCAGAAAACCGGCGGCGATCGTCTGCCCTGCCTGTTGCACCGTACAAATTTCTGCCGCGTCGCCAAACTGCTTCAGCATCTCACTGAACAGCTTCTTTGAAAACGGAGGCGTGCCAAGATCTCGCATATTGCGACAGAAGACATCATAGAATACCTGCAGCTTGTTCAGATGCCCGAACTCTACTGTGAGCGATGAATCGCTGAGAGGCTTCCTGACCTGACTTCGCAACTTGGACTTCAGTCCGTTCCACAGGTCGTCGGCCGTCGCTGGAAGTTCCAGACGCATATGGACTTTTTCGGTGTTCGTCGAATTGAGTTCTTCGTGCTCAGCTCGAGATTCATGCCGCAGTTCAAGATGCTTCACATTGAGGGACTCAGCCAGCCGCAAGGCTCGCTCAATGAGCTGTGTTGATATCGCAGGAGATTCGGCCAGGACCCCGCCCGTGTTCAGGTACGGCTGACTGACAAGAAAGCTGCCGAACACGGGGCCGGAAATATGCATCAGTGGCAACACGCCCGAAATGCGTCCATCGGATTCGGACCACAGAAAATATGGACGATGCCGAAACGCTGTCGCAAAGATTTTCGCCCATTCTGTGCGCAGATGAAACCCGTCATAGCCCCACTTCGTCAGGCAGGTATTCCAACCCGAAGGAGCTGTCGTTTCACAATGAATCGTGTGGGATTTGGCTATTACTGTAATCATGGTCAGCAGTCTTATGGCACCAGTCTGATTCAGACGCCACTCGTTGGCGGCAGGGCAGAGAAATCGAAAATGACATCCGGAAAATGACGTCAGACAACAGCCGTTGTGAATTCGGATTTGTCGCTGGGAAGTTGGCCCGGAGTGTTTCGAAAAGGCTGCGTCTGTCGAGGAGATTCGGGGATCTGACGAGCCAGCGTTTCAGAAAGTTGGCGGTAGACTTCGACAACTTTCATCATTCGTCGATCAAAACAAAAGCGGTCTTCAATGGTTTGTCGGCCGGCCTTTGCCAGCTGGGTTCGAACCTCGTCGGAAACCACACATCGGCGGACAGCATTGTGCAGAGCTTTTTCATCGTCGACAGGAACGATCAGGCCATTCTGCTCATGCTGGACAAGTTTTGGAATGCCGTTGCAGTTTGTTGTGACGACCGCACGATTGCAGGCCATGGCTTCCAGAACAACATTGGGAAGACCCTCACGCAGGCTGCTGAGCACAAACAGATCGATGGCACGGTACAGTTCCCGCGGGTCAGTCAGAAAGCCGACCAGCCGCACTTGATTCTGCAGTTCCATTTCGTCAATCTGCTTTTGCAGCTGCTCCCGCAGATGTCCCTCCCCGGCGATAATCAGTCCAACAGGCTGCCCTTCATTGATCAGGCGAGCGACCGCGTTGATCAGATGGTGAAACCCTTTTTCTTCCGACAGTCGGCCGCAGGCACCGATCAGAAATCGCTGAGAATCAAAGCCGAATCTGGCTTTGTCACGAAGAGTCGGAAGGGCGGTCGGATAGTCCTCAAGGACAATCGCATTGTCGATCTGATGCAGTTTGTTTTTCGCAATCCCGTTTTCTGTGCACCGGTCATACAAATCCTGTGAGACACAGATGACTTTTTCATACCGCTTCATACAGAAGCGATCAATCTGGTAATACAGCGGCGTGCGCGATGTGAAGCGAACCCAGCCGTGAGCGGTTGTTACCAGATGCATCGGATGGAACTTCTGGACCAGCAGGCCCAGAGCGTTACTTTTGTAGTCGTGGGCGTGCCAGATCGTCACATTCCGTTCCCGGCAGATACGGATGCAGTCCCGAACCACTCGCCAGTCTGTGGGGCCTCGATCATCAATCCCGATAATCTCTGCCTGAGAAGCCCTGGCCTTGCTCTCGAGAGTTGCGAATCCTGGATCGGCGGGCGGGCGCATGAACAGGCAGGCGCAGTCGACGCCGTACTGACGAAGGTACCGCGGTGAATTCAGAATCGTCTTTTCAGGACCGCCGCCAGTGCCGGTGACAACTCGCGTATGAAGGACAAAAGGCGCGTTCATGAGATTCTCTGCCAAAGATGTTCAGCGCCTATCTGGCTGCTGCGTTGAAATTGTAGTTCGCGAATGTTGGTCGAGACGAGGGTTTGTGGTCAGCTGCATCGCAGGGGCATAAGAGGCTTGAAGGAAACCATCAGTGACTTGCCCTCATTGATGGTGGCTGAAGGAACGTCGCTCTTCAAAATGTGTTCCAGACGTTCGGCTTTGCTCTTCCAGCTTTCCTGCTGCAGGCGACAGCGAGCCAGACTTTGTGCCACGGAAATTCCGCTGTAGATTCGATTGCGAACCAGCTGACTGAATTCCGCCGGGCTCTCCGCCACATCCAGGCAGTCGCTCCACGGATCGGTGGACGGCAGCCGATTTACGACCACAGCCTTACCCGTCACCAGATATTCCTTTAACTTCAGCGGCTGCATGGCACGAGTCACCGGCAAGTCGGCGTACGGCATGATCAGCACGTCGGCCTGCTCGGCAATGCCGGGCAGGGCTGACAGTGGCTGGGCAGGCACCGTGCGGACATTTTTCAAAGCGAGCACCGC
>JBDNHX010000530.1:0-6937 GCA_041688565.1 Planctomycetaceae bacterium
CAGCGATCAAAGCGGCAATCCGGAGGCAACCGGTCACAAAGGTTTCTACTACCACTTTCTCGACATGCAGACCGGCGTTCGCATGTGGCGCTCTGAGCTTTCGATGATCGACACCGCGATGCTGATCGCCGGCGCGCTAACGGTAGGCAGCTATTTCAACTCCGAAACGAATGAGGAAATTGAACTGCGCAGAATCGTCGACGCGCTTTACCGTCGCATCGACTGGTTGTGGACGCTGGACGGCAAGGCAACCATTCGGCTGGGCTGGAAGCCGGAATGCGGATTCCTGAACTATGGTTGGGATGGTTACAGCGAGGCCATCGTGCTGTATATGCTCGCGCTGGGCTCGCCGACGCACCCGATTGACGCCGATAGCTTCGAGGCCTGGACAGCGACCTACCAGTGGGAGAATTTGTATGGCTACGATTTTCTGTATGCGGGGCCGCTGTTCGTTCATCAGTTCTCGCACGCCTGGATCGATTTTCGCGGCATTCAGGATCGTTTCATGCGCGAGAAGCGCTGCGACTATTTCGAGAACAGCCGGCGCGCGACCGAGGTTCAGCGTGAATACGCGCGGCGCAACCCGCACGGGTTCGCCGGTTATGACGAATTCTGCTGGGGCGTGACCGCCTGCGATGGCCCGAGCCAGCAGGAACCGGAACTGGCTGACGAACCACGCCGCTTGTTCGGTTACGCCGCACGGGGCGTCCCCTACGGACCTGATGACGGAACCTTGAGCGGATGGGCGGCGGTCGCGTCGCTGCCGTTCGCGCCCGACATCGTCCTGCGCACTGCCGGCGTCATGCTTGATCGCTATCCGGAAATGTTGTCCGACGAGCAATACACCAGCAGTTTCAATCCAACCCTCGCCCACGCCGATCGGTGCGACTGGGTCTCGGCCGTACTCTTCGGGCTCGATCAGGGCATCGTGCTGTTGATGATTGAAAATCATCGCACCCAACTGATCTGGCAACTGATGCGGAATTGTCGGCCGATCCGCACTGGATTGTCCCGCGCGGGATTCCGTGGCGGCTGGCTGTCGCGACGCGCGTCAACAAAGGACCACGCCAATGCCAACGGGCAATAATTCAACCTCCACGGCCTCGTCGGACACAGCCGAGCGCGAACGGCGGAACAATGTGCGTCCCGACGAATGGCGCAATCCGGTGCCGGCCGCCTGCTACAGTCTGGTTGTCATCGGGGCGGGCACGGCGGGACTGGTGGCGGCACACGCCGCCGCGGCATTGGGCGCGAAGGTCGCACTGATCGAGCGGCATCTGCTCGGCGGCGACTGCCTGAATGTGGGCTGCGTGCCATCGAAGGCGATCATTCGCACGTCGCGGCTGTATGCCGAGATGCGCCATGCAACGCAGTATGGCGCACAGATCCCGGGCGATATCCACGTTGATTTTTCCGCCGTGATGCAGCGCATGCGCGGCATTCGCGCCCGCATCAGCCGCGCCGATTCGGTGCGCCGGTTGACTGAAGCCGGCGTGGATGTGTTTTTCGGCGCAGCCTGCTTTACCGGAACCGAGGCGCTGACGGTGGATGGCACGACCCTGCGTTTCAAAAAGGCAATGATCGCGACCGGCTCGCTTCCCGACACGCCTTCAATTCCCGGGCTCGTCGAAGCCGGCTACCTGACCAACGAAAACGTCTTCGACCTGACCGAACTGCCGCGCCGCCTGCTGGTCATCGGCGGCGGGCCGCTCGCCTGCGAACTGGCGCAGGCGTTTTCCCGCTTCGGATCGAAGACCATCATTGCGCAGAGCTGGCCGCTCTTCCTGCCCCGGGAAGAGCGCGACGCCGCCCAGATCCTGTCTGACGCCTTCGCCCGCGACGGCACCGAGGTGCGGCTCAACACCCGCGCCGTGAACGTGCGCGTCGAAGGCGGGCAGAAGCTCGTCGATCTGGTCAGCGACGACCATAAAAGCACGGTCGCAGTCGATGCCATCCTCACTGGCACCGGCCGGGTGCCGAATGTCGAAGGGCTGAACCTGGAGGCCGCGGGCGTCCACTACGACGCCGACGATGGCATCTGCGTCAATGACTTCCTGCAGACCAGCAATCGACGCATTTATGCCGCCGGCGACGTCTGCCTGGAGCACAAGTTCACCCATACCGCCGACGCCTCGGCGCGCATCGTGGTCCGGAACTCGCTGTTCCTCGGTCGCCAGCGTCTGAGTTCATTGACGATTCCCTGGTGCACCTACACCGATCCGGAGATCGCCCATGTCGGCCTCTATGTACGGCAGGCGCACAACCAGGACATCTCGGTCAAGACTTTCACGATCCCGATGCATGACGTGGATCGCGCGATCGCTGACGGGGAGGAAGCAGGCTTCGTCAAAATCCACGTCAAGGAGGGCACGGACCGGATTCTGGGCGCGACGATCGTCGCCCGTCACGCCGGCGAGATGATTAACGAGGTCACACTGGCGATGGTTGCAGGGGTCGGTCTGCGCACTCTGGCCCGCGTCATCCACGCCTATCCGACCCAGGGCGAAGCGATCAAGAAGGCGGCGGACGCCTACAACCGGACGCGTCTGACCCCGACGATCCGATCGTTGCTGCGGCGCTGGTTGACGTGGTGACACCCGGCCGCCCACAGAGCGGCGATGAGATGCCGGCACTGACGAATCCGAAGTGGAGAGACTTACATGGGGAGAGGCTTACATGAAGACTGAAGTTTTTGCCGATGCCGACTCGGTCGCCCAGGCGGATGCCTCATTCATCGCTGCAAAGGCCCGGGCGGCCTTTGCCGCTCGCGGCCGCTTCATCCTGGCGCTCAGCGGCGGCTGTACCCCGTGGCCGATGCTGCGAGTGTTATCTCGCGAAGACGTTCCGTGGGATTTCCTGCACGTCGTCCAGGTGGACGAGCGAATCGCCCAGTTGGGACATCCCGACCGACATCTGACCCGCTCGCGGGAGAGCCTGCTTCAAGATGCCCCGCTGCGCGATGAACAAATCCATCTGGTGACGGGAGATCCTGTTCTCGATGTCACCGACTCGGATGTAGCGATGACCGGAGTTTATCAAGGGAAACGCAGGATGACGCTGACGTATCCCATACTGAATCGATCACGCCGCATCTTGTGGATCGTCACCTGGCGCGAGAAAGCCGAAATGCTTGCACGTCTCCGCGCTGGGGAGCTGTCCATTCCAACGGGACGCGTGAATCGAAAACAGACTCTGGTTCTCGCCGACCGTACAGCAGCGGGACAACGGACCCGACTGAGGTCAAGGAGATGTCGTCATGATCCGCGTAGGAATCGCTGCGGATCAGAGTGGATTCGTTTTGAAACAAGAACTGCTCGTGCAACTCCGCGAGGCCGACCATAAGGTCGTGAATTTCGGAGCGCACAATCGTGGCGTGGCGCTTTGCGGCAGCTATACAAATTAATCGAAATGTGACTCAACTTATCGGACATAATCATGGCAAACGATAACACGACTGGCAAAACAAAATACAACAATCAAAGCTCCAACGCGGATGGTCCGTCTTCGTCGGGGAGCACCACCGGTCGTATCATTTGGTGGGTCGCGATCTCGATTATCGCGGCTTCGCTGTTCTTCATTTTTCGAGCGCTGCCGTTTGATCAGTTGATGTCTGCTCTAAAAGATTGGATCGCTGGTCTTGGCTACTGGGGGCCACTTGCGTTCGGGGTGGTTTACGTCGTTGCCACCATTTGCTTCATTCCCGGGACCATCCTGACACTCGCTGCCGGTGCCCTGTTTGGGCTTTGGATCGGACTAGCAGTTGTCTCGGTTTCGTCAACAATCGGTGCAGCTCTCGCATTCTTGATTGCGCGATATTTGGTAAGAGACCGTGTTGCAAAAATGGCTGATGGCAATCGCCACTTCGGTGCCATCGACAAGGCGATTGGCGACGGCGGCTGGAAGGTCGTTGGCCTGCTGCGTTTGTCGCCTGCGATTCCCTTTAACGTCCAGAACTATCTTTACGGACTGACGCCAGTCAAGTTTTGGCCCTGCGTGTTGACCAGTTGGATCGCGATGCTGCCGGGTACCTTTTTGTATGTCTACATCGGGCACGTTACCGGAGCTGCTGTCGGGGAGCAACGAGAGCGGTCAACGGGTGAATGGGTGATGCTGGGCGTCGGTCTGCTTGCCACGATCGCGGTCACTGTCTACGTCACACGGTTGGCCAAAAGCAAACTCAACAAAGAAGTGGATGATGACGAAGTCGGAGCTGACAGTGATCCACAATCTCACTCGGGTGAAGACCTCAAGGCTTCCCGAAAGACGACAGATGATGCCGTGAACCCATTCCGCAAACACGCTATGCTGATTGCCAGCGCCGTCGTCATAGCGATTGCAGCTGGTGGCGTTCACTTCAACGGCGATGCGATCAAGCAGAAACTCAGCGGACTTTTCGGCTCTCCGGCAGTGAAGATGAAGGAGGCGTATCCCGAAAAGCCCAATGGTCCGACCGTCGATCATTCTCAGTTCGACGCCATTCTACATGGTCATGCAACACGGTTCCAATTCGATGCGGACAAAGCGTCCTTGAAACTAACAAAACTCTACAAGTGGTACGGTGGAGACTTTGAACAGGATTCCGGTAGTATCTTGAATTATGTTGCTCAGTTTTCAGACGCTTTGCAGAATGCTGTTGACGTGGAGGAGACTCGCGCACCGCAGTGGCTGCCCTATGACTGGACGCTTAACAGCAGGTCAAAGAAGCAATCGCGATGAAGGAAGAGAATGTCGCCTTCAGAGATAAAATATACGATCAACACAACACAATCGATAACGGACTAATGATGAATTCGACAAAGCAGAAGGATTCAGTCCTCATCCAGTTGCAGCCGCACGATGAGCACAATCAAAAACTTGAATTAAATGTCCATCCGCCAGATTGGCAAAACCCTATCCCAAAAGAAAGCTACCAATTGGTGGTCATCGGTGCGGGAACAGCGGGGCTGGTAACTGCGGCTGGCGCGGCAGGCCTGGGTGCTCGCGTTGCCTTAGTCGAACGAGAACTGATGGGCGGCGATTGTCTGAACGTTGGCTGCGTTCCGTCCAAAGGCGTCATTGGTGCGGCACGCGTGGCGGCTGCGGTTCGCGACGCTGATGCGTTTGGCGTTCATGTTCCCGATGGCAGTTCCGTTGATTTCGGCAAGGCGATGCAGCGGATGCGAAGCAAACGCGCTTCGATCAGTAAAGCGGATTCCGCCAAACGGTTTACCGACCTTGGCGTGGACGTGTATTTCGGAGAGGCGAGATTTGAGAGCAACGGAACTGTTTCTGTTCAAGCGAAAGATGGCACCTCTACCACACTGAATTACAAAAAAGCGGTCATCGCCTCAGGCGCCCGCGCTTCCGCCCCGCCAATCGATGGTTTGGATTCCATCGAGTATCTGACCAACGAGTCTTTGTTTTCATTAACTGCAGCACCCAAGCGACTGGGCGTGGTCGGTAGCGGCCCCATTGGTGCCGAGATGTCGCAGGCGTTTCAACGTCTTGGCAGCGAGGTCTTTCTGTTCGAACGTGATGATCAGATTCTGTCTCGTGAAGACTCCGATGCCGCCGCCGTGGTTCAAAGGCAGTTGGTCAAGGATGGCGTTCAGCTTGTGCTGAACGCCAGGGATATGCAGCTACGTCCGGCCGATGGCGGTTCAGTGAAGGTACAGGTCAACCAGAAGGGTGAGCCGACTGAGTTTACCGTAGACAAGCTGCTGATCGCAGTTGGCCGGGCGCCCAATGTCGATGATCTGAATCTTGAAGCGGTTGGCGTCGACTATGACAAGAAGGGCGTTAAGGTCAACGATCACTTACGGACAAGTAATGCCAATATCTTCGCCGCCGGTGATGTCTGCACCAAGTATCAATTCACTCACGTAGCAGACTTCCACGCACGAATCGTTATTCAGAATGCACTGTTTGCGATCGGACCGTTCGGCAGGAAAAAGGCCAGCGATCTAGTCATTCCCTGGGCGACCTATACCTCACCCGAAGTTGCGCACGTAGGAATGTATCCCGAGGATGCCAAGGAAAAGGGAATCGAGATCGACACGTACACCCAGCAGCTGGCCGATATCGACCGTGCTATTCTCGAAGGCAGCGACGAAGGTTTCGTCCGCATTCACACCAGGAAGGGTAGCGACGAGATCGTGGGAGCAACCATCGTTGCGGAGAATGCAGGGGACTTAATATCCGAAGTCACACTCGCGATGACGCACGGACTGGGGATGGGCAAGCTTGCATCATCCATCCATCCTTACCCGACTCAGGCTGAAGCAATCCGCAAACTTGGCGACCAATTCAATAAGTCTCGCCTGACCTCGACGGCGAAGAGGCTGCTTGGTCTTCTAATGCGTTTGAATGTAGGAAAATAAACTCAATGAGCGAGCGTCCATCGCGACACCGCAGCCCTACTGTAGTGCGGTCTGGATGGCCAGGCGACGAATGGACTGATATGCACACGAATCGATGGACATCGCTCACAAGCAGAATTACCCCGTAATACCAGGACAATAGATTTCGAAAGGAAATAGGATGGAAATTCAACTCACCGGAAAGCGTATTCTAGTGACTGGAAGAATGTGATCGATATCAATTTGGTGGGTACTTTTTACTGCTCGCAGCAGGCACTTAAGCGGATGGTCCCCGCCGAAAGCGGGGTGATTCTGAACAATATGTGGGTAAAGTCTTTTTGCTAATCTGTGAGTATTGCGCATTCTTCCAAATTAGGGTCGCATGATTGTTGCTTCTGTTCCTATGCTCAAGCGGTGATTCTATTCATCGACTCTTCAGGGAAGGAAGAAATCATGCCAGGCAAGGCGGCGAAGGTTCCATGGGTGCAATTCCGAATTGCGTGTGAAACTGGGGCAAATGGACTGATGAGGTCATGAATTGAGTCATCGTATATCCTTCTGATTGTGCGTAACACTGTGAAGAAGGAAATCCGCAGGGA
>JBDNHX010000096.1:0-39290 GCA_041688565.1 Planctomycetaceae bacterium
AATCATGACGTCAACAACACGCTGCTGTCCCGACATATTAAGAACGTGCTCGACCATTCGGCCCACCCGCCGATCGACCGTGTCTATGTGGTCCAGGAGATCTGGCCGAAACAGTACAACGTCCCCGACCAGCTGTGGTCGAAATGCTTCTATGAACCCAAAGATCCGGCCGTCTATTATAATCTCCGTGTGATTTGTGATGCGCAAGGCAACTGGCTGGACAGTTATCCGGACTGGTTTGCCGTGCAGAATCATCAGGCCGTGGTCGAAAATCCCCGCCTGCAACGCGCCTCCGCGCAGAGCACCCCGTTCGACAACACGTTCTTCACTCCACGGATCATGAAGGGTCAGGAGTCCCGGCTGTTCAATGCGCCGGAAGGGCTGAGCACAAATTAGTTGTCAGGGTTGCTGATCAGCCCGTGCTGACGTACTGGGAGGCTCTAATAAAAATGGGACAGGCACCCTCCCTGTGTCATTTTCATGAGCATTTTTCGCAAGATACGGGGGGCAGTCCCGGTTTTGTCAGGCGTTCTTAATTCAAGGGAGTTGTTGCCGTGAAATCCGCATCGAATAAAACGTCTCCGCTGAGCGGTCTGAAAAACTTCTTCTATGCAGAGCAATCTCCCTACGGTCTGGCGTTAGTGCGAATGTTCCTTCCGGCGGTGGCCCTGATCCCCGCCATGCGACGATTCGGCCGCGTTCGCGAATTGTATTCTCTGGACGGAGCACCTCAGCAGCTGGCCGAATTTTTCGGGCAGGGAACACCGTTGCCGGTGTTCTCGCCGGCCGTTGCCACGGCACTCCATGGGCTGATGATCTTCGCCTTGATCTGCGGCATGTTTGGCTTTCGGACCCGGATGACGCTCTTCATTGGAGCAACGCTTTACACCTATTTTAATCTGCTGGACGCCGTCAGCACGATGACAAAATACGCTGTCATTTCATCGCATATCATGTTGATTCTGGCAGTCTCAAACTGTGGAGCTGTCTGGTCCATTGATGCCATTTTACGGCGATGGAAAGAGGGACCCGCGGCAACAACAGTGCCTCCTCGATCTCCCGTCTGGCCAGCGCGACTGGTACAGCTTCTATTCTGCTTCATCTACTTCGGAGCCGCCATCACAAAAATTCAGACGCAGGCTTTTTTTAGTGGTGAGCAGATGCGCTACTGGATGTTGAGCAACTGGAATCACGACAATCCAGCCGGTGAGGTGCTTGCCATGTGGACGCCGCTGCTGCTGATCTCCGGATATCTCAGCGCGGTGTGGGAAATCACATTTCCGTTTCTTGCCTGGCGTCCTTTGGGCCGCTTTTTTGCTCTGGGCTTCGGAATCCTGTTTCACATCATGACTTGGCTGACCCTGGGACTTCATATCTTCCCTCTGGTCTGCATCAGCGGCTACCTGTCGTTCCTTATGGAAGACGACATCGTCGCCATTCGCCGATTTCTTCATCGTCTCCGAGTCCCCACGGCAATCCTGGGATGGCCTCGCTTCGCTGTTGCGCGTCTGATTGAACTGCGACCGGCCGCTGTGCCAACGGCGATTCTGTGGGTCGGACTGGCCGCTCTGGTCGCAGTCGGATCCGTGGAAGCCGATTACCGGATGGATCTTTACAGCGTTCGCGGTGAGCACGGTCTTTTGCCGCTGAAACAGCTTGACCAAGACGTCGCGCTGAGCATGATTAACGGCCAGAAGCCGGTGCGTGAAAAGGATAAATTCTTTTCGTTTGCGATCGGCGACATGCTTGTCGGGGGCCAGCTGGCCAACCGGATTGAGGAATTTGAATTCGGCGATACGATCCTGGCCCAGTGCAACGTCAACACGCCTCACGAAGACATGTGGGTGGAGTGCGTGATTGAAGATGAACAGAATCGAATCATCGACAGCAATGGCCAGTTTGTGACTCGCGATCTGCTGTTTGCGAATTTTCAGTACCATGTCGGCAATAAGCTGATGCCTGGAAACTACTGGATGGTGCTCAGGAGTTCCGGCATGGAGGTCAGCCGCCGCCCGTTCACTCTGACCGGCGATCCCGAAACGCTGCCGCAGATGAGCGACTTAATGACGAACTGAGTTCAAAATCGAGCCGGCCTTGCTGTATCATTCCGCAGGTTGAATAACCTTCGGACCTTCGATCAGTGAGGCGTTGATGCGCAATTTTCAAGTTCCGCCTGTGCTCTCGCTGCTCGCGGTTTTGCTGTTAAGTGTATCACTGCTTGCCAGTTCTGCAGACGCTCAGCAGGTTCCCGAGGTGGCTTCGTGGATTCGAGTCAGTGACGATAGCACGCACTTCGTTCGCGATGACTCGGGAACTCGCTTTCATCCCATGGGCTTCAACTACGACCACGATGCAGACGGTCGGCTGATCGAAGACTATTGGCATATCGAATGGGATCGCGTCGAAAACGATTTTCGCGACATGCAGGCGCTGGGAGCAACGGTCGTCCGTGTCCATCTGCAGTTCGGCCGATTTATGAAGTCAGTCACCGAAGCCAGCGAGCCTGAGCTTGAACAGCGGCGTCGCTTGCTGAAGCTGGCGGAAGAAACGCAGTTGACTTTGGATCTTACCGGGCTGGGCTGTTACCACAAGAAAGACGTGCCGGGCTGGTACGATGCGATGAGCACAGTCGACCGCTGGAAGGCTCAGCAGGCGTTCTGGGAAGCCATTGCTTCCACCTGCAAAGACAGCTCGTCGGTCTTTTGCTACGACCTGATGAACGAACCCGTCATTGGTGGTGAGACGCCGTCTACCGACTGGCTGGGACCCGCTTTTGGTGGCAAGCATTTTGTGCAGTTTGTTGCACGGTCGACTGAAGGCAGAAGCCGTCCCGAGGTCGCTCGGGACTGGATCGAACAGATGGTGAACGCTGTGCGGAAGCATGATTCGCGTCACATGATCACGGTTGGTCTCGTCGACTGGAGCCTCGATCGTCCGGGGCTCACGTCGGGATTCGTCCCGAAGCAGGTTACTGAGAAGCTCAATTTTCTGGCCGTCCATATCTATCCAAAGACTGGCACGGTGGACGAGGCCCTCGAAACATTGAAGGGGTTTCAGATCGGCAAGCCTGTGATTGTGGAAGAAACGTTTCCGCTGGCCTGTTCGCTGGACGAGCTGGAATCGTTTATGGATCGCAGCGGTGCTGACTGCCAGGGCTGGCTGAGTTTCTTTTGGGGAAAAATGCCGGCTGAGTATGCGGCTGACAATTCGATCGCTGCTGCCGTGATTTCACAGTGGCTGAGTCGCTTTTCCGCCCGCATTATTTCCACAGCGGCACGCGCAGCGGTCGTGCCGGAAGCTGAAGCGTTTCCTGTGGTGCAAAGCTATGCTGAGTATTCTGCAAAGCATGCGGACGGAATCACTGCGTTTACGATTGATCAGTCAGCCTGGGCAGACGATGTTCGTCGTTTGCCAATCGGCGTTTTTGATTCTGGCATTGGCGGTTTGACCGTGCAGGAAGCGATCTTCTCGCTGGATGCTTTTCACAATGACACGTATGCACCAGGGCCTGATGGGCGGAAAGATTTTGAAACCGAGCGGTTCATTTATTTTGGCGATCAGGCAAACATGCCCTATGGGAATTATCCGTCGGTTCAGCGACAGGACTTCCTGAAGGAGCTGATTCTAAAGGACGCCGCGTTTCTGCTGGGAACGCGTTACTGGCCCGCGTCGAATTCCGAGAAGCCTCGCTTCGACAAGCCGCCGGTGAAGGCTCTTGTGATCGCCTGCAATACGGCGACCGCGTGGGGGCTGGAAGAACTTCGACAATTGGTTGAGGCGTGGAAAATTCCGGTGTTTGTCGTCGGAGTTGTCGAAGCGGGGGCTCGCGGAGTTGCTGAAGTGCTGGATTCAGATGACCGACCACGCACGGTGGCTGTGCTGGCCACCGTTGGCACATGCGGCAGTAACGCGTATCCGAAGGCCATCGGCCGCACGGCTGGACTCGCCGGAAAACGGATTCCGGTGGTTGTTCAGCAGGGGTGTGTTGGTCTGGCGGGAGCTATCGAAAACGATCCTGCGTTTATGACCGCTCTGGGGAAGGACACGTCCGGTGCGGTGGCATATCAGGGGCCGTCGGTTGGTCATCGATTCGCAGCGCTGGAAACGGAACTGATGGACGTCTACGGTTTCGAACCATCGGGGCTGCTTGGAGATGAAAAGCTGCCCGAGACGCTGCGTCTAAATTCTGTAGAGAACTATATTCGCTACGACGTGGCCACGCTGGTCAAGAATCACAAGGCGTCGGGGCAGGTCCGAGCCATCGATACTGTGGTGCTCGGCTGCACGCATTTTCCGCTGGTGCGTCAGGAGATCCTGCAAGCCTTCGCTCGCCTGCGTCTTTACGAAAAAGATGGCATGCGGCCGTTTGAATCGCTGATTTCGGAATCCATTACTATTGTTGATCCGGCGGAACTGACGGCGAAAGAACTCTTCCGCGAGATGGCTCGACGAAAGGCATTCCGCGCTGCGGATGACGCCTCTTTTGCCGATCGCGATTTGTTCTTCATGTCGGTGGCGAATGCGAAGTGTACTGAGGCCCGCTTTAATCCCGACGGTTCCCTGGAACGCGACTACAAGTACAGTCGCCAGCCAGGACATCTTGAACTGGAAGACACTATCTGCGTCCCCATGGAGCTGACACTGCTGCCGTCGAGCAGTGTGAACCTCATTCGCTCAAAGCTGCCCGAAGTCTGGAAACGCCTGGCCCCGTGACCGGGCTTAATATGTTGTTCGCTCCTGCGAAGAGAGTGAGTGATGAAGTGTCCGCGTTTGCGCGACCGCGCGTCAGACGCGGAAACGGAATGTTTCGCACACGTATCGCCACAGCCAGTACGCAGCCGTGCGGTGGGAAATTATGAACCGAGCGTTGCCTCGCATGCCGGGCCGCATCAGCACTGCATCGGGTTTGCTTTCGGGCGTTTCAAAGTGCATTTCCGCGATTGCACGATATGCAGTGCTGGCAAGCTGTTCCTGCCCCTGATCGCCCGGCTTTGTGGCGAGCGGACCGTTAAATCGCGTGGTCAACGCTTCGGGAGCCATCACTTCACCTTTGAGTGAAACCTGATTCACTTTGGTCAGCCATGTGATATCGGCCAGATGATCCAGCTTGATCTCAACTTCCATCTCGCCATTCAAATCATCACGGTCGCCCTGATCAATGTAAAGCACAGCCTGGAGCTTGTCCGACGGTGCCACGCTGACAAGCTCCTGTCCGGCTTCCAGACGGCAGCCAGCGTTTTCAGGATCCAGCGGCGTCCCGTTCCACGCCTTCAATTTCATCGGATCGATTGCACTGGCCGGCTGTTCGGCCACTCGCTTCGCCGCCACCAGCACACCATCGGCCGGAGCACGAACGACGCGTTGCACATTGAGCTTCACCAGTTCACGAATGGTTTCCTGCAGATTCAACGCCTGAGCCAGCGCGTCCGTGGCCCCCTTCACGTAGTTGATCTTGTCATACCGGGCAATCTCCAGGGATCGCAGATAGAGTTCGGCTGTCCTTCGGAACAGATCGTCGCGACGTCGGTAGTCTTCGGGCTGTTCCAGGATGGCAATCACATCACCCTTTTTCAGGCGATCACCATTCTGCGGAATATGAGCATACTCCTCCGGCGTTGGCATCCCGGCCAGCAGATGCACAGCGTCCGGATCAATCAGCAGCACAGACGGATCGGTGGAATCGGCCTTGGGCTGGATGTCCGGTCGGATATTCTTTTCAAACGCCGCAATGGATTCGTAGTACGCTCGATAATTTTCAGGCAGAACGATCTGCCCGGCGACCGGAGCCGGTACCGTGACAACGCCCTTCGGTTCCAGCACACAGGCCGCTTCATGATACCACGGAATCGGTGTGCTGAAGGCGACCCAGAGAACGCCGCCGAACACGATCCCGGAGATTGCCATTTTTGTCTTGCTCATGGGTTCCATCCGAGGTGTGGCGATAATCTGATAGATGCTGCGAAACATTGCGAAAAAGATGCCGGACATTGAAAAGATCAGCATCGTGACACCTAGACTCTGCAGGTCATAGGGCTTGAGAACTGTGTACAAAAACATGCTGATCGAAAATAGCACGACCCAGCGGTAACACCATGCTGCAATAGCGTATGTTACAAACCACGCCTTGCCGGTTTCTGGCATGAACGGGTCAGGCCGGGATTCAATTCCCAGGCAGTACCACGAGAACGCTTCTTTCAAAAGCTTCTCGGACTTCTGCCGGAGATTTGGAATCTCCAGGTAGTCGCTCATCATGTAATAACCGTCGAATCGCATCAGCGGGTTGGCGTTGAAGATGACAGTCGTGATCGTGGTGACAAAGAAGGTGTTCAGAGCCAGGTGGTGCAGCAGGCCCGGCTTTGTGAGCCACCAGACGTAGATTGCAACAGCCGACAAAATGATTTCGATGTACATTCCGGCCGCGCCGATGATGATCCGATGCCATTTGTTTTTCAGCATCCACGAATCGCTCACGTCGCAATACAGGCACGGACTGAAAACGAGCATCATCACACCCATCTCGTGACATTCGCCCCCGTAATGAGTGCAGCTCAAACCGTGTCCAAATTCGTGGATGATCTTGGCGATCCCGAGCGTGGCCCACAGAAAAATCAGGTTCGGCCAGCCGAAGAAGCTTTGAAACTCCGGCAGCCGTCCATGGAATTCTTCGAGATTGGCCGCCAGAACCAGCCAGGACGACACCACGAAAATCATGCAGACTGTGACGACTGCCGGATGAAAGATCCAGTTGACTAACGGATGCATCCAGCGCAACGTCCGCTCCGGATCCCAGCCCGGCAGTCTCAGCGAAAGCAGACTCATAAATGTCTGCTTGATCTTTTCCTTACGCGTCTTTTGTCGTTCGCGAACAACCGATGGTCCCTGTCCGGCGCGATCACTGACCACCATCCCCTTCTTGTGAAGATCGGTGATCAACTGCTGAATGTCACTGAGCGTAATCTGCAGCGTCGGGAACTCGGCCTTCAGATCGTCCCGTACGGCTTCAAGACTTCGCTTGCCGTCCAGCAGTTCCAGAATGCGATACTGTTCAAGCTGCAGGCGGTGATACTTGAGCGCAATCGGGTCCTTGATGACCTGATATCCAACGCCCAGATAGTCAATCTTGGCGACGACAAGGTCAGCACGCTTTCTTAATGGGATTGGTCGCTGATTTGAAGCGACCATGTTGCCAGAACTCATGTTTCAGCCAGTCTCATGTTTCAGCCAGTCTGATTTCAGCCGGATCGCCAACAAAGAAATGGCGTGCAGCAGGCCGTTACTCAACCAAATTCAGCGGGAAAGAACGGGCTCCAAAGTGTGGCCGGTGGCATAATTCCTCCAATTCCATCGGATGCAAAGCTCCGTTTTTCCGGTCGAACCTGGTTTCGAGTGTGGCCTGCATCTCGACGGGCAGGAATGCCCATCCTACTTCAAAGTCAGTCTGTGACGTAGACCTAGTTCCGCTTCACGGACAGAATCACGGCCTTCACCGGCATCCCTTCCTGAAGCATAAACCGCCCGTATTTGTCCTGACGATTGGGAACCGTGACGCCCAGGCGAATCATCAAAGTCTGTGTGGAATCCGGCTCAACTTTTGGGTCGATAACCATAATTTTTCCGCGAAACACTTCTTCGCTGGCCTTAGCAACGGGTTCGCTGGCCTGATGTGCAAACCCAGGCTCTGCCCGCGGACCGCCCTTTTCACCACCGCCGAAGATTGAACCCAGATCCGATTCAGGTTCTGCTTTGCTGGCTTCACGAGGAGCCGCGGCCCCTTTGGCTTGTGTATCCACGCGGATTTCCACTTCGTCGCCCACGTAGAGCTGATCGCGATATTTAAAATGCACTTTAACAGAGGCTCGCAATTCCGACATATCGGTCAGCGTCAGCACAGGATCCCCAGGACGCACATTCTGGCCTGGGTATTTCAATACTTTCGTGACGAAGCCATCAAACGGAGCAAACACGGAATACTGATTCAACTGCGATTCTTTAATCTTCAGGTCCAGTTCATGAAGGACTTGATCTTCCTTCGCTTTTGACAACTGAGCTTCACCCTTACGAACTTCCAGATCGACCTGTCGCATTTCAGAAGGCGTAAACGCTCCCGGACGCTTCATGTTGGCCATCTGCTTCTGCTTCTGATTTTCCAGTGCCGTTTCAAGGGCCACTTCAGCAAACTCAATTTCAGTGGCCAGGGTTGACTGCTTTCGAGCCCGTTCGACTTCGGCCAGAATGACCGAGTCGTTCAGTTTAATCAGCATGTCACCCTTTTTGACGAATACACCTTCTTCGGTCGGATTGACAACCACCAGAGCGCCCGCCACTTCCGCGCCGATCGGCACCTGACGCAGAATCTGCATCTGAGCTTCCTGGGCAGGAATTCGCTCCACTTCCTGCGAAAATGCAGGCATCGCGGCGAGCCCGGCACAGAAAAATACAGCGAACCTGAGGCAACCCATTGACCTGCCAAACATAACGACACTCCAAAGCCGGAACCCGCGGACGTTGCAGATTGCTCAGCTATTTAAAGATACATGACGAACACGGTGACGTTGTCTAACGAAACTTGAGGTTTCTCTCAATCCCTCGTAAGGGACAACTATGCCCGCGATTCGCTGCTAAACCAGCGAAATCCGTCACATCAACCCACGCGACCCACCAATGCCGATATCGAAGCCTCTCAAGCTTCCTACTCAACGCAGACGTCATTGACTCAAACCGCAGCATTCAGATAGTCGCCTCAAATCTCAAACCTGAAACCCGAAGAAAGCCTGCGTGGATTTCCTCACAGGCTTTCTTGTCCGGGTCTGCGACCTGCCAAAGGCAGCCTGCTGCAAAACTAGGCCTTCTTTACATGTCCGATGTTGATATACGCATGCACGTGAGGAGCACCGCGGTAATGCCAGACGAAGGACGGACCTTCGACTCGCCAGATGTCCCACGTCTTGTCGCCGCCGATGTCTTCTTTGGAATAGAAGGCCATGTGCAGCTGATCGACGCCCCCTGATTCCTTCAGAATCTGCATGACTTCTGCAATATCTTCAGCTCGGTAAGGCGCCAACAGGACGCTTAGCGTTTTTTCCACCAGCTGCTTCTGTTCGGTCTGCAGATCGGCCACCTTTATGCCGGCAAACTGCCCGGCTTCGCCCTGAATCTGCACAGCGGTCTCGGCCGGAGCGTCTACCAGCAGAGCCTTTGCGGCCTGGTCGGCTGTCAGAGACTTGAAGACCGTGTCCGTGTGCTGGGTTTGATAGAAGTAGATGTTCTGCGACGCGTCTTTTTCGACCTGGTCATGTCCATAAATAATCGGACCACCGAAGGCTGCCTTGTCGACACTGTCACCGTCAGCTCGCAAAGTCAGATGGCGACCCGTCAGCATAAATTCAAACTTGTCCTGTCCTGGCTCGCCAAACAACGCGACGCTGAATTCATGCAAACCACCGGCATCTTCGTCCATCTGCCGAGTCACGCGTTCATGGCCTTCTTCACTGCACAGGCCTTTGACGATGCGACTGATCATTTCGCGCTGCGGTGACGTATAAAAGCTTTCGCCGAGGGTGGGTTTGGTCACATGCCAGTTGGCGCTGATCCGATGTCGCAGTTCATGTTCAAATGGAAAGCACAGCGTCTTTTTCTGCTCGTCACTCAGCGTTGCATAAAACTCAATGACGGCTGTTTCCGCGACACTGCTTTTGGAAGGGCCCAGAAACAGTCCGGCGTTCAAAACACGCGTCGGCAACAGGGCCAGTGATGAGGCGGCAGCAACTGTTCGAACAAACGAGCGACGGCTGACGGAACGGTCGTCGGAGGCACTGGCTGTATTCTGCTTTTCGGATTCCATATTCAGCTCCATTTGAGGAAGGGCGAAGCGGCGAAGGACATGTTGCAGGAATTTTAGTATACAGTGATCGTCGCAGAAGAAAAGACGGAGCCCGGGTTTCAGGGGGGAGGGCAGCTTTCGGACCGCCGCCTTTCACCTCTCGCCTTTCTGCTAACCAATTGACTTCCTGACGTTCCTGGCTCAGTATGCGTAAACGTAGCGGATCGCTGAGTGACCATGGCCCCTTAACTATTTAAGAACTTAAGAGGTGCCTCTGACCTGCCATACGATCCGCCACAATCGTGATCGCCAGCCGTGTCTGACTTCAACAGGTTCCATTGATGTTTTCTCAAACCGTTGAGTACGCTCTTCGCGCTGTTGTCAATCTGGCGATGAAATCGCCGGAGCCTCAGACCACAGCGTCCATTGCCGAGGCGACTCAGGTTCCTTCGGCGTATCTGTCCAAGGTGCTTCAGGGCCTGAAGGAAAAAGGCATTGTCAAGCTGCAACGCGGCATCGGCGGCGGCGTCTCATTGGCGCACGAACCCAGTGAACTGACAATTCTGGATATCGTCAATGCGGTCGATCCCATCAAGCGGATCCACACGTGTCCACTGGATCTTAAGTCCCACGGGACGCGGCTGTGTGCGCTGCACTTTCGGATGGATCAGGCGATGATGTCGATGGAGAACGCCTTTCGCTCGACAACTCTGGCCGAACTGCTGCAGGATTCCAATCCCAGCGTGCCGTTGTGCGATCAGCCGGCCGCCAGATCGTAGGCCGTTGTCAGAGCTGTTGCAACAGTCTCCACCAGCTGTCGGCGCGGCACTGGCTTCTTGAGCACAGAAAATGCCTGAGCATCCCGGGCATCACGTTTCACATCTTCACTGGTGTCTGACGTAATCAGGATGCACGGCCTCACAAAGTCCAGCTGCTTCATGACGCGGAGAGTTTCGATCCCCGTCATGAACCGCATGTGCATATCCAGCAGCACGATGTCAATCCGTCGCGATTGCACAACTTCAACAGCTTCCTCCCCGGACTCTGCTTCATGCAGAACCAGAAACGGACGGCCCTCAAGTACTTCGCGGAGGATGGAACGGAACGACGGATTGTCATCTGTGATCAAAAGCTGAAACTGTTTTTCGACGAGTGTCACCATTTTCGAAAACCTGTCCCTGGTGCTGCAAAAACTGCATCGCCCTTGCGACGACTCAGTGGAAAACGGACACCGTGTCCAGATAATGAACTATGAAATGCCTGGGAAGACTTTTCCAGTCTCAAGTCGAGTCGTGCAACATTTTTTTTCAACGCGGCCTCGCAAGAGATCAGTGAGCCTCCGTCTTTGCAGGTTCCTCCGCCATCACGGACGGTTCAAAGGTTTCGCAGTCCGGATGATTTTTACGCCATTCCGTCCAGAATTGTGCTGGCGATGTTTTTCGCCACATGGACAACGCCTTACCCACGTGAGAATAAAAAGTATAGTTCTGATCGATTTCTGCCTGAGGCGTTTCGTTCACGTTCTGAACCAGCCAGTCGGCGGCTTTCAAAATCTGTTCCCGAGGCGGATGAAGTTCCAGCGGTGCGATCGACAGCCACTCCAGATGATGGCCTGTTGCGATGACTCTCTTGTGCCCTTTCTCCTTAGGATCGGCCTTCGCTTCGGCCTCGGCGCCGTCCGTCCAGTTGGCAGGCCACGAACCATCGGCGCTTTGCGACGCAATGATCATGTCTCGTGCTACCTGCAGATATTCCATGATCTCTGAAACCGTCTGCGGACTGATCAACTGCCCGCCGTACTCTTTATTCAGGCGAACCATCAGCATCAGAGAATAAACTCGATGAGTCCCCAGGCAAACTCCATCACGCTTGTGATTTCTCATCAGCCTTTCGGCCACCATGTCGAACGTGATCCGTCGACCTTCGCCGTTATGCCACGCAGACGATTTCTGCGGCGCCATCCACAGGGCAAATGACAGGGCCGACCATTCGGTTTCGCGTTCATCCAGATGAAAGTCCCGCAGAGCTTCGGCCAGAACGTTCCGCACCTGCAAAGCCCGCACGTTGGTGAACACGGGCGCGTCCATGGTCAGACCGGCTTCGGTCAGAGCAGCCAGGGTGTGATCGTGGTGAACTGAGCTGGATGAGTCTTCGCCCCAGCGGACATGAATTCCGTCTGCCGTCGGTTCCATCAGCGGCGGATTATTCTTGCCCCAGGATTCCATATATTTTGCGGAGTCGGTTAGAAAATCCTTCATCTGCGGACCTGAAATCGCATCCGGATTGTGGAAGACAATTTCGGACCCCCATGTTCGCAGAGCGTGCTCCACAAGATTAGGACGCAGGTGGCTGCGACTAAATCGCGGCACGATTTTTTTCAGAACACAGCCCAGTTCTTCGTCTGAGACAACTTCAGAGTCATCATAAAACGGTGCCACGGCCGCGCAGGTCGTTTTAGCCAGATCCACATCCAGAGCCACTGGACGATGGGTCATGCGAGCCACAACTTCCTGCTGCCGATCGCCCGGAATGCAGATCCAGGACGCGGCAAATGCGCTGCCAAACGCCAACTGAACTGTCAGCCAGGTTCGCAGCGAAACCTTGCGGCGTGCATCTTTTAGAGAAACCATAAATCATACCTATTGGTTGTTCAGGAGCGAGACAGACAGCAATTGGCAGAACGAGCAGTGCCGGTGAGAAAAAAAGGCGAACTCGGCAGGACGCGATCAGATCGGTCGGTTCCGAACATACACGATCCCCTGACGATCCTCATACTGAGCCGACCAGTCGGTACTCTCTTTGAATTTTTTTGCCAGAGCTGGCTGACGAGCCTGATCGACGACGGCCAGATTGATTCCATATTCATCCATCAGGCCCTGCCAGTCGGACGGTCCGTTAATCATCCGCATGTAATCGTTCCAGACCTGTTCGGGAATCACATGCACATGCAGGTTGACCATCGGCTCCAGCGACTTCGGCCCGCGGTTCATGACATATCCAGCCCACTCGGCCGGAACAAATGCGATCCCGCGCGGCAGCGTTTCCATCGAATCCAGGAATGCGACTGTGGCCAGCGGAGTTTCCGGAGACACCATTCTGTTGGCATCGGGGACTCGCCCATGGACCATTTGAATTCCGAACGGCGTCAGGGCAAACAGAATCCAGATAATGCCGCCGTTAACGAGTGTCCACAAACCGGTCGCTTTCGTCGGCTGCGGATTCTGCATCCACTTCGTTGACTTTCGCATCGCAGCAATCAGATGCGTTGCTGTCAGGATTCCCGCAAGTGGCGCCCACCAGTTGAGCATGCGAGCTGACCAGGCCGCGAGCAGCCCGGTGATCACAAAGGCCAGCATCTCACCACAATGCATTCGGCGTGGGCTGAGCTTGATCGCAATGAAAGCCAGCAGTGCGGCAGCCGCGGCCGATTGTCCCTGAGCCGACCGAAGTGTGAGTGCGTCCCATTCGAACATGGATTCGATGTTCGAATTTCCGGCAACGTTCAGCACTTCCGGATAGATCGCGAGGCCTGCGGGATTCAGCAGAACGGCCGCGGCACACACTTGAGTCAGCAAAATGGTACGATGCAGTTCTCGATCACAACAGGCGATTCGAAAAGAATGTGAGATCGCCAGCACATCACCAAAGCGGCCAACTCCCGTCAGCCCCATGAGCAGCAGGCCCATCGAAAATGATCCGTGAACATTGGCCCAGACTGCAAACATGATGGGCAGACCAATCCAGGCGGCTCGCGAATGTTTGCTTCGACCCAGCATCCAGGCAACCACAATGCAATAAAACAACACGCCGCCCAGTTGCGGGCGAATCACAAGCATTTGGTCAAGATTGACCTTGAAGAAGATGGCCGCGGCCAGAATCCCGCCGAGTGCCGAGTGGCTCAGCTTGACCGCACGCCAGGCGATGACACCGAGACTGATGGCAATCGTGGCCGCATACCCGAACTGCAGCGCCGTCAGTCCAAAGCGATTGTGCAGCGCGGCCATGCTGACCTGAGCCAGCCACGGAATATTCACCATCGAAACGCCTCGACACAGGCGCATCAGGGGTTCAGTGGCCGACACAGTTTTTGTAGCCAGAATGTTCTGGCCGTAGTTCAAATGGTCCCACAGATCGGTGTGCCACAGCGGTCGACTGGCAAACAGAACGAACACGAGCCCAATCAGCACGACGAAGCCTGTCGAGACCGAAGTCGTTCTTATCCATTCAGGAGTCTTGTCCTCCAAAACTCTCGCATCCGGAAGTTCCGGAGCAGGGAGTGGTTGCGGAGATGGCATACGCTCCCCTTTTTCCACGACGAGTGACATAACTTTTCCTCAGCTCATTTTTCAGACGACTCGGTCGGCATGTTGCAAAAGTGTACATCATCCCTTCTGCCCTTAGTGAAGACATATTCTCCAGCCGACAACTGCCCGACAACATCCCCGGTGAGTCTCTCGATTAAGCCGAGTTGCCCGGTTGTCCCCAAAACACCCGCCGCTCCGGTTGAGCCGATCACACCCACATTACCGACGCGAGATCATCGCAAGCCCATGATTTTAGACAAGCTCGAAACGCGTCAGCGATCGATGGACGCACGTCAGCGGGCTTCCGGGGAGGTATTATTCGCGTATGTGAATTCCAGACGGACCGAGACGCCGAGTGCCTGGGCGAAGTTCCGGCCTCCTCAGCGACTGATGAAGTACTTGCCAATCGATGAGCGAAACTGCGACCATGTGACACTGAATTCACCGCGCAGATTGCGACGAAACTGGTGAAGGTTACATCCGTCAATGACGCACCGGTGATCTCGATGAAATCGTCCTTGTCTTTCGATAGACTGGATCTCAGCTTTGAAAAGCAGCTGATCGAAAGCGATCTGCTGACTGCCCGATGAAAGTGACTCTCTGAAAACGTCTCCCGTCACCAAGCCGTTCGCTAAGGCCAATTCGTCAGCTTCCGAAGGGAGAAATTTCACCAACGTTTTCAAGATCAGACACCAATTCAGGATACGCACTGGCTACGCGAAGTCGTCGACATCGGAACAGACGATCTCAAAAAAACTGACACAACTTCTTAAAATCCCGCGCCAACCTCAAATCATCCACCACCATCTAACAGATGCACCTCTAGTAGAATGCCTGGGCGAGAGACTTGACGATCAGAGGCAGTGTCCCGGATGATAGCGAACCTCGATCAATATCTCCCGCCCGAGACACACCTCAAAATTTTCGCTCTCTAAGGAACCTGCCGTGCTGTTGTTTGATGCCCATCTGGATCTGGCGTTGAATGGAGTGGACTGGAATCGCGATATGCGTTGTTCAGTCGACGATTTGCGAGCTCAGGAACGTGCATTGGGGATGACAGAGCCCGGCCGCACGGGAAGTACGCTCAGTCTGCCCGAACTGCGGGCGGCCGAAATTGGCATTTGCCTGTCCACCCTGTTGGCTCGCCAGGAACGTGAAATCAATCACTCGTTCGGTTGGACGTCGCCTCAGACATGTTACGCAATGGCTCATGCACATCTGGCCTGGCACCGCGCGATGGAGCGAGCCGGTTTGATGCGTTCCATCAAAACGAAAAGCGATCTGACTCATCACATTGAGGATTATAAAAAGCATCCTGAGACCGCCCCGCTGGGCTTCATTCAGACGATGGAAGGGGCCGATCCGGTTTTGATTCCGGATACGATTGATGAGTTTTATGAGCACGGCCTGCGAGCCATCGGGTTGACTCACTATGGTGCCAACCGTTACGGCGGCGGCACATCCTGCGAAGTCGGGCTGGCGCTGGATGCCGTTCCGCTGCTGAAGCGAATTGGCGAACTGGGAATGACCGTCGATGTGACTCATCTGTCGGACGTCGCGTTCTGGCAAGTGCTGGAGTATTTTGATGGTCGCATTCACGCCAGCCATCAGAATTCTCGCCGCCTGGCCCCGTGGCAGCGTCAGTATTCTGACGAGCAATATAAAGCCGTGATTGAACGCGACGGCGTAATCGGCATCGCGTTCGACGTCATCATGCTGCAGCCGGGCTACGTCCGCCGCGTCAGTCAGGCGACTGTCACCATGGAACGCGCCGTGGATAACATAGACATCATTTGTCAGCTGGCCGGAAACGCTCGCAATGTCGGCATCGGCAGCGATCTGGACGGCGGTTACGGAGTTGAACAGACTCCGGCGGACTTCGACCGAATCCGCGACCTGCAGCGATTGACCGAACTGATGTCCAAACGAGGCTACTCAGATGCGGACATTGCAGGCATCATGCATGGCAACTGGCTGCGATTCTTTGGTGAAGTGCTGCCCGATTAAACGGCGTTGATTTAATCGTTTTGACGTTGCGCCTTTTCTGAACCCGAAACGTCAGTGAGGGATTCCGCTGTGACAGTTCGGCTTTGTGCGCACGAATCCCTCGCTGACGCGCCGGGTTGCGATGAAATCAGCGGCTCGCATCCGGCGCGACGGACAGATCTGTTGAGGTAAGTTTTCGCTTCGGTGTGAACTGGCACTTGTCGACCAGAGACGCGTCGACCTACAGTAGGCGGACCTGGATAAGGTCCGCCTTTTTGTTTTGTCTGCCCGGTGTTTTGTTTGAGAATCCTATGTCTGGTCCCCCAATCACAGCTGCCGAATTCGCCGCGACCAGGCAGGACCTGCCTGAAGCCGGTCGATGGCATGAGTTGCATGATGGAATGCCAGTGCTGTTGTCCGCTCCGGATGACGTACACGGCACGATTGTAATGAACCTGTCAAAGGCGCTCGCTCTGTGGTTGCAGACTCAACCAGTGGGCTCACGCAGCTATGCATGTCCGGGGATTGCAGTGCAGGTGAAGGCCAATCCGGACACGGTCTACGTTCCAGCCATCAGCATTTTTCAGGGTGGAATTCCTTTCTCACAGTTTGATGCGGCCCTGGCGACGGAAGTTCCGCGGGTTGTCATTGATGTGGCGTCATCAAATGATCGCCGCACGGATATGCGGCTGCGAACAACGGCTTATCTTAAGCATGGCGTCGAGATGATCTGGATTCCTGATCCGTTCAAGAAGGAAGTCCAGGTGATTCGCCGCAACGCCCACACGCTGGCTCTTGGAAAATGGCAGGCACTGGAAGGAAGCACCGTGCTGCCCGGTTTTCGCATTGACGTCGAACAGGTTTTTGCACAGCCAAAATGGTGGAATGGTGAGTTGCCGGAGTTCACCGTGGTTCAGGACTGATTCCGGCCGGCGATCGCCGCGTCCACAAACTGGCTCTCTGGGAATCCTGTACTGTGAAGCCGACAGTTTTCTACGAGGCTCTAACAAAAGTGGGACAGGCACCCTCCCGGTGTAATTTTTAAGAGCATTTTCCGCAAGATACGGGAGCCAGTCCCGGTTTTGTCAGGTGTTCTAAACAAAATGTCGATCGGGCGGACTCATCAGCAGGATCCATAAACGGGGGAGTCATCGAATGTGTGTACATAATGTCTTCAAGCCGCGAACGGCAGCATGTTGGCTGTTGGGCTCGTCGATCGTGCTGATGTGTGCGGGCGTTTCCAATGTGTTTGCGCAGTCGGCCATGCCCAAAACAAATGCAGTCCAGCTGGCGGCTGATCGAGCGACAATGGTGGTTCTGGCTCCAAACGGCCCTGTGTTCGCTGATCTTCGAATTTCGGTCGCGAAAATACCTTATCGGGCATGGGTCAGCAAATTTCTGGCGACTCAACTGGACGCCAACAAAGACGGTCGGCTGGATGCGAAGGAGCTGAATCTGATCACCGACAGTATCCGGCGGCTGGCGCAAATCACAAGCTCCGAACAAGCGCTGGCCGACATCGGCGGGGCGGTATCGGTCGTGGATGTTGCAACGGCCGACTTTGCGAAATGGCTTCAGCAGCGCCTGCCGCGTGCGTTTGATCTGATCGCGCAGCCTCAAGCTGCCGACGATGCCGTGCGACTGGCATCGCTGATTGATGAAGACCATAACGGTGTTGTGGCTGACGAAGAGCTCGGCAAGGCATTTTGGACGCTGCGTTTTCGAGATCTCGATAACGATGAAACGTTTAGCGTGTCCGAACTGTTGCCCTATCGCGATCCGCGAAGTCAAACTGCCGCCGTGACACCTGATGTGGTCAGTCTCCCTTTTTTTCATATCACCGATGAAGCTTCGGGAAAAGCAGCGGCGGAACGCATCGTGACTCGTTACGGCAAGAACGGAAACGTGGCGGCCAGCATTCTGCGGCAGATTCCGGGCACCTCCGACTCGCCGTTATCTGGGGCGCCACCGGCTAACACGCCGTCATCGGATTCAGGGTTGCTCGATGTTGCACACGTGGAAGCGATCGTGGCCGATCCCGATTTTCATCTCACCGTGGATGTACGTTTGTCAGATCGAGCCAACACAAGTGACATCAATCTGACGGTGTCGGAAACAGCCGCTTCGTTTTGTCGGATCGTCGACGATTCGTTTGGTCAGACATCGATCGTGATGGACGGACTGCCGCTGCAGATCGTGGCACGAGGTGGCGGGGCCAATAACCGCGCGGTGACTCGCGGATTTCTGGGGCAGACGTTTGTCATGATCGATGCGGATCGCAATCAGTATCTGGATGAAACAGAATTTGGCGGCATCCTTGGTGCCATGCAGCAGTCAGGTGTCACCGGTCGATTTGAAGACGTCGATCAGAACTTCGACAAAATGGTGACACGCGACGAAGTGTTTTCGTTTACCGAACGTGATCTGATGGCGGCCGCCAGTCGTATTGAAGTCACGGTCAAGCAGGATGGGAAAACGCTCTTCGGCTTGCTGGATGCGAATCAGGATCGCCGTTTGTCCGTCCGCGAAATTCGGGCGGGCAAAGAAGTGCTGCAAAAATATGATCTCAACGCTGACGGTTCCTTCGCGGAAACAGAGCTGGGTACAGAATACGTTTTGACGCTTGGCCTGGGCCGGTCTGAGCTGCGGCGCGGCACCGGTGCCATGCAGATGATGGGTGGACCCGGAATGCAGAACGGGGATGCGATTTTGCCTGGTGCCGGCGGGCTTTCGGGCCCGGAATGGTTTCGACGCATGGACCGCAATCAGGACGGTGACGTATCGGCTCGTGAGTTCCCTGGTTCTGCGGATCACTTCCGGACGCTCGACACAGATCAGGATCTGCTCATTTCAGCGGCTGAAGCGGAAGCGTTGTGAGTTGTGTTTTTCTATTTCGGGCGATCGGGATGGTGATCTCATAAGTTCGCAATTTTTGACAGACGCATCCTGTTGAACGGCAGTTACAACTGGACTCGCGGAGCAGCGGAGAACAATGAAGAAAAGTTCATCATCTGCGACAACACACGGCTGGTCGCACCCTTTCTGGAGGCGTTTGAAAGACTCTGGGAACATACTCAGGCCTGACAAACTTGCGCGCGGTTCAAATTCCGGGCCACGCGGTTTGATCGAACGTACGAAGCTCCCCGATCTCAAATCTCAAATCTGTCGCTCCCTTCAAATTCTGTCCAAACAAAAGGCTCGATGCAGAAACTGCAGGCGTTTAGTCATCCCCTGCGTCGGCGAGAAATTCCGACCGGAATCGGAAGACACGTGTATCAGACCGCGGAACTCGATAGCCTTCGCCACCTGCGGCAATTCGCTTTCTTGTTCCAGACTCGCTGCGGCCACGTCGATTGATTTTCGCTCATGAAAAATTCGCCCACCGACGGCCGAATCCAGGCGGCTTCCGTTGTTCTCATTGGTCGTCCGACAGGACCGGCCTTTCAGGATCTCGAGCGGTTTCTGCACCGCCATGAGTCCGTCAACATGCGCGGCGAGTTTGATACGATCGCCCAGGCGATGGCCGACCTGCTTGTACCCGATGCTGCGGTGGATATCGTCATTGTGCTGCAGGCGTTTTCCGACGAGTACTCGGCAACTGAAGCCGGGCTGCTGATTGGACGCATGCTCTTTCGGCGGCTGTTTTGTTGCTACGGGCCGTGGTGCGGCGCGGACGGTCGATCGCATGAGGTCTGGCCGGTTTCGCTTCGCGTGCCGATTGACTCGGCGATCCCGGTGATCGCGCGGGAGATCGACACCGTTTTGAATGCCGTCCCACCGCTTTTGCCTTTAGCGGCGGCGGAAGAAGTTTTTGCTCATCGCCTGCAGCGACAGGCGGGAGCAATGATTGGCGACGAAACGCCGATTGTTGTGATCTCCGAAGAGCGCGAGCTGCGGGACACGACGACGGCAATCTGCAGAAATCTACGCGGCGGACTGCGTCCGTCCAGCGTCAAGGCCACGCACTTTCAGGCCGCAGCTGAAATGCTGCGAGATTTGTCCGGCGTGAGTCCCAGCGGCATTGCCATCGTCGACCTGGATCCGCTCGATGGTCCGTGTCAGGAATTTCTGGAACTGCTGCAGCGAAAATTTTCTACCTGGCCCGTACTGGGGCTCACCGTTTTCTCACCGGACGCGTTTTCGCTGCCCCAGTTGCAGACGATCGTGAACAAGACGGAATTGCTGATCGGTCTTGGATGGGCGCTGCGTTCTGCTGCATTCCGCCCATGATGACAGGAACGCGGCTTTAGTCAGGATGCAAAATTGCCGCTACGGCAGTCGTGAAATTCCCATTAAGGAAAAGACAAGCCCTGTGGGAATGCTCGGATACAACCGCAGCGCTTCTTCACGCAGTTTTGGGGCAGTTGCCCCACGAGCGGCCACGTCGGCGGCGGTTTCGGGTGGTTCAACAATCAGCAGGCCTTTGGATTTCGAATGCTGCAGAAACTTTCCGAAGTCCGCTCCGTTCTGTGGCAAACACTGAGTCACCGCAGTGCCGGACTCCGAAGTGGCCTGGCCGATGATGCTGCAAATCTGCTGCACTAAAGCGCCTGATTCCATGGGTTCGTTGGTGACGTGGGGCGACACAATCATCCAGGCACCGTCTGGTGTTCCGACAGCGACACAGGGCTGCTGCGAATTCAGGCGGGCGAGCTCCGTGGCGTCGTCTCCGGCGGTCGGTTCGTTGCCGACCGGCTGGCAATGCAGTTGAGTCCCCAGCTGCGTTTGGGCATCGGAGCCGCTGAAGGTTGCCGCAACATTCTGCAGTAAAACGTGCGGCAGAAAATCCACGCCCGGATCGTCGGCCGGGATCAGGCACGTGAGCACCGTTTTTGTGGGATCGTTGGGATCATTCGATAAATCCAGATCCTTCGTCGCAATAGCCGCGTGATACTCCGCGGAGCCGCCGATGAAGCAGACCGAAAAATGGCCCAGGCGCGCCTGCAGTTCACGCTTTTTCGTCTGATCGGTAATCGGCCACATGCGATGGCGTGTACCGTTGTCTTCAATACATTCGACTGGCGGCACAAGTCGCACCACGAATTCAAAATGGTCGGACAGGCTGCGCGGGTCAGAGTCTTCGCCGGTGACATCAGCAAGAAGTGCGACGGCCGGTACCAGACTGGCGTTGCAGATGCGCCGCAGTTCCGTCGCCCGAGCGATCGTGGACGGATCCGATTCAACCACCGAATACAAATCGTTGGTGGTTTCGCTGGCGGCATCGGGCAGACCCAGTCGAGCTATAACGCTCCAGCGAGTCCGTTCTTCACCAGAAAGTTGATATGTTGTTTCGATGATATAAAAAGCGCCGTCATGTTCGTGCAGAAGAACGCCTTCTCGCTTCCACAAACGCCAGAATTCATCGGCTCGGACGCTGCAATCCTGAGGTGAAGCATCACCCGGCTCTTCGCGATTCATCACGAGACGAACGGCATTGCAGGGATGCTGGCGATAGAGCGTTCTCTGCAGGGCTTCATCAACCAGAACGGATGGCGGCACCGAGACATCAGACAATGCTCCCACCTGACTCAGGTCATATCTCCAGCCCACGAAGGGCAGTATCTGAACCATGAAACGCGCGTTACCTTTCCCATACCAACGATTGACTATTCACGATCTTTGGAAAGTGTACCAGCCTGATGCCACGATGAACAACCATCCGTGAAACGGATAATCTGCTGACTTCCCCGGACAATTAGCCAACGGATTCCGGATCATAATCAGGCATGGCAGCGTCAGTCGGAACGGCCGCTCAGTCTGAGCCAGGGCCGACGATAACCCGAGCGGTGTCTGGCAAGCCACCAGAATCGGAAGCCACGCAGCCGCCACACATCGAACGGCAGAATGAGTTCCCATTCTTCTTCTCCCGAAATCTACAAACCAAAAGATCGTCTGGATATTCCCAATCTGCGTATCGCTAACAGACGCGTTCATCGGCTGTCCAATCCCGCGTGCTCAAAAGGATTCGGTCACGCAGTGACGGACCTGCGTCGGCGAGTCATTCCATGACGCGATCTTCCTCGTCGAGCACCCGAGATTCCCAGAATCATGCCAGAGTGGATAACTGACTCCGGTTTTCGGTTCCGGGGTTGGTTTCCGTGCGGGGACTTTGCGAGTCTGGCCGCGGGCTGCTATCGTCCGCGTTCACTACCGGACCCGATGCGTCCTGGCGGACCGCAAGCGTCCGAATTGTTCAGCCCAATTTACTCCCAGACCACCGAAATTGTCATGACACAAATCAACAAGTACAGCAGTCGAATCACGCAGCCTGCCGCGCAGGGCGCTTCTCAGGCCATGCTCTATGCAACCGGCATGGACGAGGCCGACATGAACAAGGCTCAGGTCGGCATCAGCAGCATGTGGTTCGAAGGCAATCCCTGCAACATGCACCTGATGGATCTCGCCTCCAAAGTGCGCGAAGGCGTTCAGGCCGCTGGCATGGTCGGCATGCGATTCAACACCATCGGAGTCAGCGACGGAATTTCCATGGGCACCGACGGCATGTCCTATTCGCTGCAGTCGCGCGACCTGATCGCAGACTCCATCGAAACAGTCATGTCGGCTCAATGGTACGACGCCAACATTTCGCTGCCCGGCTGTGACAAGAACATGCCCGGCTGTTTGATTGCCATGGCACGCCTGAACCGACCGTCTCTAATGGTCTACGGCGGCACCATCCGCGCGGGTTGCGGACCGAAAGGCGAAAAGCTGGACATCGTTTCTGCGTTCCAGTCCTACGGGGAATACATCGGCAAGAAGATATCAGAAGAAGAGCGAGCGGCGATTGTTCGTCGTAGCTGCCCGGGTGCTGGAGCCTGCGGTGGAATGTACACAGCCAACACGATGGCATCTGCAATCGAGGCCATGGGCATGACGCTGCCGTACAGTTCATCGATCCCAGCGGAAGACCCACAGAAGCTGGTGGAATGTTTTCAGGCGGGAGCGGCCATCCGCAATCTGCTCGAAAAAGATATCAAGCCGAGCGATATTATGACTCGCGCGGCCTTCGAAAACGCGATGGTCATCATCATGGCCACCGGTGGTTCAACGAACGCTGTTCTGCACCTGCTGGCGATGGCTCGAGCTGTTGGCGTTGCATTGACCCTGGATGATTTCCAGACGGTCAGCGACCGCATTCCCTACATCTCCGATCTGAAGCCAAGCGGCAAGTTCGTGATGGAAGACCTGCACACCATTGGCGGAACCCCAGCAGTGCTCAAGTATCTGTTGGAAAATGGTCTGCTGGACGGAAGTTGCATGACGGTCACAGGCAAAACACTCGCCGAGAACCTGAAGGATCTTCCAGGTCTCAAAGCCGGCCAGAAGATTATTCAGCCGCTCGAAACGCCGATCAAGGAAAGCGGTCACATTCGGATTATGCGAGGCAACGTCTGTCCGGACGGCGCGGTCGCAAAGATCACTGGCAAAGAAGGTCTGGTCTTCAAAGGAACAGCCCGTTGTTTTGATTCTGAAGAGCTGATGCTGAAGGGTCTGGAAGACGGAAAAATCCAGAAGGGCGACGTTGTTGTCATTCGCTACGAAGGTCCCAAGGGCGGACCTGGTATGCCAGAAATGCTGACGCCGACGTCCGCCATCATGGGTGCGGGACTGGGATTAGATGTCGCTCTGCTGACGGACGGACGCTTCAGTGGCGGATCACACGGATTCATCGTCGGTCATATCACTCCTGAAGCGCAGGTCGGTGGAACGATTGCCCTGCTGAAGGACGGCGACGCGATCACGGTTGACGCAGAAAAGAATGAGATCAACGTCGATATTTCCGCCGCTGAACTGGCAGCTCGCAGCAAGGCTTTTGTGGCTCTGCCGCTCAAGGCGACGCGTGGGACGCTGGCGAAGTATATTCGCTGCGTAAAATCAGCGTCAGAAGGCTGCGTCACTGACGAAGAACTCTGATCCGGCAGTGTCTGGGGCAGAGAACAGAATTGGCAGGCCTGGTGGCTCATTAATCTGAGCCACCGGACCCGTTCGCACCATGGTGACCGCTGTCAGCATCTCGAAACACTGCTGAACCGTCTCACCGGCCCCTGAAGCCAAGGCGGATGACTTACTGCTGACTAATCGCAATCCAGCGGTCGCGAATCCAGATCTGCAGCGGCAGCAGAGCAAACAGCCACGTCCAGAACAGATTGACAAGTCCGCTCAGGAACAGACTTAGTTCCACGTTGTGGCTTCTGGCGACCGCCGTCGTAAATTGTGTCAGCCCCAGAATGGGAGCGGCCAGGCAGAAAAACGCGGGGGTCGAAAGCAGGATCGTCAGAGGCAACGCGGCCCAGCGTGTATAAAGCGACAATAGGGCGGCCAGATGGCTGCTCAGCAAGAGCATGATCAGATAACTGATGACCATGGTCGCCGACAGATGGCGTGAGATAGAACCGCTGCTGGTGATCCACACAACGAAGATCCAGAACAGGCATGGAATCAGCGCGACCGAGCATCCGAGGAACTTTTCGGCCAGTATGCGTGCAGGGAAAATCGGAGTCGTGGCCAGCGTCGACTGCGTCATCTGACGAACCTCAGAAAACAGACAGCCCGAGGAATACAGCAGCACCTCCAGAGCCAGAACCGCCATAAACGTCAGGAGAGCATACCAGCCATAGTCTCCCTGCAGACGAATATTGGTATCGCCGTGGTCCAGCTGCTGATAAAGGACAAATGCGGCAAACAGCAGGCCACCGCCGATCAGTTTGGCGATCGCGAAACTTCGCCCTCCCGTGAAGAACAGGAATTCCTTCCATGCAATCGCAAGTCTCCAGCAGCGTCCAACAGACCATCGCCGCAGCGACACAGTTTCCGACGGTCCCCCAGCGTCTGTCGGCGAAGACCAGAAATCCAGAGTCAAAGTGCTGATCGAAAACAGGACCAGCGAAATCAACAGGCTGAGCCAAAACTGATTGCCAAAGACCGAGGTTCCAGTCCCGAACGCAGCCGTGGAAACTGGACCGGTCGACAGCGTAATGCCAAGCATTTCAAAGCCGCCGGGTGATCCCAGGATTTCACTCAGTCGATTAAAAACCGAAACCGAACCCAGCACGTCCGGAATGCAGGCCAAAAACTTGATCACAGAGGCCGACAATGTACCCGGCGGCATCGCGGCGAGGCTGTTTGCGATGAGGCTCGGAGTCACAATAAAGAGCCCCAGAATTGCGCCGGCCATTCCGGCCGCGCGACCGGAGGTTGCACAGCGAACACTGCAGAACAAAGCCAGATTGGCGACCAGTATCATCCACGCGGCCATCGCCAGATACGCGGCAATGATATGATTCCAGAGAACTCCGCCAAGCGTGATGGCCAAAAACGTAAACGGCAGCTGAATCACCAGCAGCATCAGCGAACTCACCAGACGAGACGTCGATTTTCCCAGAGTGATTGACAGCGAATTCATTCCAGCAAGACGCAGCAGCGCATAAGACCCGGCATCTTTTTCTTCGGTGACGGCCGTTACGAAGTAGCTGATTCCGGAGACCGTGATGATCAGCACGTTCAGACTGCAGACCGCCTCAAAGAATCGCAGGCCCATACTGCTGGTGCCAAACAAATCTCCGGATGCCATCGAAATCGCGAACAGCATGGCGAACGAAAACGTAGCTCGAATGATATGCGGGTAGATGGACTTTGAATCCATCTTCAGCGTCCAGTTGAAGAGCGTCAGCACTCCGGAAATCACGTGCGTACTCCACGCGTCGTGAGATCCATAAAGGCCTGATTCAGATGGCGTCGCTGCTGGCTGAACCCCACAATGGGCAGGTCAAGGGTCAACAAATCACGCAGGAAATCGTTGGCCGATGTTGGCGGCACCAGCTGGATATTGAAGTCTCGGCCAGTTGGAAACTCCGGTTCTGCGACGGAAGCCACACCGGGCAGAAGTCTGATCTTTTCCATTGCCGTGTCAGAAGGACTGGCCAGCCGCAGATTGTAAGTCGGCTGCTCGTCGGGATTCTCCAGCAGCACATCCATCGGACCGCTGAACTTTATCTGCCCGCGATCAATAATGGTCACACTGTCACACAGCTCCGCCAGTTCGCTGAGAATGTGCGAACTGATAAACACCGTCTTTCCCATGCGGCGAAGTTCCCGAAGAATCTCCATCAATTCAATGCGGGCTCGCGGATCCAAACCGCTGGCAGGTTCATCCAGCAGAAGCAGATCCGGGTCATGCACAAGAACTCGCGCAAGACTGACGCGCTGCTGCATGCCTCGCGAAAGTCCGCTTATGAGGTCGTTGCGTCGGCCGTCCATATCGGTCAGCGTCAGCACATCATGAATGACAGTGTCCCGCTGCTGCGTCGGCAAGCCATACGCTGCCGCAAAAAAATCGAGATATTCAAAGACCGTCATTTGACGATACATGCTGAAGTGATCGGGCATGAATCCAATCCGACGGCGCACGCTGATCGCGTCAGATTTCACGCTTTGACCAAAGACCTGCACATCGCCCCAGTTGGGATTGAGCAATGTGCAGATCGCTTTCAGCGTCGTTGTTTTCCCAGCGCCGTTTGGTCCGACAAAGCCATGCAGAGTCTGGGGCATGACGCAGAACGTCACCTGACTCAGAGCCTGATGGCCTTTGAAGGCATGGGACAGATTGGTGACTGAGATCGCAGGAACCGTCGCTCGGGAAATTTCTGCCATGGACCGGGCTCTTCGTTGGATAAAATTTCAGGTCTCAGTTCACTGTTGCTTTGCTAATGCCATGTCATCAAAATTAATTTGCCCATCCACCATCGTGACAGAATGAGGAAAGCGGGCGGCCAGTTCGTTGCTGTGTGTGACACACAGAAACGCGGCATCACTTTCTGCAGCGACTTCCAACAGCAGCGTGCCAATGTCCTCCGCTGTTTTGGGATCCAGGTTGCCAGTGGGCTCATCCGCCAGCAACAGTGACGGCTGATGAATCAGAGCCCGACACACGGCCACGCGCTGACGCTCGCCGCCCGACAATCGACCGGGCCGCTGGTGCAGTCGATGCGACAGCCCAACGCGGTCCAGCAACTTTTCGGCTCGCGAACGGACGTCGATGGAAGACCCAAAGCCCGCCAGGGAAGGCAGCAGTACATTTTCCAACACGCTGCATTGAGGCAGCAGTTGATGGTCCTGAAAAATGAAGCCAATGTGCTGGTTTCGAAACGAAGCCAGACGGCCAGATTCCAGACGCCACGGATTCTCGCCCAGAATCTCCACCGTTCCCGAGGTGGGCTGATCCAGAGTTCCGGCGATATACAATAGGGTACTTTTGCCACACCCCGAGGGCCCGCGTATGGCCACAGCGCTGCCCGACAGCACTTTCAGGCTTACGTCTCGGAGGATGGAAATTGAACCGCCCGGAGTATCAAACGTCCGGGTCACGTTTTTCATATTCAGCACAAGCGGCATATCAGCTTCCTTCCTGGCGCGTCACAGTCTTCTGCCGATCACAGTCTTCTGCCGAAATGTATCATGGCAGACCGCCGAGCGGCATCCCCAATGGCGTAAACTTAAGGCGAGCGGGGGATGTGAATCCCCTGATTTGTTGCGAATGATGCGGAAATCAGGGCACTAACGTACCCCGCTCGCCGGTCGGATTGCTTAAGCTCACGCCATTTGAGCGGCATCCCGGCGGAGGCGCATTCGAACGTCGAGGACAAGATCTTTCTTTGCCTACGTTCGTCTACTTTTTTTCTGATTTGCCACTTCCGGACGAAAACTCCGCGCCGACCAGTCGCTTCACGCCGTTGGCAGACAAGGCGCCTCGGTAAAGTCGAACATCTGCCATGTTGCCTTTGAAGTGATCCTGCGCGCCCATGCCGATCCGCAATATCTGCTGGCTGGTCAGATCGAAATCGCCGCTTGCGAATTCAGCGGACTCGGAAACCAGCTCGCCATCCACGTAAAGCCGCAGCCGATCCGCGTCACGGACTGCGGCCACATGGTGCCATCCACCGGGCAGTGCCTTGTCCATCGTCACATTACGTCCGACTTCCACCGACAGGACTCGCCCCGACGGCAGCGCGCCGACAAACAGTCGACCTTTGTAAACGGCCATCGACCACGCGCGACGGAACCTGACATCCGGAGTGTGGTCGACGCGTCCAAATCGAGTCCAGTTCATCCGACCATCGTAACGGTAAACTTCCGCAAGCGGCAAAGTTCCGCCATACATTTTCCCGTTGTAAACCAGCAGCGGCATGGCCTCAAGTTCTTCGCCAAGCCGGCCAGTGTCTTCCCAGTCGGTTCCGCCCAGATAGCGATACACATGCGCCATCGGCCATTCGCTGACGAACAGACTTCCGTGATGCACGGCAAAGCCATACGTCTGAGTGGCGTTGGGAATCTTTCCGGCTTCGTGCCAGCGTTCGCCGTCAAAACGGAACACCGATCCTTCGTCGTACGACGTGGCATACAGAGAACCATTGAAGACCGTCATGGCCTCCACACGCTTTCCATTCGGCGTTTCACAGGCCTCCCACTTTTCATCGCCAATGTACCGATAAAACCCGGCCGGTTTGTACAACGAGCCGGCATAGAGCGCGCCATTGAATTCAACCAGACTGGCGACGCCTTCGGTTTCCGCTGACAGCGTGCCGGAGGCGATCCAGGTGTTGTCCGCCCCGAGTCGAAAAATGCGGCCGCCGAAGTTCGAATTGCCGGATTCCGCCAGTGATGAACCGGCGAGCCGATATTTGCTGGAAGCCACGTAAAGTGATCCGTCATACACTGTCATCGCGGAGATTGCGTTGGCCTTGTCGGGAGTTCCCAAATCGGTCCACTGGTCACCGCCTTCAAATCGAAAGACTCGCCCGGCTTCCTCCGCACCCGCATGACACGTCGAAGCGTACAGCTTACCGTCATGAACACACAAAGAAAAAACGTAGACGGCCGATCCAAGCTGGCCATGATCCACAAACTGCTCTTCCTGTTTCGCCTGGTCAATGCCGAAATGCAGCTGCCGGTAATTCGACTGGGAGTTCGTTACGCCACCGTGTGAATACAGTCCGAGATGAAAGCCCGTGCGTCCCGCGGGATCGTACTGGCTCAGTAAATCGCCCGGCACATCTCCCGATGCTTCCGGCGACTTGATCCAGGCCGCAAGGGAAAACGGCTGAGTCGACAATTTGAGCTGCCCGGCATTCATGACGTCGATCGCCGATTGAACGCCATCAAACGCGGCTGACCGGTTCAGCGTGGTTGTTGGCCCGTCGCTTTCAAAAACGATTCCTGTGGCCATGCTCTTCAGATGGCCGGACGAGGCGTCGTCAGCAGTCTCCTGCAGAGGCCAGTGGCCAATCAGTTCCAGCTGTGAAAAAACAGCCGACGGGAACATCAGCCACAAAGCCGCAGTGCAGAGGAATCGCATAAATCAGCCTTTGTCAAAAGGTTGCAGGTTCAGATCGGGCTCGCCAGACTTCGCAGGACTCGCACAAGCGAACATGCCGCGAATCACATTCCCGTCAGCTTTTTTCGAAAGACAAAAAAGGCGGCGCCCATCAGACATAGGCCGGCCCACAGATAGTCAAGCGACGGTTTTTCTTTAAGGTAGAGCCAGGCGAACGGAACGAAGACCGTCAGAGTGATGATTTCCTGAAGAATTTTCAATTGCCCCACGTTCAGCACCTGATGTCCAATTCGGTTGGCAGGTACCTGAATCAGGTATTCAAAGAAGGCAATTCCCCAGCTGATCAGTGCCGCCACAAACCACGGCCGATCTTTAAGATCCTGCAGATGCCCGTACCACGCAAAGGTCATAAAGATATTGCTCAAAATCAACAGCCCAACCGTCATCCAGACCTGCGACACCCTTTGCTCCTTACGAGATCAAATTACCGGCGGAAAGCACAGATTGACTTTGCAAAATATCCGACGACAACGAAGCGGCGCAGCTAAACGCAGCGACAGGGAGCAACCTGAGTTCTCCCTGACTCGCTGGCGGTTCGAGATCATAAAAACGCGCGGCTTACGTCAGACCGGTGAGCACGCCGTTCTTGCAGAAGTCGGGGTTGCCGAAGCTTTCGATGTGATGCCCAAATCCGTGAGCAAGGGCGACCAGCAGGCGATTGTGTGGCTCGTCTTTATACTTCATTGACCGGCCCATTTTGAAATCGAGACCGTTGCCCACCATCACGAAGGGAATGTTGTCCAGCGTGTGCGAATTGCCCTGACCCAGTTCGTTGCCCCACACAACAAGCGTATTGTCGAGCAATGATCCCGTGCCATTCGGTTCAGCGGTTTCCGCCAGGCGACGGACCAGGTAGGCCATCTGCTCACAGTACCACGTGTTGATCTTTGTCAGCTTCTCATGCGCTTCCTTGTTTTCGTTGGGCTCATGTGACAGCTCATGATGACCTTCGTCGATGCCCAGCCAGCGCATCTTTGGCTGACCCACCGAATTTGTAATCTGGAACGTGGCGACTCGGGCAAAGTCGTTCACAAAGCTGTTGACCATCAGGTCCATCTGCATCTTTGAAATCTGCGGGATGTTGTCGTTCTCTTCTTTCACACCGGCTTCGAGTTCGGGCATTGCATGGCCTGCGTCAACATTTTGTGACTGCCGCAGCTGCTCCTCCATCGCCCGCACAAAGGTTGTATGCTCCTCCAGCAGATGTCGATCCGCGGAAGAAACGCGGCTGCTGATCTTTTTCAGATCGTCCTGCACGCTGTCCAGAATACTGTTCAGCACTTCACGGTCTTTGACCTGACCGTACAAGCGTTTGAACATCTGATACGGATCGTCAATCGGTGCCAGCGGCTTGTTCGCCCCGGCGTAGCTCATACGAGTCCACGTGTCGGCTCGATCGGGCACCATGACACCGAATTCCAGGGATCCAAAACGAGTCCGAGTTTCCTCTTTGGACTGCAGGAAGCCAGCAATCTCCTGATCGATGGAAATCCCACTGGCCCAGCCTGCGGGAGTATCCGATCCGCCCTGAATGTTTCCCGGAAACAGTTCCGCTCCAGTCAGCAGACAGCCCATGCCACGCATATGATTGTCACCGTCGCCGCGAACCTTGTCGCAGACGCCTTTCAGAACCATCGTGCGGCTTTGAAAGTCCTTCAGCGGCTCCATAATCCGCTTCAGAGTAAACTGGTCGCCTTCTTCCTCCGGCCAGAAATCCCACGGCACTGTCCCGTTGGGACTGAACATCACCACCAGACGCTGCTTTCGCGTCGTGGTCATCATGGGCGATGCAAAGGCGTTGAGATTGGAAATGAATGGCAGAGCCGCCGCGCTGACACCCAGGTTCTTCAGAAATTGTCGTCGGCTGTTCATAGTTTTTTACCACTCACACGATTGGGGAGGGATTTCGTCGAATTGTAAAACGCAGTGCAACAGGCCGTCGAAGGATTATGGCACGGCAGGGGGTTCGGCTACAACCACAGGCTGAGACTCTGGAGTTGTTTCCCGCATGGCCGATCGGCAGGCAATTTCAACCATCAAATGCTTCATCTGAAAATCATGTGATTCAAAGTAGTCCGCCAACTCGGTAATGGTCTCCGGGCCGTAAGCCAAAACTGGCTGCTGGACCATATGATGAAACAACTGCCGAGCGAACGAACGATGAGTCTCTTCGCTGCGGGCCAGAAATGCAGCCAGTTCTTTGGCACCGCCGAATCGAACCAGTTGTCCGTTTCTCTGCAAAAAATGGCCCGTTGAGTCCACAGCTTTGTTTTTTTCGTTGTCACGGTATCGACCGACGGCGTCAAAATTCTCCAGAGCGAAGCCAAGCGGGTTAATCAGCCCATGGCAATTGGCACACATTTCCGCCTGAGTCTGCACGGTCACGCGTTCACGCGTCGTTAGATCGGGAGCCAGTTCCGGTGCGATCGGAGACACTGCAAGCGGCGGCGGTTTGACCCCACGGCCCAGCAGACCGCGGGAAAGAAACACACCGCGGTGAATTGGGGAGCTGGTCTCCATATAAGCAAAGCCACTGAGCAGAAACGGATGAGAAACGATTCCTGAGCGGCGTTCCGATTCAAATTTCACTTCCTGAAAATCGGCATCGGCTGGCAAACTCACTCCATAGAATTGAGCCAGTCGGCCGTTCATGAACGTCGAATCGCTGAGCAGCAGCCGACGAAAGTCTGACTTCTCAGCATCCACGGTCTGCTCCATCAGAAGTTCCAGTGAAATTTTAAGATCCGCGGCAACCTGCGGAGTGAAGTCCGGATAGGTGGCGGTGTTCTTGTTGATCTCCTGCAGCCGTTCCAGATTCATCCAGCTTCGTAGAAACTCGAGCAGGCGAGATCGGCTGCGATAATCGTTGACCAGACGCCACGCCTGTTCTCGAACTTGCTTGTCGGTTTGCAACTGCCCATTCTTTGCGGCTTCCAACAACTGCTTGTCGGGAATCGAATTCAGCAGAGCAAATGAAAGCCGCGAGGCTCGATCAAACTGATCATCGGATTCGCCATATTCGCGATACAAAAACCGGGGCGACATCAGAGTCAGCAGGATGACTCGCCGCAGGCCTTCTTCAACGGTCATCGCGGCGGCAAATTGCTGATCCAGATATGTTTGCCGCAGCTCATCTGTCAGCGGGCGTCGAAACGCGCGTTCCACAAACAGGGCCGCAAACTCCCTGATTTTGACGTCCTTCTCATCCTTCTCCTTTAGATCCGCAAACTGCCGCAGCTTTCCAACAAGCTTGTCGGCCAGCTCCAGCGCCGCATTCGCGACCGCATCTTCCCACTCCTGTGAAACGCTGGTGCCTCGTTCATACCCGGAACTGCGATCATCCGGCGGAAACGGAGTCTCGGTCAACAACACTTCCGGCGCCCATTCCGGGGTGAGATTCGACGTGGGAATAATTTCTTCGACGCTGTGCGGTGTCTTCCACAGCAGCGCAACGGAGGCTGTAGCTTCCTTGAACTTAAACCAGTCCAGACGGACTCGGTACATACGCCCGGCCAGAAGATATCGCGAACCACGGAATTCCCGATCTGAACCGGATCGAACCCACGCATCAATCAGCGGAGTTGTGTCGTCGTTAATGAAGAATCGCACACCATTTTCGGTGCGAATGATAAATTCATACCAGCCGGATTCACGGGGGATCAGCGAGCCATTCCACACCATGGAGAATTCGTCATCCGCAATCTTCTCCCCGTCCGGACTGAACGTGCCAAAATTAAAGTTGACGACAGAATCGATTCGCTCGTTCACGCGTCGATCCTGTCGATGATTGCGACTGGCAAAGTATTCTGCCTTCAGTCCGCGTTCAGCTTTGGGCGAGATCGACCACCGAAAGCTGGCACCGAGATCCGCGATGGCGTTGCGATACTGGGCGACCGTGAGACGACTGAGTTGTACACGCGGCGGATTCAGGCGAGCCTGTGCTTCGGGAGAATAGAATGACTTCTGCATCCATTCGGCGACCGCCCGCGCATCATCACCGACGCAGTCTTCGGGAGAACCCTCGGGCATCGTTCGCGAAATCACATCGGCAAGATCCGATGTGGGTCGATCACCAAAAATCGGCGACGGTGACATCGGCGTTCCGGTGCCGTTTTCACCATGGCAGCTGATGCACTTTTCCTGATACACGATTCGGCCGCGTTCCACCGCGGCTTCGTCGGCAGCCACAACGGAGGGCAGCGTGATCGACAATAATGCGCAGATCAGGCTGCTGCTGACGGAAAACACGCGAGCGAATGGCAATCTGCCGGTGTGTCGCATGATTCGCTCCGGTGGCTAGTATCTTCAGGTGGGTTGAGTACGGGCGGGTCGAAGCCGAGGCTTCAATGCTGTTGGACTGCTGACGCTCTGACACAAGGAACGATCGATCAAAAAGTGTTCTGTAGTCGCCTTTCGCTCCGCGAAAGAACTCTACTTTCGCGGAGCGAAAGGCGACTATTATTGTTCGAGCGATCCGAAGCGGGACAGGCCCCCGTTTTTGTCAGGCAATCTTAATTGTGTTGACTATACCTCGACCGAAATTGCCTCGGCAATTCGCTTGAAGCCCTGAATTGCAGATTTGCTGGATCGGGAGCCGACTATTCTCTCAATTCTGGTGCTTCCGAACCGGCGGCGTCCGGCTCATGACCGATCTTCCTGACTGGCCTTCTTCAGCTGACACCAATGTTGAATTCTACGCACCCGAGTCATCCGGAAGAATCAAAATTCTGGCATCCCGCAGTTCCAGACGCGGACTGCTGGCTCGTTCCAGCGGCACGAGAAGTCCGAGACGTCCAGGTTTCAGAGTCGGAATCTGCGACGACATCACCGGTGTACCATTCAGTCGCACGGCCACCGCGGTCCCGTCCACCAAGACTTCGACTGCATTCCATCGAGAGGCCTGAACGGTAATTCCGGTGGCCGCATTGATCACAATTTTCCCATCCGGCACACTTATCGTTCGTCCGAACTCGGACCCTTCCAGCGTCAGCAAATGAGCAACCAGATTTTGCTCCCGCCCGGCTCCAAGAATTAACATTGCGGACGTGGTCTCCGCAGAGAGCTTCATGCGGATCAGATAACGCCCACTTTCCAAGGACGGATCCAGAATGCCAACGTTGCCCGGTTGCTGATTCGTCGACATCCGAATTCGCCTCGGCTCGAACGTCCACAGTGATCTCCCACTGTCCGCCAGCGTCTGCCCCGACGCCACATAGTTGAAGTTGTTCGCGTCACCGAACATGGGCCTGAACTGCCATCGCTGAAGCAGAGCGATCAGTTCCCCAGCCTTCAGCTCGGCCGCTATGGCTCCGTCCCCCGCGAGCTCTTCAGCCAGCTTGCGAGCCGCGGTGATGTCGTCCGCCAGTCGCTTTGAAAGAACGCCCGCGTCCTGCTTTCGAAGAACCTGCTCCGCGGGACTCAACAGGCCACTGGCGTCGGCATAATGCTTTTCCGTGGCAGCAGCCAGAGCCAGTCGCAACAGGTTCTCAAGCAAAGAATCAAGCTGACTCGCGGACAGCGAATTCGGGCGGAAACTCTTTATCAGCTCCAGTCCCGCCGGAATCTCAGCCGTCCCATACCGGGCGGCTCGCAGACGATTCACTTCAAACGTAACATCGGTCGCTCGCGCCTTTTCAGCAACTTCTGCAACAAGATCGAGCATCGCGAAATCGGATGCTCCGGCGGTCTGTTCGTCAGCGCGCTGCAGCAACTGATCCGCCAGCAACGCACGATCCGCCGGTGCCTTTGCCGCCGCCAGTTGTCGTTTGAAAAGCTCCTTAAGCTCTTCCCGCGCTGCATCAATTTCTTCCTGCGGTGGCACCAGCGGTGTAGCCATGGCTTCTGCCACGTCGACAACGATCAGCGTCTCCGGAAGTGCGTCCTTGGAGACCGGCAGATTCGCAATTCGCGATTCCAGAGCCACACGAATTTCATACCGCCCCGCAGCGTCCTCGGGCACATTCCATATCAGCAATGCTTTTTCTAAATCAATGGAGACACCGGCCGGAGCACCTTCGCGAATCAGAAAACGAACTTCGCCACCCGGGATTTCCGGCCTCTTGTTCATCAGTTGCAATCGGAATGGCTGACCGGCGACGGCGGACTGCTGCGGAAATCCGGCGAGTCGCAGCATTGGGCGAACCAGCAGTTCCATCGCTCCGGTCGCAAGGACAGTCGCCGCCTTTGAATCCACGAGTTCAAGACTCACGACATGACGACCGGAGTCTTCAAGTTCAGGGACCCATGTAAATGTTCCACTCACAGAATCCAGCATCATCCTGGGCCGTTGACCGCTCCCAAGGCGATATTCAAGTCCGGCATCCGCATTCGGAACAGGAGCCGCCTGAATCCGCAAAGCCACGGACTCCCCAGGCACAAACAGCATCGGTTCTCGAACAGGAAACGAATACCGCGGCACCCCGGCTTCGACAATGGCCACCAGCTTCATCGCCGCGATGACACGACTCTTGCCGTCCTTGCGAACAATGAGTTCGAGTGGAACATCATAAGCCGCCGCGGCCTGTTCTTGAGGAACCTCCCAGCGAACCTTGCCCGTTACCGGTTCAATCGTGATGCCAGCCGGGATTCCCTTCCCCGCCTGGAAAATCATCTCGCCTTTATTCAGATCCGTCGGCGGCATGGAATCAAGCTGAGGAAGAAATTCCAGCACGCTGCCTGCCATGACCTTCACGGGTGAGGGAGCACGCAGCGTGATTTTTGGAATCACTTCCGCCGGAAGTACCTGCGCCACAACTTCAGGCGAGCTCGACGGACTGTTGCCCGAGTTGACCGCAATAAACAGGATCAATAATCCAATCATCGTGACGCCGGAGGCCAGTGCGATGTATACTGCCGTCCGCGAATTACTGCCGGTCTTTTTCTTCTGCCCGGGAACTGACCGAGTTGCCTGCATTGATCGTTGCGTCTGCGGAATCCCGACCAGAGTTGTTGACGACGACGAACTTTGCGCACCGGCTGTCGAGATCATCATGTCGACGGCGGCACCGCTGTCCATTTCTCGAAGGACCTGCTGATAGCCGACATCCTGCACATCGCCGCTGTCGGCCTCATTTGCGACTTCAAGCAGAATGGCGTCGTCTTCACCGGCTTCCCGCAGCGCCTTTCGCAACGCTGGTACGTTGAGCGGCGCGCTGAACGGTGCCAGCCCCTGAATCAATTCCTCCGGGGTTTGATAACGAAGCGCAGGATCACGAACAGTCATCCGCCGCACAATGGCATCCACAGGCTCAGGCACGTCCGCTCGCAAGCTGCGCACCGACGGAGCGTCACGCGAACAGCGAGCCATCAGAACCTGCAGCGGATTATCGCCAGGGAATGGAACCTTTCCCGTCAACAGCCTAAACAGAGTGCATCCAAGACTATAAATGTCACTTCGAATATCGACCGTGGCTGTGTCCCACCCCTGCTCGGGCGACATGTAGTCGGGCGTTCCCATGACCTGCCCGGCTCGCGTGACGGACGTGCGTTCATCCGCTTCCGCCGCCAGCCGAACCAGCCCCATATCCATCACTCGAACCGTTCCGGTGCCATCTTCTGACCAGTGGACAATCAGATTTCCAGGTTTGAGATCTCGATGGACCATCTTGTTTTCATGAGCATGCTGCAGACCGATGGCCGCCTGCCGAACAATGTCGCATGCCATCGCCACGGGCATCATCGGAAGTCTGGCGGCGATCTGATCGACCTGATCGCCGTTGACATATTCCATCACCATAAAGTCCACTTTGCCGACACGGCCTGCGTCAAGTGTTCTGACGATGTGGGGACTGTTCAGCAGCGATGAGGCTCGAATTTCCCGACGGAAGCGATTGACGAGCGTCTGGTTGTTCATCAGCTTCCGCGACATCACCTTGATGGCAACGATGGCTCCGCTCTTTGAGTCACGGGCTTTGAACACATGCCCCATTCCGCCTTTGCCGACGGGCGCGAGAAGACAATACTGCTGAAGAATGAAACCCGTCTGCCCCTTCAGCAACTGACTGCTCTGCCAGCGCGTGACCAGTCCGGCCTGGACAAGTTCCTCGGCGATGGCTGCGGCCGGTGCGCCGGCGTGACCCGCTGTTTCTGTGGACTGCAGCTTGCGAGCAATCTGTTGCGCAGCATCGAACTGCGATGTTTCCAGAAGGCCGCTTTTTCTGAGCAGTGTCAGAAAATCTGTCGAGGATGGTTCTGCCATAACTGTGTTGTAGCCACCGAGTCCCGTGATTTGAACATGATGTGGAGACGATTTTAGCGGGAACTCGACCGAAGTTCGGTACCATTTTTGCAACCTTCACACGCCAGCATTTCAGTTCAATGGCACTCGTTTTTGACAACAAAGTAGCAGGCACACGCCGTGTGCCGTCCGCCAATTCGCGAGTTTCCAACGGCTACGGCACTTGGAAAGTGCCTGCTACTTTCTAAATCGAGTGCCATTGAGCGTTTTAGCCAGCGGTCTCAGCGTGGCATTCGTTTCATGGACGAGTCCCGGTACAATGCGATTCATGGCCGTTCGCCGCCCGCCACTGAAAAGGCAGATCGCCGAGGGCAGGTAAGTTCCCGAAAGCGATTTATGAAACCCGATGACAAGCTGTGCTACTGTTTTCACGTGACACAGCGCAAGATCACCAACTTCATTCGCATCCATCAGCCTCGTGTTCCCAGCGAAGTGAGTGAATGTGGCGGCGCAGGCACGGGTTGCGGCTGGTGCGTACCGTTCCTCAAAAAATTATTCGACGCCGCAGCCGCTGACCGGGAACCGCAGATTGACATCACACCCGAAGCGTATGAAAACCAACGCTTAGAATACGTCCGCAGCGGCAAAGGCAAACCACCCACCAGCAACCGTTCCTAACGCTGACGACGCTGGCCAGTCAACAGGCAATCGAGAAATTTTCCCAATTGATCTGCCGGGCCGTGTGGACGACTCCCATCCCGCCTCGGGCGATTTCATTCAGCCGTTCGTAATCGCCGAAATAGCGAACTCGCTGTTGCACAACGGTATCGTCTTCGGAACGGACGTTCTCCTGTGGTTCACGAGCTGGAATCATCGTTCTGTCCGGATCGTTTAGTCCGGACAGTTTGCTGGCAAGACGCTGGTCGTGACCGGAACATGTTGCGAATGAAGCAAGATGAAATCGAACAGCTGATCCGCGAACACGGCTGCAAAGCCAGCGGCAGAGTGTCGAAGAAAACGGATTTTGTGGTCGCCGGGGAAGCGGCTGGAAGCCTGACAAGCGAGCACCTCAATGTTCGAAAATTCCGCCCCATTTTCCACAAGAGCTGTCATCTCCGGCTCGGAAAGCCCCGGAACAGCCGTCGCTGGCAGCCCAAAATTTGCCAGCGAAGCCTGCTGACCTTTCAAGCGTAACGATTTTTCCCATCGAAAAAGAGCTTGGTGGATAAAAACAAGCGGACTCTTCATGCTCCGCCTTGCGATCGTCAGAGCATTCGATTAGTTTTCCCCTCCCTCGGTTCACCACCGAGCCCTCAAGTATCGCCGGAGTGGCGGAATGGCAGACGCGCCGGATTCAAAATCCGGTTAGAGTAACATCTAGTGCGGGTTCGACCCCCGCCTCCGGTACTAAGGCCAAGCGCAGGCTTGGTGAGACTAACGCTAGACCCCGAAAAACATTGTGTTTTCCGGGGTCTTGCTTTGGTGGGTTTGTCTGTTTTCACCATTTCGCGTGTGTTGTGTGCCACATAGTGTTCCACCGCTGGCAAAGTGTCGCCGTTGAGTGTGACGTTTTCAGCTTCAGCCGCGGCCTGAATCTGCAAGGCTTTGGCTCTA
>JBDNHX010000531.1:0-8525 GCA_041688565.1 Planctomycetaceae bacterium
CAAGCATTGGGAACAACGCGAGCAGCGGCAACGGCAAAAAGGTGAGCTGGAGAAAACCGCTGAGCATTGCGAAGAATCGCTGGTCAATCTGGCTGGCGGAGCGTTGCCACTGGCGTTGGTCGGAGATCTGCTGGGGCAAATGACTGAACAGGCTCAGCTGGAAAGAACGTCGGCCGAGTCAGACTTCCTGACGGCGTTGTTGACGAAGCGTGATAATGAATTGCTGAAGCAGCAACATAATCGGATTGAAAACGATCTGAAGCCTGCTGCGTTCGAAATCGCGGGGCTTGAAAAGCAGATCACGAAGCTGAATCAGCAGCATATCAGTGAGAAAATGCAGAGTGACCAGAACGCTCGAATCGGGGCACTGGTCACGAAGACTCAGGAAACGATGAAGGCATTTTTCAAGCGTGCCACGGAAAAGAAGATTGCTCGGCTGTCAGATTTGGTGACGACGTCGTTTCGATACTTGTTGCATAAGCAGCAGTTGGTAGAACGAGTGATCATCAATCCGGCAGATTTTTCAATCACGCTGATGGATCAGTCCGGAAACGTGTTGCCGAAGGATCGTCTGAGCGAAGGGGAAAAGCAGATTTTCGCGATCAGTGTGCTGTGGGGATTGTCTCAGGCGTCAGCTCGCCCGCTGCCGGCGATTATTGACACGCCGATGGGCCGACTGGATTCGGAGCATCGCAATCAACTGGTGGAACGCTATTTTCCTCACGCCAGCCATCAGGTGATTATTCTGTCGACGGACACGGAGATCGAAGAGCACTACTTCGAACAATTGAAGCCCAGCGTGGCTCGTGCGTATCATTTGAACTATGACGAAGCAGGGCGCATGACGACTGCGGACGTCTATGCATCCATCAGCGGAGCAAATCTCTTCGCCTTCGATTCCAAAGATCCCGTTGGCATCGTTCGCAGTGCCCTCTCACCCGTATGGACTACAGATTTGCCATGAACAGTCTTCCCTCGCTAATCCGGCTGCGGACGCGGCTTGTGTTCTGCATTGTGCTGGACGGTACTAGCGCGACGCAGTGATGCCGATCCAAACCGATTTCGGATCGTATCAGCAACCTGGTCAAGTTTTGTGTCTCTCTCATCCCGTTCTTCAGCAAACAGACTTTGCTGAACCGGCTGCGGCTTTTGCAGATTGGACACTCCCATGCCAAGCAGACGGACAACCAGTGGACGGTCGGGCAACTCGGACGTAAGCAGTTGCGAGGCCACTGACCAAAGCTGGTTCGTGGCATTGGTTGCTGGCGAAACACTTTTTGAACGCGTGTACGTATCGAAGTTGCTGTAGCGAACTTTCAGGTGAACAGTGCGTCCCTGAATTTCATGACCACGCAAGCGACGAGCAACTTGTTCAGTCAGCTCCATCAACCACGCTCGAAGAACATCCATGTCACTGATGTCTTCTGCGAAAGTGGTCTCGTGCGAAATCGACTTGGCTTCTCGATCAGCAACCACAACACGACTGTCGATGCCGCGCGCCAGTTGCCAGAAATGTTCGCCGTGCTGACCGAACTCATCCTGCAATTGTTGCAGACTGAGTGATCGTAGTTGGCCGATGGTCTGAATCCCGAGACGGTCAAATCTCTGGCCGGTGACTTTGCCTACGCCCCAGATGCGACCCACCGGTAGCGGGTCAAGAATACTCTGGACGGCATCCGGCTCGATGACGGTGAAGCCGTCGGGCTTGTCGAGATCGCTGGCAAGTTTGGCAAGAAACTTGTTAGGGGCGACACCAACCGATGCGATCAGATTCAGTTCGTTGCAGATATCCTGCTTGATGGCTCGCCCGATGGTTTCGACGGACCCGAACAATTTCACACTTCCTGTTGCATCCAGAAACGCTTCATCGAGCGATAGCGGTTCGACCTCCGGTGTGTAACGATAAAAGATCTCGTGAATCTGCTTCGATATCTGAGCGTAGTGATCCATTCGTGGTCGTAACACGATGGCGTCCGGGCAGAGTTTCAACGCTTTCGCCGTTGCCATGGCACTGTGCACGCCAAATTTTCTGACTGCATAATTCGCGGCGGCAACGACGCCTCGGCCTTCCGGAGTGCCTCCGACAATGACAGGTTTTCCGCACAGAGTCGGGTCATCACGTTCTTCGACGGACGCATAAAATGCATCCATGTCAACATGCAGAATCATCCGGTTTCCGATCGATGACGACGAGATTGGTGGTATGCAAGCAGCACTCGTCGCAGAGTATAAGCACCCATGCACAAGTTAAATGGCATAATCGCAGGAATCACAATCAGTAGACTCACGTCCCCCGCTCGCCTGGAACTCGGCGAGCCGCGAGACGTCAGTCTCCGGATACTGTTTGCGCAATCGATTGTTATGCCCCGATACTTACCAATGGGTGTTAATCTGCACCCTCAGCATTCGAGAATCGGGGGACTGTTGTTGAGGCACAAGAAACTGCCGATTTTGCATTCAGTCTCGACGGATCTGAGAATAATAGCGATGGAACTCGTGCCAGTTGTCTGACATCCATTCATTGTGCAGTCCTTTTAATCAGACTCGTGTCCCCATCGCCGGAAACGGCTGTAACTGTTCCGGGATCAAAATGAATTGAACTTCGCACCACAAAATCTTACTCATCGTTTCCTGACATCATCCTTGAATCGCTAATCCAGAACGAATCGGGTATTTGTCAGGTGGAGCACCGTTTTCTGCTGACGACGGTCGTTGCGATGTCGGTTACAATCCTGACGATGTGAGTTCCGCCATTGAGCCACATGTTATTGATAGACCCCGTTGCAACCGACGAAGGAAGGAGTTCAGGATGTCCAAAGCAACGGAAGTATTACGTGGCATCGTCCATGGCAAGTCGATCGAACTGGAACACCCTTTTCCCATGCCGGATGGCTCAGAGATTGAACTGGTGGTGAAGCGTACGCCCATCAGCACGGAGCAGCGAAAGCAGAGACTCGAAGCGATCTTCGGAAGCTGTGAACAAGATTCGGAAAATCTGGACGACTTCCTGGGTTTGAATCGGGAGCAGCGTAAGCACAGTCGACCGGATCTGGACTTGTGAATTCCCTGCCCGCCATGATCGCCATGATCGCCATGCCCGCCCTTGTTCACAACCTGACACTTGTCACACACAATACGATTGATTTTCAAGCGGTTGCCGGTTTGCAACTCGTCGATTGGCTCGATCCGTAACATCCTGTTGTGCAGCACTCTCCCCATTCATTACAGCAAGGCCTCGACTCTGCTCAGTCAAAAAAAAGACCGGTATGGCCATGGGGACGCTCGTCCCGAGGTTCCTTTGGTCGTTTCGAGCACGGGCTCGCCAGATCGCTTTGCAATCTGTCATGCCCTTGCAAGCGCTGCGCTATCTTTGCTTCCGACGGAACCACGGGACTCAAACATTATGGCCAATAAACCAGTATTCACACGCCGCCTGAACAGAGTCGAAGCAGCCGTCTGGCAGAATGAGACGGAAGACAGTAGTTGGCACAACGTCACGTTCCAGCGAACCTACCGCGACGAACAGGGAGTCATCCAGAACACCAGCAACTTTCGCATCAATGATCTGCCGGCCCTCGCCTTCCTCGCCGTCAAAGTTTACGACCATCTGGCAGAACTCGAAGACTAGATCGCAACTCCCGGGCGGTCAGTGACAGAGGCCGCCCCTTTTTACCACCGAATCAACAACCAACTGGGGACCATGCCAAAGACAAAAACCACAACTCTCCCCAGCCGCACCCGCAAACAGCCATCCATTCAACAGCCCGACATCCAGGATACTTTCATTCGTGAAGCCCGAGTGAATTATCTCCACTGCGACCATGAGATGTTCAGAATCACGAGCCCCGCCGATGTGGCGAACTTCGTTCGATCAATTCTGACAGACAACAGCCGTGAACACTCGTGGCTCTGTACCTGAATGCGTCGCATCAGGTGGCCGCCTATTCGATTGTCTCGATCGGTACCGCCAATTCTGCTCCGGTTGCACCCAGAGAAATCTTTCAGAGAGCGATCCTGACTGGAGCAATCTCCATTGTTGTCGCTCACAATCATCCGTCCGGAACCATAACTCCCAGTGACGAAGACCATAAGGTCACGAAAAGACTCTTCGAATCCGGCCTGTTGCTCGGTATCAAGCTGCTGGATCACGTCATCGTCACGGACAGCCATCATTACTCGTTCAGCGATAACGGGGCTTTGTGATGAAGACCGTTCAGCGAGCTTGGGGCTGTGCAAGTCATTGTGTGGCTATCCTCGATATCCCGATTCTCGACGTCGTGATCATCACGGAACACGATTTCGTTTCCCTGAAAGATCATCTGAGCCGATCATTCACAGAGCCTCAGTGGTGAGGGCGTTTCACACGAAGGCGGATTGCACAAATCCGCCGCGTAGAACTCAATCGAACAGAGAGCTAATGACGGCAATTCGCCAGCACTTCGCTTTCAATGTATTGAGTCAGGCGAAAGAAATTGATCTCTGACTTTGCCGATGGTAGAATCACCCACATGAGTACAGTCATCGAAGAAGTCGAAGCATTTCGCCAGTACATCCTGGAGCATTCTGGGACCGACGCCAGTGGCGTTTCTCTTGAGGATCTGTTTCAGCGATGGTATGCGTCTCGCCTGTCAGAGACAGAGCTGGAGCAGAGCCTGGAATCACTGAGACGGGGGCTGGATGATGCTGAAGCCGGACGACTGGTCGATGCAGATGTGGCAATTCAGGAAACGTGTGCGCGATTGATGCCTGTTGCATGATTCAAAATGTACAGTTCAACTGTGAAGCAGATTTTTTTGCGATTTACCGAATGCCCATTTTGAAAATTCATCGAATCATTTTGCATGACATTTGGCGACGACTGGTGTTAGAATCCTGGTATGAGCACTATCAACTATCTTGACCGAATGCTGCAGCCCGTTACGGACGCGATGAGCGCCGAATTTGCCAACAAGCTGATCGCCTTGCGGGCAGATGACGAATTATTGTCGCATATTGAACAGCTTCGCGGGAAGGCCAACGATGGCACGATGACGGCTGAGGAAGAAGCCAAGTATCGAGAGTTCGTGGAGGCTGTTGACGTGATCTCGATCCTGCAGGCAAAAGCACGGAGAGTTCTTGTGAAGTCCTCGCGATAGTCATGGTGCCTTCAAAGGTCCGAATCTGTCGAGCGTAGACTCCGAGACAAAGACCATCGTCCAGTTGTTTCATCCACGAACCGATGTTTGGGCCGACCATTTTGAACTGAATGGGGGAATGGTCATGGGAATAACGCCGAAGGGGCGAGCGACGGTCCGCTTGCTTTGCATGAACGCGCCTCGGCGCGTCCAACTTCGAGAGGAATGGGCGAAGGGTGACAACCACTGGTGATTGAGTTCAACGCAGCCAGCCCATCCGCCAGGAGATGCTTAGCAGCCAAACCGCCAGCATCAGATCACCTGCGTCGGGATGGGACAACGCGAGTTCGATGATCGGCAATGCGAGAAGAAGATACGGGAGTGCGGTCATGAACTAGGCAGCCTCCACCACGGAGTTGCTGTCGCTATTGTCCGCAGCTGGTTGAACATAGACGGGCACGGGTGTTCGTCGGAGCTTCAGAGCATTGTGGGGAATCGGATCGAAGCGTTGCTGCTTGCGGCGTTCGTTGACGGCTCGCAGGATATTCAGAAGTTGGCGACGAATCGGCGCATATCGGGCGAAAGGGATGCGAGCGAACTCAGCCGCCAGAGTTTCCGCCGTCCGATGCACGGCGAGATCCAGAAAGCGGGCCTTCATGCGCCGATAGTGATTATCGTCGATGCGAACATGAGCGTGCCACTTGGGTGAGGCGACTCCCGTTGCTGTTGCTCCGGCTCGTCGGTAGGAAATGGAATAGCCCTGAAACCGGATCGGAGTTCGCCGACAGTCTTTGAGGAATTCACCCTCCCCGCCTTTTGATGCCGGTTGCTTCAATGCGTGATGGCCTTCGCTGACCAGCAGGACGAACCAATTCTGGTAGCGGAGGTAATGAGCATTCGCGATGCCTCGTTGCTTGCGATGTCGGCGTTCCCATTCACTGACCTCGATGCCGTACTTGCCGATCAGTTTCCGATCAGTCTTGTCGGGATCTTTGCCCGTCGGAATGGATCCGGTAACGTACCAGTAGAATCCATGTCGCAGGTAACTGGCCGCGATCAACTGCACGACGGCTTCGGGTGATTGAGCTTCATAGCGATATGTCATGGTTCTCCGGTTGTTGTTTCGTCAAAAAGGGAGGTTGATGGGCTCAACCTCCAAAGCCAGAAAACCGTGTTTGGCAACCTAGTTCTCGTTCGTGCATGTTGATCGAGACTCAGACAAAGAGCCTGCAGATCCGTCCGCACAAATGGCCACAAATCGCGTCCGCAATGGGCGACCGTGCTTTCGCACTGCCTTCCCTTGGTGCATCCGCACAATTCATAGCACCCGAGTACAACCTTCACGGCAGTCCCCTGTCGCGTCCTTCGGACACAACTCGGGTATCCGCCATCAGTCTGCCGTTTCAAGAGATCACTCCTCCCGGAATATTCTCCTGAAACTGCTTGTTGCTGCCTGCCACGGTTGACGCATTGGCTGACTCCCACGACGGAGAGCCAGCCACGTGCGACACGCTCGATGATGGAGCTTTTCCCGAAGACCACAGCTGTCGGATTCAATGATCACGTCAAAACGTGACCATGTCCCGCGACAGCAGGATCAACGGATTCACTGCTCCTCAGTCCTTTCGTTTTCACTCTCAGAGGCATCACCCTCTGGTCATTGTGAACGGCACATGACGGCCAGCCATGCAGGCGGGAGGCCCGCCAGCCAATTCGAGCTACCGCTCGGATCAGATGGACCGCTCCCGTTGGTCGCTCCTCGCGATCCAACACTTACCTGTTCGATCCTTCGACCGAACCACCGCCTCGCTCCCGCGAGATTCTACTTAGACCACTCTCCCCCTCTGCGGCATTTGAATCACGCAGTCGACAGGACTGCGCACCGAGAGCGCTACTCCCGGCCGCCACAGAGGCTCCGGCGTTAGTTCCTGAACTTCATCCACTGGTTCACGTTGTTGGAAGGTTTTACCCTTCAGACCGTTCTGGTGTGTTCAGGTCTCCCGACCTGTCACAGTTTCCCGCAAGGCCACGGCCCTTGACTCGGGTTCGAGCTTCCGCTCGGATGACATTATTCGCTCCCGATGGTCGCTTGCCGAAAGACAAGCAACGTATCGAAAGCGATTGTCACTCTCCCGAAATCAAAAGGCACTGCCCCGCGACTTTCCCCCTACGAAGACAGAAGATTGGGGTACCCACGTCTGACAATCCGTCAGAACTCAGAACGGCTTTCCACGGTTTGGCACCGTCTCCCAGCAGATTCACTGACAAGCCCTTCCATACCTGTTGCGGTTGGGCCTTTCATGGTTGAGCTATTCACGGTCGGATGTTTGGTCCGATCCCCGAGGGTGTCAGCCCCGGTGCGGTCTGTCGCCAGACGCACAGCTCCCCACGTCAGCACGGTTGAACGAACTCGCCATAACAGCAAGCCCATGAGCCCCCGTGACGGGATTCGGCATTCCTTTGCCACACCCGCTTTGTTCAGGACGGCTCAGGGTTCCGATTCGTCAATAATGACGATGGATCCACTGAGCATGTCCGCCTCGCCCGAATTCAAAATGAAAAGAACAAATCCCGAGTCGTTTCATCGGGATACAATATTGCGTAGCCAATGTTGCTCGTGTCTCCGACGCGAGTCTTCCCGCACAACTGTTGTGGCCGGTCTCCTGACCGAGCCACCCGCCGCACCCGCAATCCCTTCCCGCCACGGAGTGACGGGCCACATTAGCCAGCAACACTTATCATAACCATAGGATAGAACGCTGGGATTACTCCGACACAAGTACGGCTCACATACTGAGTGAGCCGCACGATCGGTTTTAGGCCAACGAGCCTCCTTTGAACTGGGCGAACACGTCTCCGCGTACCCAGCTCGAAGAGCGACAGTCAGGAAAGGAAGCGATCCTTTCATCTCTTAGACCGGCTAATGAAGCCGATTTTACCGAGACCTGTCCGCTCCATCATCGAACGTCAGCATGTTGTCCTTAGCCGATGCGAATACTACGACTTCACCATCAGTCGCTCATGGAAAACATCTGCCAATGGCAAAGAAGGCTATTCCAGCAGCTTCTTCGTACGCAACGCCGAAGAACTGCACGCCGTCATTCAGGAAGCCGCCGACTGGATTGAAAGCCAGCAAGCCAGCCTGCAGGAAAGCAATGACTTCAAGAATCAGTCAATCATGCAGAAAGCCGCGTAAATCTTCCATGCCGACGATGGTCGTTCAACAGGCGAGAGTGATCGGACTCAGGCGGGGCGACCAGCGACGTTCGATTCTATGTGTCCACTTTGAGCGCGGTCGCTATTGTTGTCAGTGGCAGCACAAGCGTGAGAGGCGCGTCTTTGAGCGGGATGGCCCCGTAAGATGCATACCACTTCGCAGCTCGAGCAGACTTTGCGTCTATCAGAATGGCG
>JBDNHX010000097.1:0-3021 GCA_041688565.1 Planctomycetaceae bacterium
GCTCATTCGGGAGCGGCTGGGAGAATCCGTTTATGCGGAAGGTCATGCCGAACTGCATGAAGTTGTCGCCGAATTACTGATCGCTCGAAATCAAAAAATTGCCTTGCTTGAAGGTTCCACAACGGGCGGCCTGCTGTCGCTCTGGATGACGGAGACGAAAAGGCTGTGCTCTGTTGTCAAACATGCACAAGTTACTACCGGAGACTGGGACGCACAGTCGAGTTCTTCATTATCCTCCGTTCCGTCCGATCTGTCTGAATCTGCCGACCCTGGTCACTGGGCTCGCGTGGCAGAATCCCTGGCCGCCGAGATTTTTGCAAGCCAGAGCGTGGATTACGTTTTGCTGGCATCGCCGCACGAAGATCATTTGTCCGAATCGGGTGTCACGGTCCGCCGTGGTCAGGTCGCCGTCGCAGCTCCTGGCTCATTTCATGTTTTTGATGCCAGCATGTCGGGCAACCTTGCGATCTTTCGACAGCGGGCCGCTCGCACCGCTTTAAACCGACTACGCTTGCTGATCATGTCCGAAGGTTGAGTCCCTGCCACTGAGCTTGCATGCGAACCGAACATAGCGGAAGCCGCCAGGGCGTTGTGATCTTGTCGCCACTCAGCAATCCTGCGGCTCAAAAGATGAGCGAAGCGTCATCAGTTTGCTGCATTCCTGATGCAATACACATGGCTGCCGACTCGAATCAGCAGGCTGCCCGTCACAGCGGCGATTCCATATTGAGTGGGTCCGGAAAACATCGCCGACGCTTGCTTTCGTTCGGTGCTTGTTTCATCAGCCTTCGGAGCACCGTTGTCGGTTGGCGGTGTGTCAGCAGGCCAGAGTTCGTTCAATGCCAGTTCTTTGAATTCCGGACCGGCAGCAAGAACAGTTGTCACGCCATCCTTGCCGAAGAAATAGATGCGGTCACCGAGTGGCAGCGGCGTCGCCCAGCAGGATTGCTTCGTTCGCTGAGCGTACTTCTGTTCGCCGGTCGTCATATCGATGCAGTAAACCACACCGACGCGATTGACCCAGTACGCAAAACCCTGATGGACGAATGGTGAAGCCCATGACGGAGTCGCTTCAGCCGCCGTCCAGATCTTTTCGACCTTCCAGTTGTCACCATCGCGCGAAACTTTCACGAGGGCGTTCGACTTCTTCGCGCCTTCGGAATTTTCTCCCGAGCGGCCCGGTGAGGCTGCGATAAAGAACTGATTCGGTCCGGCTGGCAAAGGCGTTGTGCCCGTATTGCCGCCAACGTCGGCGAATGTCCACAGGAGCTTTCCGCTGGCGGGATCATAGCCATCGACGCTTCCCGCCGAGCTGACAATAACCTGACGCTGGCCTTCAATAGTCAGGAGTGCCGGGCTGCTCCAGCTGTTGCGACTTGTTCGATCCGACTTCCAGAGGATATTGCCATCAGCCTTGTTGAAGGCGACGAGATACGACGGGCCTTCGTCGTCGATCAGCACAATCACCGAAGTCTCTGTCTGAACCGGCGAGCCGCTCAAGCCGAACTTATTCGTGAACTTGCCATATTCCTTCGACAGCGACTTCGTCCAGACTTCCTTGCCATCATGAGTCAGCGCGACCAGGTCACCGCATTCAAAAAACGCGAACACATGCTGTCCGTCCACAACCGGCGTCGGAGCGGCTCGACTGATGTAAACGCTGTTTGGATCCGGCGACGTTGACGTATGCTTATGATCCCACAGAATCGAGCCATCCTTCAGAGACAGGCAGATGGTGTGGCAGGTCTCTTTGTTCTCGCCTTCCACGGAGGTCACAAACACCTTGTCACCCCAAATCACCGGGCTTGATTGCCCATGCCCAGGCAGAGATGCATCCCACGCCACATTCTCCGTCGGCGACCATGTCAACGGAATCGACCCCGGATCAATCTCCGACGCCCCCGCCCCCAGGAATCCAGGCCATGCAGGTGTGTCAGCGGAAATGAGCATCGTCAGAAGAAGTGACATCGTAAACATGGTGAACTCCGAACGGTCTGGACCGACATTTCAAAACAATTGCGACGACCGAACTTCAGCCAAACAACAGAAGCCTGCTGCGCACAAATGTACTCCGAAGTGAACCAGAATCGAACTGATCGCCTCATGAATCTCAAGTCTGCATCCTGGCATCTATCACGATTGGGTCGCATCCAATCGCAACTCAGTTACAATCGCCCCTTAATGAGAGGATGGCGGCAGGTCCACTGGCTTTGCAATAGAGAACCATCAACATCGATTGTGCTTTGACGCTGTCAACCGGGTCAGGCGGTCGCAATGGTGGACAAGCACGGATCTATGGCAAAAAACAAATCCAACAAGTCGACTTCGGCCAGTGAAGTTCGCGACAAAAGTTCTGCGCAACGGCAATTGGACTTTGGCACCGTTTTTACTTCTAGCGACCACATCGAACGCATCGTCAAGGCCTATCAGAAATTCAAAGACATCGACGGCTTTGCCCGTGTCATCACGACCAAGGCGATCCTGGAGAAGAACGGCAATCTCAGCGTCCTGTTGTACGTTGCGATGGAAACGATCCGGACCAGAGAACAATCAGCAGATTTTCAGGCGACAGCACTTCCGGACGCACGGAATGCGTGGCTGAAGAGTTCGGCTGACGTCTGGACCGCTCTGCAACAGCTTCTTGCGGGAGCGGACAAATGAGCAAGGCGAAAGCGAAAGACGGCAAGGCGAAAGTGAGCCCAACGAAAACTCATGAACCGGTGAAGCCGACGAAGCTCACGATGATGGTCTCTTCCACTGTGTATGGCATTGAAGAACTGCTGGACCGCGTTTACACATTGCTTACAGAATACGGCTATGATGTGTGGATGTCCCATAAAGGAACGGTCCCCGTCCGCTCCGACCGCACGGCGTTTGAGAACTGCCTGGCTGCCGTTGAGAAATGCGATCTCTTTTTGGGAATCATCACAACCCATTACGGGAGCGGGCAGGACCCGAATCGACCGGATGATCGGTCGATCACGCACCGCGAGATACAGAAAGCCATCGAACTCAGGAAGC
>JBDNHX010000098.1:0-2886 GCA_041688565.1 Planctomycetaceae bacterium
ATCGCTGAACGTCAACAGCAGGTCAATTCGATTTCCAGGCAGCAGCATTCCGCTGTGCGAAGTTGTTGCATCAACAGGAATTGTGACAATTCCCATTCCCTCAGGAATGCTGGCTTCAGCCCCGCGGCTTTCAGTCAGCTTCGTCTTCAGGATCCAGTCTCCCGGCATCACCGGGACCTTAAGATAACGCTGATCAACTTCTTTAATATCAGTGACCGCCCCTTCAGGAACTGAAGCGACGGCCATTTCCACAAACTTTGTGTTCAGGTCATCCAGGGCAGTCCCCGGCTGAATCTCGGCAATGGCACTAAGAACCTGAACAGTCTCCGCAGTATCCGTCGGCTGCTGACTGATCACCTGCTTCACGCCAAGCATGGCAACAAGTCCACAACCGACAGCGACCACCAGGAGAATTAATGATTGATTTTTCATGATGGAGTCCGTTTCTGGATGCCCTGTTCTCGTGTCGGCTTTCCGCACATCAGCAGAACTTACCCTTTTGCTGCGGCAAGCTGCTGATTCTGCAGAAGAATCGATACGCTCCGTTCAATCCACACCCCATCATCATCATCATCGGCAGACAGGAAAACTCTGCTTCACCTAATGATGACGGGATTACTAATCTCTGCGATCTACCGAGACTCATGATTTTCGCCAGAGTTCGGTTCCGGCCTCGAAACGCTCGACGCCAGCAGCAACGATCAAAAAGACCTTCTCACGCTGCCTTATTCCCTGATTCCTTCAGGATGCTTTCATGCACCATGTTTTACGACTGACGACTAGATCATGCCGGTGAAGACAAAGTAGCCAATTGTGCCGATGCAGATTGGAATGCCGTAAGGCAACAGCATCATGCGTGGCTTTCGCTCAGCAGCAATTTTCGACAGTTCATACGGATTCTTGATCACCATCCACTCACTCAGAATGAGCAGAAAGTTTTCGTAGTGATGTTTCATGCTCTTTGTCCAGAGCACCATGCAGACAGCCATGATGGCGCCCACAACAGTCGAAACACAGAAGGCGGCAAAAGTAATTTCCCAGCCCAGCCATGCACCAATGCCAGCCATCAGTTTCACGTCGCCGGCGCCCATTCCGCCTACTGCATACAGCGGCATCAGAGTCAGCAGGCCAACGCACATGCCCAGCAGGCCGGCGCCAAGGCCGCCCAGACCGCCCACGCATGTGGAATAAACAAGACCGGAAAGTACCATCGGGAACGTGATCCAGTTCGGAACCTTCAATTCGCGACCGTCAATCCAGGCGGCCAGAATCAGGATTGCTGAAACAGCCTTAACGTGCCAGTTGTTGATCAGAAATTCGGCGATTTCCATGGTAAGAGGCTCCAGAGCAGTATCGGCTATGAGTTGGTTCAGAGCGAAAGGGAACGCTCTGTTTGCATGTTCGGGAGGAGCGAACTATGCGTTACGAGCTGTTGATGTCAGAGTGAAAATGAGGAAGTAGACCGCCAGTGACATGACGATGGTTCCCTGAAGCAGATCTTCAGGATTGAGTTCAATCCAGTAAGGAATCATGTTTCGGTACTTTGCTGTTTACGGGAAACGATGTTGTAAATGTACGGCCACCAGCTTTTTTTAAAGCTAGGCCATGCAATGGGTACGTCAAGTACGACTTAATGAATTTTGAGGAGTCAACGTCCTTCAAACCTCCCAGTACTACCCGGTCTACCCTTGTGCAATTCGTCCGTAAAAGAAAAGGGATGCGAATCCAGGATTCGCATCCCTTTTGACTGAAGCCTTCATCCGTCCATGTCAAACTCTCGCCACGATCCGATGAGTGACCGCGGCGAATTTGACTATGACAAGTAGCTCGATACTTTGTTGAAACGTGCGTTTGCATTGCTGCCCACGGCAGAAACTGAAGCAAGGCACACGACAATGATCAGAGCCAGCATAACTGCGTATTCAACTGCAGTTGGGCCATCTTCAGATACCAGGAACTTTTTGATGCTGTTTGCGAACTTTGTCATTTCAATATCCCTCACGTTGGAGCCCTGATCCGGGCAAGTGACGTCACGGCGGAGTGTCATCCGCCAACATAAGAACTCTGCCACGCAGAGTTAACACTTAATTAAGCCAGGCGGCTCGCCGCCTGGTTTGTTGTCAGTGTTGATCACTGGCAACATTTAGAACTTAGGTCAGGAAACCAGGGTGTCAAAATCTTTCCAACCATTTAAGAGTTTTATGAATGGCAACTTTTAAAAGCTCGCCTCCGTGAAAGGGCCAGTCGCTGCCTGGGTGGGTAAAAACGTTGCCCAAAGCTCCAATTTCTGCTGCCCTGTGAAGGGAACTCCCCACAGGAAAATCCCGGCAATATCACGGATGCTTCGTCAGGCGAACGATGGAGGCTGTGAATGGCACGGGGGTATAGTCCGGCGAGTACTTCAGGCCCAACTCTGGTGCTTCCGTATACGGAACGACATAAAAGTGTGAATTGCCCGCCAGTGTCTCAAGCTTTTGCATTTTAAATTGAGGGTACCAATGCTCAATACGCCGGCCCGCATCACGCTGAACAATCCGCAGGCTTGAATCCTGGACCAGCTGCGAATCCTCAAACTCAGCCAGACGGCAGACAGTGGCTAACTCCGGATGACGATGCAAAAGCGGCATCCAGGTGATTCGGTCTTCAAAGACCACAACATCATCGGGCTCGCATTCACGCAGTTGCTGCACCAGCCGGGCTCGCTCAACGTCCGCGTTTTGCCATTGCCGGACACACCCATCTGTGGAACAGCCAAATGCGACAACGGCGATTCCGAGAATTCCCACGCGAAGGCCTGTGGAACACTGATAGAGCAGGAGCGCCAGCAGCGGCGCGCCTCCGAGTACTCCCACAATTGCATATCGAGCGACCAGGGCTGGCTGCAGA
>JBDNHX010000099.1:0-14080 GCA_041688565.1 Planctomycetaceae bacterium
CTGGCTGGCACTAAGAGCGCGGCTCTGGAAGAAGAGATCGTGGGTGTTGGCGTGGAAGTCAAGGAGCATGCGGAAGGCCTGCTGGTGGTGAAGCCGCTGCGAGGTGGTCCTGCAGCTGAGGCTGGTCTGCAGACAGGCGACATAATTGTCAGCATCAACAATCGTGAGCTGGCGGGGATGAAGATGGGATCCAGTGTGGATCTGATGAAGGGTTCATCGGGCAGTCAGATGACGGTGCGAATTTATCGCGAAGGAAAAGGCGAGCGTGACTTCACGCTGACTCGCCGCAAAATCCGAGTCTGGACAGTGAACGATACGAAGCTGCTGGATGGCACCGATATTGGCTACTTCATTCTCAGCCGCTTTTCCCAGGGTTCAACGGCTGAAGTGGATCAGGCGTTGACCAGTCTTTACGGCAAGGGAATGAAGTCTTTGATCATCGACCTGCGAGGCAATCCGGGTGGTCTGCTGACGACTTGTGTTGAGATCAGCGATCGGTTTCTGGCTTGTGGAACGATTGTGTCAACGAAGGGACGTCTGAGCGGTGACAACATGCTGGAACAGGCGACGTATGCCAAAACTTGGAGCGTGCCGCTGGTGGTTCTTGTGGATGGGGACAGTGCTTCGGCCAGTGAAATCTTTGCCGCTGCGATTCAGGACAATCGACGAGGTGTTGTTGTCGGCACAAAGTCGTATGGCAAGGGTTCTGTTCAGACTCATTTCCCGCTGAATGCCATCGGAGGTGACCTGCGTCTGACGACAGCTCTGTTTTATTCTCCCACGGGTCGCAAAATGGCGGGTGAAGGTGTGACGCCGGATGTGCTGATCAACGATCGTGACGGAGTGGCGAATGGTGATGAAGTTCTGTTCGAAGCCGTGCGACTGGCTCGCAGCCAGACTTTGAAGGACATGGCGAAAGCGTCCGGCACCTGCAAGCCGAACAGTCCTTCCGCTGGTCGCAGTTCGTCTCTGAGCAACATCATGGATCCGGCTCATCACGGTTCAGCTGTTCGCTGAATTTCGATGCCGCGACTGTTCCATGAATCGACCTGAAGCCTGAGCCATGATGGTTCAGCGGTCGAATGTTTCGATCTTCCCGCTCAGAAGGAATCCTGATCGTGCTGCCTGACAAACGTCTGAAAATCTAAAACCGGTTGACTGAAAGAATTATTCGGTCATCCGGTTTTTTGTTTTTTGCGATTGTGGTTAGTAGAGGAAATGTTCCGCCGGCTCGGGTCTTGATCGGTGAACTTGCTGATGACGAAGGGGACTGAATTTCAAATTTCAAATCGAAGCGAATGAATCCTCTTCAGCCCTCTGTCACTCACCGCCGCCTCCAGCCAAGGATGGTGGTCTGTGTGACCATAGTATGACTTCAGCCGCCGGGCCTGATCAGCCCCGCGGCTGGTGGCTCAGGCTGCACCATCTGAATAGTCCGCGCACAACACCTCAGCATGCTGAAGAACAGTCTTCACCGCTTCGTCCTGAAGCCACTGGCGGATCAGAACGAACTCATCCGCCGCAAGACTCAGGCGGAAACTACTCTCCCCAGCTGCAGAGACACCTGCTCCCCAGACCCACCCTGCGACGTCATGAAAAGCAGAACAGTTCTTGACAACACCCCGCTCACTGGCGACACCACCGTCAGCAGAGAATTCGACACCGTCGCCGCAGGAGTCGGCCGGAGCTTCTCGTACTTGCACAACGTAACCCAAAGGGTTTGACACTGTCTTCACCACAACCCCATACTGGCCGAACGACAAACTCGCCAGCTTCACACCCAGATCCGCCGGAGTGCTGTACCGCCCAAGTTCCTGCAACCGTGCATCTCTGACAATCAACGTCATCCGCTGATTGCCAGCAACCGCCGCGATCCCGTCCACCACCGTTCTCGCCTGCGCCGGCAAATCCGCAACATTCAATGACTTGACCGTCAGAACATTCTGACTGAGCATCCCATTCAGGCTTCGAGACCTCACAGCAAACTGAAACCGTCCGACAGGCAGATTCTTCGGCAGATTGTAGAACGCCGCAGCCGTCGTCCCGCGATGAACAATAGTCCCATCGATCCTTCGGATGAGCACACCATATCCCACAGACGCACCGGAAACGCTGGCCCAGGTCACTCGATCACCACGACCCACAAGAGCTTGCGGAATCACCAGGTTCGTCACCACGCCCAGCTTGACGTTGATCACCTTCGCGATCGACCACGCTCCCTCGGCAGTTCCATTCAGAGCTCTCACTTGCAATCGATACATGCCAAAGGCAAGTCCATTCACGATCGAGTACGACGTGCCCGAGATGCGAAGTGTTCTCGTCACCAATCGCGTCTCATCCGTCAGAGCCAGCTCATATCTGGTTGCACCGGCCACCGGTTGCCATGCGATGGATCCCGCAACGCGATTGGCCGACAATCCGCTGGTGGTGGCTGGCGTGACTTTGGCAAGTGGCTGGACCGTGAACGTGCGAGCCACCGTCGAACTGCTTATGGAGGCTGGGACTCCTACGACCTACGACCTACGACCTACGACCTGCACCCTGCACCCTGCACCCTGCAACCTGCAACCTGCAACCTGCAACGTCACTTGATAACGACCGGTTGCGATCGTCAGTGCCACATCGCTTCTGCTGACGAGTCTGTCGACAACCGGCGAGCCTGTGCCAACCAGTCCTAGCGGCTTCAGCCCCGTGCCGGCTTGCCCGGCAGGAACGGAAGTTTTGAAGTTAGCAAATCCTTCTTCAGCACGACCGCTCCCCTGCCCAGCTTGCCTGGCAGGAAGCCAAGTTCCATAGCGGCGCAATACCATTCATCGTGCAAAACTTTTCGTTCCGATTGGACAAGCCAACCGGGGCGGCTTGCCGCTCGTGCCTTCTAACTACAAAACGTGCGCTCGTGCCAGGTAAGCTGGCACGGGGCGGGAGCAAAACCACTCGGAAATCGGACCGAATGCATCCGTCTCAACTGCAGAGCACAGAATCTCACTTCAGCAGATGATGTACATGAACCTGATTATGCATCGTGTAAAGACGCCACGACTTGCCGTCGGGAATAAGCAGGCCACTGGATTTGTTTTCCGCGACGGGTCGCAGGGGGCCGCCTAATTTCTTCCAGTGAATCAGGTCGGTGGACTCTGCCAGCGTGGTGCTCCACTGGCGAGGCTTCTGCGGGGTTCCGGTGCCATGCAGCACGGCCAGATATTTTCCATTCACTTTGATCACCTGATTCATTGCAATCATCAGACTGTCCCAGCTTTCCGGGCCAAGACCAATCACAGGTTCGTCCGACACATTCGTCCAGACCTTCAAGTCTGTGGACCGAGCCAGCCAGATGCCGGCATCGCGCCGTTCATAAAACAAATTCCATGTACCGTTCTCAAAAAACGCGACCGGAGTTCCAAACGGCCCCGGAGGAATCGGCTGTCCGTTGACGAGGCGAACGTCAAGAGTGCCGACGCGAGTCCACTTGAGACCATCAACGGATTCCAGCAGTTGAGCCTGATCGCCCTGGCCTTCGGCGAACATCAGGTAACGATCGCCGTGCTTCACGACCATCATGTCTTCGACCCAGAAATCACTGATGAGCGGATTGCCCGGATAACGCTGCCATGTCAGTCCGTCCGTGGATGTCGCGTAACCTAACTTCATCAGGAGCGGTTCCTGATCGGGCACATACCCGGTGTACCACATCTTCCAGACGTCGCCGTCTTTCATAACCCAGCCACGCTCGCGAATCTGACTGTCCCACTGACCTGGTGCCGCCACAAAAACCGGCTCCGTCTGCACTGGATCAAAAGTAAGTTTTCCGGGCAGCAGATCTTCGGCATGTGCAAAGCCACCGGAGACTACAACCCAGATCAGCTGCAGCAAAAATACTCTCGTGGATATCATCGGCGTCGACTCAATCAGATTTCTGAGGGCTCTGTGTCTGAAGCCCTTATGAAAGAAACCCGGTATCATGAAGACACCGGGTTTCTGAGTTGGCTGGAAGTTGACACGCAGGTGTCAAATCAATTCGATCCCATCACATGCTAAGGCAGGCGTTTGATGGAAACATTGCGGAAGGAAACAGGATCACTGTGTCCGGCAAACCCAAAGAAGCCGGTCTTACGATCCTTGCCCGGATGCGGTGAGTTGGCCATGTATTCGGTGATCGTGGAAATATCCGTATCCAGAATCACGTTGCCATTCAGCTCAACCTTAATCTTTGTACCGTCAACGGTGACTTCCTGGAAGTTCCAGGTTTCCGCGGGACGCAGGAATCCGCGCTTCGCGGCGGCCATGCCGTAAGACGAACCGTGGTACTGGCGAGCATCCAGCTTGGCATACTTTTCGTGTTCTGAATCAAGGACCTGCAGCTCTGTCATCGCAGCATAAGCCGGATCACCAGTGCCGTCCGTTCGAATTGCCAGGCCATTGTTGCCGCCTGGTGGGACGAGGAATTCAAGACGCACCACGAAGTTCGCGAATTCGTCCGTTGTGTGCAGAATTCCGCCATGGCCTGCTTTGCAGCGAATGGCACCGTTAGCAACTTCGTAATTGTCGTTCGCGCCCGCCCAGCCCGTCAGATCAGTGCCATTGAATTTCGCTTCAAATCCGTCTGCGTGGCTTTCTGCCAGGATCTTGTTTGCCTCTTCTGCTGGAATTTCCCTGACGAAAATATTGCGCCAGCGAATCTCACCGCCATGCGTCTGCAGGCTGATCGGGCCTTTTGCGAACAGCGGGGAAGGTCGATCGAAATAGTTTTCCATAATCGCATTGTCGACCACATGCTTGTCGTTCAACCAAACGCTGGTGCGAGCGCCAATCTGGCGAATGCGGAAGCTATTCCATTCGCCGAACGGTTTGTCGGCCAGTTCGGATGGATCTTTTCCAGCAGCGCCAGGACTATTGTTCCACAGACCGCCGCTGCCCTTGTTGGCACCAATCGCGAACTTGGATTCTTCGGTGGAGTCCCAAATCTGAACCTGTGGGCTGGCCTTGAGATAAATCCCGCTGTCGGCGAGCGGCACAGTCTTGTAATCAATCAGAAGTTCGTAGTCAGTGAACTCTTCGTCGGTGGTGAGATACGTACCATGGCCATCATTGACCAGTTCTTCGTTTTCCACCGACCAGTGCTTCTTCGCATCGTCAGTCCATTCGGCGATTTGCTTCTCACGCATTTCCGCTGGCATTTTTGCCAGATCACGAGGATCGAAATGAGGCATCCCGTGCCAGCCGGCCAGGTCTTTGCCATTGAAAATCGGACGAAATCCTTCAGGTGTTTCTGCTACGGACAGCGAAGAAGAAACCACCATGAAGAACGCGGTGGCGATGGAAGCCATCTGCGGCGTTCGGAAAATCATAAAAATCTCCGGGCGGGTTGAGTTTCGGCGGGTATCGACGGCCATTTGGCAGGCAATCATGATCAGTCGGCAGAGTAACGAAAGTTGAGCCTTGCGAAAACCCTTCAAAGTGCTCACTTTCCAGGAGAATTCAAACCTGCTATCAGCCGAATTTGGCGATCTGCTCACTCCCACTCACATCGGCCGCACGAATATTCAGCAGCTCAGCCGCAGTTCGTAACGCCTGTGGAACAGAACGGGCAACGCCAATTGGGCCATGACGCGGCCGAGGCAAATCACATCCATCCGAAGGACTGGCTGTTTTCCGCCGGACCTTATCGTCGGGTCTGAATCTGCTCAGCAATCGAGCACGTGGGAAAACGAAACTGCGGTTGACCGTTATTTTGAGTACAGAGACAATGCGCATGCGTGAAGTGGCGACGACCGGCAAAGGATTGCCCGCCGCCACGATCAAAGATGCGTTGCATTGACGTTTGATCTTCAATCAGCTCCAAAGCGAATTCTCCGGTATGGAAGCCACTTCGATCAGTCTGCGCGAAACACTTGGACCGGTCAGTTTTGTCAATTCCGGCGATGTGATTGCGTCCGGCTTCTGCTGCGACAGCCGTCATCTGCGTCCCGGTGACGTTTTTGTGGCAATCCCCGGGACCTCCGTCGACGGGCACAAATTTATTGAGGCGGCCGCTGCAGCCGGTGCTTCCGCGGTCGTTGCGGAACGTCCAAATCCGCGAGTCAGTATTCCGCAGTGTGTCGTTCCCGATGTCCGCGCTGCGTACGCTCGCCTTTGTATGGCGCAGTATGGCGGGCCTGAGAAATATCTCTCGATTGCCGGAGTGACGGGAACCAACGGCAAGACCACATCGACCTGGCTACTGCGCGCCATTCTCGAAGGCGCTGGCAAAACGACCGGGCTGCTCGGCACGATTGAGTACAGCGACGGCGTTGTCCGATCTGCCTCTTCATTGACAACGCCGGCACCGTCCCAACTGGCACAGATGCTCTCCCGGATGGCGAAACAAAATGCATCCCACTGCGTTATGGAAATCAGCAGTCACGCGCTCGATCAGCGCCGCTGTGCTGCCGTCCCGCTGGCGGTTGCTGCAATCACAAATATCACGCGCGACCATTTTGACTATCACGGGGACAGCGATCGATACCGGACCGCCAAGTCGCTGATTGCGAATCAATTGAAAGCCGGCGCGCCTTTACTGATTGGAATTGATGATGCCGGGTGTCGCCTGGTGATCGATCAGCTTCCCGTCGGAACGCATGTTTTGACATTCGGCTTTGACTCGTCCGCTCAATTACGTGCGGAGATTCTTTCCGGGACAGCTCAGTATCACGACATCCGGCTGAGCCTGCTTTCAGGCACGCTCGAGTTTCGTTCGCCGCTTGTGGGTCGTCACAATGCGTTAAACTTGCTGACCGCCGCCGCGATGGCAGAACAACTGGGCGTGGACTTGCCGATCATTGCGGAATCGCTGGAAAACGTCGCTCACGTCCCCGGTCGGATGGAACGTATCGACGCGGGCCAGCCATTTACCGTGTTTGTTGATTATGCTCACACTCCGGATGGAATTTCCCACTGTGTCGCGACGGCCCGTTCGCTGACCTCGGGTCGCGTCATCCTTTGCTTTGGTGCCGGCGGTGATCGAGACCGTGCAAAGCGACCTCTGATGGCAGCGGCGGCCAGTTCGGCAGACATGATTATTGTGACTTCCGACAATCCTCGCTCGGAATCTTCACAGCAGATTATTGCTGAGATTTGTGCGGGCTTCGATGCCACGCAGACTTTCGAAACGTGTGTCGACCGCAACAAAGCCATTCAGATGGCCATTCAGATCGCGGCTCCCGGTGACGTCGTCGTCATTGCCGGTCGCGGACATGAATGCGTGCAGCAGATCGGCGACCGCGCGATTAGTTTTGATGATCGCCAGGTGGCCCGTCGGCATCTGCGAGAAATGATGATTTCAAACATCCAGACGGAGACACGAATCTCCGACAGTGTCCCTGCCTGATTGTTCCCAACGTTTGTTCTGCATTCCCCCGATCTGCATTTTCGCCTGTTCTCTCACTGTCAGAAACTTCCCCTGAGTCCGTCTCCGCCGGACTCCAGAAAACCTTCCATGTTCCCATGCACTGTATCGCAGTTGCTCAGCATCATCTCCGGTTCCGGGCGGTCGGCGGAGATGAACGACCATGAATTGGTCACCGGAGTCTCGATCGACAGTCGCAGCGTTCGGCCTGGTGAGGCGTTCTTTGCACTTCCGGGCGCAAAGAATCATGGATTCCTGTTTGCGGACGATGCTGTTGCGGCGGGTGCATCCTGTGTTGTTGCGGAGTACGCGGCCTCGGAACTTCAGCCGGAGCGCCTTCAGGTGGCTCGCTTTCAGCCGGCGGACACGTTCGAAACCGACAGTCGAATTATTCGAGTGCCAAATGTTTTACTGGCGCTTCAGCAACTGGCAGCGTGGAATCGACAGCAGTCTTCCGCACTTGTGATCGGTGTGACAGGCAGCGTAGGCAAGACCACAACGCGGCAGATGATCGCCGCGGTGCTTGACTCACAGTTCTGCGGTGTTCAGAGCCCCCGGAATTTTAATAACGAACTGGGAGTTCCGCTGTCTCTGCTGCAGCTCGCGCCGGAGCATGACTTTGCGGTGCTGGAAATGGGTGCCAGTCGTGCGGGCGACATTGCTTTGCTGGCCAGCCTGGCTCAACCGGAATTCGGTGTGGTCACGCGTGTCGCGCCGGCTCATCTGGAATCCTTTGGTTCTCTGGATGCAATCCGCCAGACAAAGCAGGAGCTCCCTCAGGCTGTGGACAGAAACGGCACCGTGTTTCTGAACGCCGATGATCCGAACGTGCGGTCGATGGGGTCCGCCACGGAAGCCAATGTTGTGCTGTTCGGACTTGCCGAGGACGCTGACATCCGCCTCGGCAATTTGTCATCGTCTGATGGCGTGTGTACGATGACAATGGATGGCACTCGCTTTCATTTTCATGGGCCTCAACATCTGATAACGTCGGCTCTGGCTGCCATTGCCGTGGGTCTAATCACGGGAATCTCGGACGCTAAGATTGCAGCGGGACTTGCGGCGTTCGTCCCGGACGCGGGGCGAGGCCGAATTGTTCAGAACGCACCGTGGACTGTGATTGATGAATCGTATAACGCCAGCCCGGCGAGTGTTCAGTCGGCGATCTCCGGCCTGGCGGACTGGCGAAAACCACGGCATCGCATTCTGGTGCTTGGCGATATGCTGGAACTTGGATCGGATGCTCATGCGGCTCACTACAAAATTGGACAGATGCTGATGTCATCCGCCGTGGATCATACGCTCGTCTTCGGCGAATACGCGGAGTCCGTGGCGGCAGGCGCTCGTTCGACCGGCGTGACGATCAATCACATTTCAGTGTTTCATGATCTGACAACGCTTCAGACAATGCTCGACTGCCTGCTGACTCCGGGTGACGTCGTGCTCGTCAAGGGCTCCCGCGGCATGCAAATGGAACGTGTTGTATACTGGCTTCGGGAACAGTCGCCTCCGAGCTCTCAACGCTCGGCTGCTTAAGATCGCTCGATCAATGACTCTCCGGCGAGACCATTCGAAGACAGCATGAGTACTCACGCCGCGTTGTCGGAACACGGAATCTCTGAACGCAGGAACGAAATTATGAACGGTCGAGTTCGCATCGGGGTGTTGGGCACAGCTCGCATTGCTCGCACCGTGATTCCTCACATCATTGCCTCCGACGCCGCTGAGATTGTGGCCGTGGGAAGTCGGTCGCTGGAGAAAGCTCAGGCCTTTGCTGCGGAATTTCAAATCCCGAACGCCTGTGGCAGCTATGAAGAATTGATTCAACGGCCGGACATCGACGCCATGTATCTGCCGTTGCCACCGGCTCTTCACTGCGAATGGACTGTTCGGGCAGCCGAGGCCGGAAAGCATGTGCTCTGCGAAAAGCCGCTGGGAGTCACCGCGGGTGATGTTCGGCAGATGATTGATTCCTGCCGGAAGCATGCGGTCGTCCTGCTGGATGGCACGATGTGGTACCACACCCGTCGTGCTCATTCGATGAAGACGCTGGCCGAAGACGGATCGCTGGGCGAGCTGACTCAAATCACCTCCGCCTTCACTTTTCCTGGCGACGTGCTGGCCAGTGACAATGTGCGGTTTTCGGCATCGCTTGGCGGCGGCAGCCTGCTGGATATCGGCTGGTACTGTGTCGGCGCCAGTCTGTGGATGCTGAATGCGATGCCGGAACGAGTCTTTGCGGCAGCGCAGTGGAAACACGGTGTCGACTACCACATGAACGGGCTGATGTGGTTTCCCCAGGACAAAGTTGCCTCATTTGAATGTGGCTTCAACGCGATTCGCCGGCGCTGGATTGAGATCACCGGAGCAAAGGCGGCCGTTGTCTGCGACGATTTTACACGTCCGTGGAATTCCGAGAAACCGCGTTTCTGGGTTCATGATGCCAACGGCGTTTCGCATCAGAATGTGGTCGAACATCCGGCCATTGAAAGATGTCTGATCGACAGTTTCTGCGATCTGATACGCCATCAACGGGTCGATCATCAATGGCTGGAACTATCATTGCGGACGCAGCAGGTCTGTGACGCCCTTTTAAAATCCGCTCGCTCTGGACACGTAGAAATTCCTGAAGCAGAGCCGTGTCCATAGTGCGAGGACGGCCGTTCGAGTAAGTCCAAAAAACAAAACGCCCGGTTGTCAAAAACGACCGGGCATTTCAGTTGGTCGGCAACCAGTCGAGCGGCCTGGTTAAAGGCATTCTGCGTGCAGCTACTTACTACCAATAGTCACGCCCGGCCATTCGTCGGTGCGAAACGGCGTCAGCGGCAGACCGGCGTTGCTGAACATGTTGCAGACAGGATTGTCGGCCCAGGCGTATCGTACAGCCAAGGGGCTTGCGATATCCTTGCTGGAAACTTCCACCTTTCCGTCCGGCAGAATCTTCGCCTCTGCCCAGACGAATTTCTTGTCTTCACCGGCAATCGCAAAGCCCACCGGATTGCCAACGTCAAATGGACGCCAGCCCTTGTCTGCCTGCTCCACGTGATCAAACGTCAGAACGATTTTTTCGCCGTTCTGTTCCATGCTCTTGTACTGCGGGCTGTGAAATGGAATTTGAACTCCATATTCGTTGGCAAGAGCCCAGCGAGCCAGGCGGCGACCGACGTCGACTTTGTTCTTTGGATGAATGTCCTTGCCTTCGCCGATGTCAATGATGACCGCTTCGCCCGTGTGAGGCAGGCGGCTCATGGTCATCGTCTGCGCTTCCCGCAGTTCCGCCCAGTCACTTTCCACAGGCTGAGCCTGCTCGGCCTTAAAGTCGGCCAGCTGCACCCAATAGAACGGGAAGTCGCCCTGACCCCATTCCTGACGCCAGTTGGAAATCATCAGCGGGAACAGATCGCGATACTGATAGGCTCGTGAGGCGTTGCTTTCGCCCTGATACCAGATCGCACCGCGAATGGTGTAACCCAGATGCGACTTCAGCACGCCGTTGTAAATATTTGCCGGACGAGCATTGCCGCTCATCTGTCCCTTCAATTGCTGCAGTGCTTTCATTTCGTTTTCATTCAGGTCGGTGCGAGCACTCAGATCGGTAAATCGCTTTTCCATGCCGGCCCAGCGTTCCATCAGCGGCGCGTACTTTTCATCCGCGGCAAGAACATCCCGATTGATCCACGCTTCGCAGGCAGAACCGCCCCAGGCGTTGTTGATCATGCCGACCGGGACATCGAGTGTTTCCTGCAACTGGCGGGCAAAGAAATATCCGACCGCTGAAAACCCGCCAACGGTTTCCGGAGTGCAAACCATCCAGTTTCGATCGTGAGTCAGAATTGGTTCCTGAGTCCCTACCTGAGGAAAGTTGATCATGCGAATGTGGGGATTCTTCGCGGCCAGACGTTCGAGGTCTGCGTCGTTGGATGAGTTGACGCTCCACTGCATGTTCGACTGCCCGGAACAAACCCAGACTTCGCCAACCAGCACATCTTCAAAAGAGACGGTTTCGTCGGCCTTGATCGTCAGTGTATGTGGGCCGCCGGCGGTCATTTCCGGCAGCGCAACATCGAAGCGGCCATCGTCGCCGGCTTTTGCGGAAACCGTATTGCCACCGAGCTCAACAGTGACTTCCTGACCGGGATTCGTCCAGCCCCAGACTTTGATCGGGGCCTTTTGCTGGACAACCATATGACTTCCGAAAACGTTCGGAATCTTTAATGCGGCATCAGCATGAGCCGCTGCGAACAGGACCGCGAGCGCGGCCACAAAGCGAATTTTCATCATGGGCCTCCAGGGGCGAGAAGTGGAGAGGTGGGACCGCGATCCAAGTTCGAATGAAGACCGAGCGTCTTCCCGGCGACTCTTATCAGACTTAGAACAACGGCAAACTGTACGAGCCGCGAATTAGAGCATCCATGCCATCATTTTGCATCCGTGCCAACTGACTCTGGGGAAACAAACTTGCACCGGGTCAAGGCGTGGTGCTGATTTAATCGCAACCCGACGCGTAAGCGAGGGATTCGTGCGTACAGAGCCGAATAGCCACAACGGAATCCCTCCGTGACGCGTCGGGTTATGATAATCGGAATCCCTCCGCGACGCGTCGGGTTGTGATAATCGAACAGGCGCAACTTCAAAAGTGACGCTGTGGGTTAGTCTTGAATCAACAGCCAACAGGCAGGAAACGGTGATCGGCTACGCGTATCCCGGCTTGGCTTTTCTTATTCTGCAAACCGGGTATCCTGGGCAACGCTGTGGTTTATCGGCCCGAGCAGCCTGAACTAAACGTTGCACAGGACCGAGAATTTTCCACGCCATCAGCTTCCTGCAGATTCCTTAGACGAAAGACCCACGATGCATTTAAAACCTGAATCACGAACTCGCCGAATCTTTTGCTGTTTGACGGCTGCCGTTGTGGGCTTCAGTGCGGCCGCTGAGGCGGCGGATGAAGGCTACTCAGAGAACCCGGGCCCGGAAGGCAATGGGAATATTGTGATTGGTCCGGATTATACGACGGACCCGGATCTGACCGATCGAGGCAATCCGAAGGGCCGCTTTTTTCAGTTCGCGATGCCGCTTGCGGACAGCAAGATTTTCCGCGGCACGGATTCAACTCTGGATTCGCAAAAGCCGGTTCGGAAAGAACGCAAAATCTTTGTGTATGTGCCGGCCGCTTATAAGGACGGCACCAAAGCACCGATTCTTGTGATGCACGATGGGCCGAGCAATCTGAATGAAGTTCGGAATGCGCTCGACAACCTGACGATCTCCACCAACCCTGATCGAAAGCTGCCCGCATTTATTGCAATCGCGGTGGAGAATGGCGGCGATGACAGCAAGGGCAGTCAGAGAGGCCTGGAGTATGACACCCTGTCAGACCGCCTGGCTCGATTTGTCAATGATGAGGTGCTGCCTGCCGTTTTGAACAACGCTGAAATCAAGGCGGCGTTTCCCGGGATAGCGTTCATAGAAAATCCGTGGGGACGCGCCACCATGGGCTGCAGCTCCGGCGGCGCGGCGGCTCTGACCATGGGCTGGTTTCGTCCGGAACTGTTCCGACGCCTGATCACGTACTCTGGCACCTTCGTCGATCAGCAGGACGACGATGCTGCGGAAGAGATCGCTTTTCCGCTTGGGGCCTGGGAATATCACTCAAGCCTGAAGCTTATCGAAAACAGCGAAAAGAAGCCGCTGCGGATCTTTACTCACGTCGCGGAAAACGACAATCGTGCCAAGGACGCCGAGGAGACCTATCACAACTGGGTGATGGCCAACGAACGCACAGCAGCAGCGTTGAAAGCGAAAGGCTATGACTATCGTTATGTGTACAGCCGCGCGACCAATCATTGTGACGGCAAAGTGTTCCAGCAGACTCTGGCTGACACACTCGTCTGGACGTGGCGCGGTTATCACGCAGAATGATGGGAGTGGAAAGCGGCGCTCTGAATGGGCATCTGCCAAATCATTCTGGAGCGTCGATTTTTCACACGCGCAAATGGCAAAAAAGAATCCGCGGACGATGCGTTCTGCCCGAATCCTGATCTGGTGCAAGATCAGTTTCGGGCGAACACAACTCCGCCGCCAAACTAATTGGCTTCTGGCTCAGCGGGCGTTTCTTCTTTTGCTTCTGGCTCAGCAGGGGTTTCTTCTTTTGCTTCTGGCTCAGCAGGGGTTTCTGGCTTTACTTCCGGTTCTGCAGGAGCTGCTTCTTTTGGCTGAAGAGCTTCCTCGTATTTCTTCAGACCGGCTGTCAGTTGCTGAACCTGGCGTGGGTTCGTTGCCAGTTCCAGAGTTTTCTTCTGCAGCGAAACGGCATCTTCAACATTGCCTTTTCGAAACTGAACTCGTGCCATCGTCTCGATCGCGGACACGTCTTTTTCTTCCGTCAGTTCAACAGCTTTTTGAGCAGCTGAAAGAGCCAGTTCGAGATCGACGCCCGGCGCTTCCGGACCAGTCACCATCATCCATGCCAGCTGATCCAGCAGGCGGGCGTCACCCTGAGCGTTTTCAATCAGAGTTTTCGCGGTCGTGTTGGCCTGTTCTGACATACCGCCGCCGATCAGGCACTGGAAGCGGATCATTGGAAGATCCTTGTTGGTCGGGAACCGTTCGATCAGTCCATCAACCAGCTTCACGGCGGTCTCAAAATCGCCCGAGCTGACGGCTTCGTCAACTTTCGGACCGACCTTATTCAACGCCTCA
>JBDNHX010000100.1:0-3707 GCA_041688565.1 Planctomycetaceae bacterium
CAAGACGTGACTGCGCAGAACGATCGGGAACCGAAAAATTGCCGCCAAAAGTGACCGCTGTTGAGGCGAGATCGCATCCAACACCTAGCGAGGCCCCCCACGTGCTTATACTGCGGACAAGAATTGCGGGATTGAGATGCCTATCCGGAAAGGGGCTTGACCTGGACCGCTAAAAAGTTGGTATTGACTTATGCGTTCGTTCGCTTCGTTAGCACCGATCCCGAAGGGATAAAAGACCGTAGCCGGTGGTCGCGCAGCGCACCACCGGTAACGCGGCTAAAGACCTGAACTGGACCGCGAAGCGGTCCCAGAATGCTGGTGAATCCTCGACGCTTTCAGGGTCGGCGCGTGCCGTGTCGCTTGCCTTCCGGTGGTGTCGCTGCGCTCAACCACCGGCCACTTTCCTGAATCCCTTCGGGATGAAGATTGCGCAAGCTCAGATTGCTGCAACCCCAAAGATTTAGCGGTCCAGGCTTGACCCTCTTTGGCGAGGCAAGAAAACCTAGTGTCGCGGCATTGCGATAGCAACGGGTCATCCCCTGCTACCATCAGGTTCGCCTTACATCCTTGCCGTTTCGCCACGGTGCGGTAGTCGGACCAGCAGGGCGGAAGTGAAACGCGTCAGTGGATTTTTGAAGGCATGAGTGGGACGACGAGATCCAAAAAAAAGGCTGCAGAGTAATTCTGCAGCCTTGACGGATTTCACCTCCCACACCGGATGATCCCTTAACAAGTTTCTCCACAGCGAAGCTCGTCTCAGGTTAATCCGGCAATGAAAAAGAGATTACAAAGGAAAGCGAGTCGAAGGCTCAGCCTGGAACATCCGTTCCCATCAGCAGCCCACGTTCGCAGTCACTGATTGAGATTTTGAGCGGCGGTACTTTCGCGATTGCTGCTGGAGGCCGGCCTGAGGGATGGCAGCATTTGCAATGCTGAATAGACGGTAAAAGTCAGCCAGGAATTCAAGCGATGCTGAGCGAGTTTCGTTTTGTAGCGCCCGCCAGCATGCTCTTTGGCAATCGAAAACGCCTCACGAAGTTGCTGACTAAAGTAGGTGCCAGTCTTGCTGGATTCATGAATACGAAAACTTGCAAGCGTCTCATCCAGAAACGTTCCCGGACATTTTTCCCACAGGCGGAGCCAGAGGTCATAGTCCATCGCCAAATGGTAGTCCGTTCTCAAGCCCTCAGTGACCGGCAGGAATTCACTTCGCCAGAAAACCCCCATCTGCGAAATCCAGTTTGCGGTCAACAATTTGCCAAACGACAGATGACGCAGGTTCCTGTTTTTCATTCGCGTGATCCACTGTCGTGTTTCCTGTCCCTGACGATTGATCACGTCGACTTTCCCGTAGATCCATTGAACTTCGGCCCGCGTAAAGGCTGCGAGAATATGCTGAAATGCCTGAGGCTTGTACACATCATCGGAGTTCAACCAACCAATAATGTCGCCAGTAACAAGTTGCAATCCTTTGTTGAGAGCATCTGATTGCCCTTTGTCTGGCTCGGAGATAAATCGAATTCGATTTCCGTAGGACTCAAGGATCGCCAAAGTCCCATCGCCGGAGCCACCGTCCATCACTATCAGTTCGATCTCCGCGTTATTCGCCTGGGTCAGGACGGAATCAATGGCCGCCGTCAGGTACGGTGCCTGATTCAGCGTCGGCATAACGATCGAAATCCGTGGTTTAGAATTCATGTGTTTTCGTCGTTGGTTGTGCCAGCGGACAGCATTGCGATATTGGAGAACTCTTGCTCCAACTGATCCACAGTTTTGTCCCATTGAAAATCGGCGGCTCGCTCAACTGCGGACTGCGTGGCCTCGCCAAAGGTGACCTCGTTCGCAAGCAGAAAATGCTGCAAAGCATCGGCCACTTCAACTTGATTCCGTGGCTGCACAAGCTGACCACAACGGCGATGTTCGAGTATCTCTTTGGGACCCCCGCTGTTGATCGCAACGACCGGAGTACCACAGGCCAGTGCCTCAACAACGACGAGGCCAAATGGCTCATCGACGGAGGCTAGACAAAAAACTTTAGACTGCTGGAGCAGCGTCACGATCTGATCGTCATTCAAACGGCCGAGAAACTCGACGTTGTCCGAAAGGGCATACTTCTGGACCATCTGTTTCAGAAATGGTTCAGCGTCGCCCGTGCCGACAATTTGAAGTCGCACGTCTGACATGCCACGTCCAACAAGCTCAGCGATGGCTTTGATAATCGTGTCGACATTCTTGAAGCGCGTCAGCTTCGCGATGGTAGTCACGCGTTTCAGGCGAGATTCTGACAATGCGATCCTGAATCGTTGATGGTCAACACCGAGGAATACAACGCGACATTCTTCTTCCCCGAACCCGTAGACTTGTTGAACGTACTGTTTGGAGAATTCAGAATTCACCAGAACACGATTGAATCTTCGACACAGCTTGCGATCGATCGCACCCAGCAGCGGGGACAGGACATGAGCGATCCAGTTTTTAGGCGGCGGCAGACTTCGCTTCCAGTCCGTTGAGTGAATAAAGGCCGATGGTTCTTGACAATACCAAATGCATTTCAGATTTGATTTCCTCCGAACGACATACGCCCCCCACCAATTGGCAGGAAAAATCTGCGGAAAAAGAACCGTTGAACTGGCCGTTGCTTGAATTGTTCGCAAGGTTTCGGCTACCCGGTTGCAACGACTTTGGAATCGAATCCAAAACCAGATGCTTGAAGATAGCGGGCCGCCAATTTCGTGAAATTTGATCTCGTTGCCCGCTTCGCCAATAAGGCGACGATCCGCACGGATGCAAATGCAGTGAACATCATGCCCCCGCCGAGCAAGTCTCGTGCCTGTCTCAAGCACCATCCGCCCGGCACCGCCAGGCGAAGTGAAATGCGGATGAAGATAGATGATCTGCACTAAACCCTTGTTTTTTTCACGCGACTACGCGATGCGATCGATTTAGGACATCGAGGCAATGGTAAACTCCAATCCGTACTCGGTTGATTTCATGCATTCCACCGAAACTTTTGGCGAGTTCCGCTACCCTAACGTCTAATGTGAACAAAGCACTATCGAAATCTTCACTGATTGATCACCCGCTTGTAAACCTCCAGAGTCTGCCCTGCAGTTCGGGTCCAGGAGAACTCGGCTGCTCTCAGAAGCGACGCTTCAGTCAAGGACGACACAAGATCAGGTTGCGTCGCCACGCGGCACATCGCATCGCCGATGGAGTCGATATCGAGCGGATCGACCAGCAACGCCGCATCGGCCACCACTTCACCTAGCGATCCCGCCGACGAACAAATAACCGGAACGCCACAGGCCATCGCCTCAAGAGCGGGTAACCCAAACCCTTCGTAAAGCGATGGATAGACCAGCGCGTGACATCCCCATAACAAATCCAGAACCTTATCATCCGAAATATGACCAAATACTTGAACGTATTCCGACATGCCCGTTGCTTGAATCGTCCGCTTGACATCATCCCACGCACTACGTTTAGCGCCCGCGATGAGCAATCGAAACTCTGGATGCTTCTCTTGCATTTGTGCGAACGCTTTCACGAGACGAACGTAGTTCTTGCGTGGTTCGATAGTGCTCACCGCCAAAAAATAGGGCCGACCGCCGGTTGCATTTTTTCTCGCCCTTTCCCGCTGTTGCTCATCCTTTGGCCTTTTGAAAAGTGGCCGTTGGGCGAGATGGATCGTGGTCACGTCTTCCGGC
>JBDNHX010000532.1:0-7075 GCA_041688565.1 Planctomycetaceae bacterium
GAAAAACATCATTGCGACCGTTACCGCGATTAAGAACGTGGTAAACAAAACCGCCTTGCGATGCTCGGGCTGTGCGTGGCATTCCATCACGACAACAACGCTCGCAACACAGTTAAAGTACAATGTCCCCTTTTTGCGTTCCTGCCGAAGGACGAGATTCGCATCAACTACCTCGAAGCCTATTGCCGCCCGAACTCAACTGACGCGGACTGGCACGACACGACGATCGGTCACACCACCGAGCTTGTGTCGCTCAGTAACGACAAGAAGACGATGAAGCTGCGTTGCAACGTGAAGGACGGCGTGATCGTAGACCATGTCATCACCGCGACAACTGACGAGGTCCGGTTTGCGATCACCGCGCTTAATCCCACAACGCAGGCCTCGAACGCACACTGGGCGCAGCCCTGCATCCGCCTCGGAGATTTCACCGGCTACGACAACCAGGGCAAGGACATTGACGACTACCTGCCGAAGTGCTTTCTGTTCCTCGACAACAAGCTCGCGCGTATGAACGACATCCAGCCCTGGAACAAACAGGCCCGCTACATCCCCGGCCAGGTCTGGTGTCCGCAGGATGTTCCGCGCACCGACGTGAACCCGCGTCCGCTCAGCCCGCTCGTCCCCAGCAACGGCCTCATCGGCTGCTTCAGCGGCGATGAGAAACTGATCTTCACGGTGACGTTCGAGCCCTATCAGGAACTCTTCCAGGGCGTCGCCCGCTGCCTGCATTCGGACTTCCGCATCGGCGGCCTGAAACCGGGTGAGACCAAGCACATCAAAGGCAAGATCTACATTCTGCCCAACGACGTGCCAGCGTTGTTGGCGCGGTATGCGAAGGATTTTCCAGGACCGTAAAAGCCTTTACAACGTTAGAAGCGACATAGTGATTCTGTGGCAAATGCACGGCGAGTGCTCTCCAGGAACTACGGAGAAGCAGCGGTCGCGGACACGCTCTTTTCGCGCCGGATGGCAGTGGTGAAAATGCCAATGCTTTTGTTGCATATGACAATTAAAACCACATGGTCAAAGTTTGTCATTAGGGAATGTTTCGCAACTTCAGGGCGAGCGAGATGGCGAGTATGGCTTCCTTGTTTCCAGCAATGCCTAACTCCCACAAACAAAATGATCACGAATGCGCCACCCTTTTGTTTTTCCAGTCCCCGCCTCGAATTGCGGCATGGTTGAAACGGAAGACGGAAAAAATGTCAAGAAGTCCGCACACGCTAGGCACGAGGGGGTCGCGTTGTTAGAATTGCTTAAGAATTGTGAGTCCGGCATCGGTTCCAGGCTCAAGCCAAATGGGAAATCCCGGTTGGAGCTTGACCACCGTGTTGAAAATATTGCTAAGCCATGGGTTCTTGTTGGGGCTGGCTATCTCCACCTACGCGGCCGAACCCAATGCCTTCTTTCGCACGCATTGCATTGAATGCCACGGTCCAGACATTCAAGAAGCTGGATTGCGGCTGGATACTCTGCCACTTGAACCAGCACAGATTGGCGATTCGGCTGATGCAATGCAGACGCTCATCCGAGTCCATGACCGGGTTCGCGATGGCGAGATGCCGCCAAAGGATGTCGAACAACCAGCGGCGATCGACAGAGAGAACTTCCTTTCCAAACTTAGCATCACGATCATCGCTGCCGAAAGGCATAATAATTCCGAAACAGGACGTTCAACCATTCGCCGCATGGGGCGAATCGAGTATGAACAAACGCTCCGTGATCTATTCTCTCTGCCCTCGCTCCGCGTAAAGGATTTGCTGCCAGAGGACGGCAGGAAATATGGGTTCGACAAAGTGGGCGGGGCCCTCGATATCTCTTATGTTCACATCCAGAAGTATCTCGACGGGGCCACAGCAACTTTAAACCAGGTCATTGTGCCATCCATGTCACCGCCAAAGAGAACTGTCTGGCGGGAGAACGCCATGGACCAGTGGTCGGCGCGAGGGGCGATCAATCAGATCTGCTGTGTTCCGATCAGCGGTCGAGAACTTGCGCCCGGTTATTTGACGGGAATCGCTGGCGACCCGGTGAATGACTTTGGCAACTCCTATCGCTGGGCGTCATTCGATGGCACTGCGGAGTCGTGTGCCGTGCTTACAGGTGTGATCGGAGCTCACCAGCCCGAGGGCATTCAGATCGACAGGTTCAAGCCCCCGGTCGCAGGACTCTATAAAGTTCGATTCTCCATTTGGGGGCTGCGTTGGGAACGTACCCAAGCCGGCCCGGCCCAGCCCGGTATGACTAAGGTCTATCAGAGTTTTGATAAGCCGTTCTTCAAGGATGACGAAGGCAAGTGGCAGGCCACGCCGTCTTCGAAGAATAACGAGCCCACGCGGACTGCTTCCGACAACTTTGATATTTTTGGCAAGGGGGATGTGCCGCACGTGGTTCGCGTGTCGCTGAGCGGCAGACCTCTGGGCTATTTCGATGCGCCCTCACTGAAGCCTACGACACACGAGCTTACCGTCTGGCTTTCCCCTGGCGACAAACTCTCCTTTCATGCGATGACGCTGCCTGCGAGTGGTCCTGGCAATGGAGGCTTTATCGACGGCGTGCGAGGTTATGAAGGCCCTGGGATCGCCTATGACTTCTTCGAAGTGGAAGGACCGCTCGACGAGACCTGGCCTCCGCAAAGCCAACAACGGCTCTTTGGTGATACACCTATCGAGAAGTACCCACGCCCACCACTGCCCGATCGCCCGACTATAGGCGATCCATTAGAAGAGGTCGTCATTTCGCATAAAGAGTTTGCAGGCGCGGGGCACAAGCTCGATACCGAGTGGTTACTGAATGTGACTGGTGAGATTGCCACGATGGTCAACTTCGCATCGGCGGGTACCTATGAACTTCGCGTAACGGCTTTCCAGTCGCCTGCCGGCGACGAGCCCGCTGAACTTTGGACGATGCTTGACGGACGTGAGTTGCCACATGGTCGCTTCAAGATCGAAGCCGAGCGTGCAGTGCCGCAAACGATTAAACGGACGTTTGAAATTGGTAGCGCGGGTCCGGCCTTGGTTGGTGTGCGGTTTCCCAACGACTTCCTAGACGAGAAGACGAAGGCCGATCGTAATCTCATGCTTACGAGCTTTACAATCGTGCCCGTGAAACTCAGCGACGATTTGCATGAAACTCCCGAGCCGGCGGCGCTGCTGCGCGAGTTTGCCAGTCGGGCGTTTCGTCGTCCGGTTGAAACTCCAGAAGTCGAACCTTTTCTGGCGATTATGAACCAAGAATTAGAGTCAGGTGAGTCATTCAAGAATGCGATGCTTGCCAGTTTTAAAACAATTCTGTGCTCGACCGATTTTCTGCTCATCGGGTTAGAGTCGGGATTCCCCGAGAAAACGGGAGACAAAGCGACTCGCATCGGCGAATACGCATTGGCTTCGAAACTCTCATATTTCTTGTGGGACTCATTGCCCGATGAAACTCTGCTCAAACTGGCGGCCAGCGGAGAGCTTTCGAGTCCGACGGTACTCGCAGCTCAGGTCGACCGCTTGTTGGACGATCCCAAATCGGATCGATTCGTTGAACACTTTCTCGACGAGTGGCTTCAACTTCGTGACATCGACTTCACAACGCCCGATGGCAATCTGTACCCAGAATTCGACCCTTGGCTTCGCGACTCAATGCTCGAGGAGACTCGTAGCTACTTCCGGCGAATGATCGACAAGAATCGTGGAGTCGGTGGATTGATCGACTCTGAAACGATCCTTGTGAATCAGCCTCTGGCTCTTCTTTACGGCATCCCAGGTGTTCGGGGAGCAAAGTTCCACGAATGCCAAGTCCCGGATGATGTACCTCGCGGCGGTCTCTTGACTCAGGCCTCCGTTCTGAAGGTAACAGCGAATGGCACGGCTACGTCGCCGGTGCTCCGTGGTGTATGGGTAATGGAACGAATGCTTGGCGTACCGCGACTACCTCCGCCTCCAAATATCCCAGCGGTTGAACCCGATGCCACTGGAGCGACCACGATCCGGCAGATGATCGAGATGCACCGAGCCGACGACGCCTGTGCCGCCTGTCATAATAAAATGGACCCTTACGGCTTGGCACTGGAAAGCTTTGATCCGATCGGCGGGTTTCGCGATCGCTATCGATTGTCGGGCTCTCCAAAGAAGGTTCGTCAGGGCGAGGAAATGGTCGAGGAGCCGTCAGTAGAGATCGTTACGGTGACGAATCACACTTATCGCAACCGCATGAAAGTCCGGCTAGGTTCTGAAGTCGATCCCAGTAGTGTGCTGGCAGACGGCCGATCGTTTCGAGATGTCGAGGAATTGCGGGAGTTGTTGCTGTCCGACGAGGATGCACTTGCCCGCAATGTCACCCGCCAATTGGTGATCTACGCAACCGGTTCCGGAATCCAATTTTCCGACCGTTCCGAACTCGAACGCATCGTGAACAGCACTAAAGCCTCGAATCATGGGTTGCGGTCGCTGATCCAGGCAGTGGTGCTTAGTGAGTTGTTCCAGTCGAAATAACTAGAAACTGCCAATTGTTCAAACCCACCAATCTCCTAAAACTCTCCAACCGAGATTCTCATGCCCACACTCTCTCGACGCACGCTGCTCCGTGGTTGCGGTGCTGCGATTGCTTTGCCACTGCTTGATGCGATGCAGCCAGCTTTTGGCCAGACTGTTTTGCCCACCCCTCGTCGATTGCTGGCAGTGTGTACGAACCTTGGCGTTTATGAGAAAAACTTTTACCCCGAGGCAACCGGCAGTGATTTCGCACTGACACCTTATCTTGAACCGTTGGCAAAGTTTCGCGATCAGTTCACGGTAATCTCGGGTACGTCGCATCCCGATGTCGGCAATGGGCATTCTGCTGAGGCTTCGTTTCTTACAGCGGCGCCGCATCCCGGTACAGCTTCGTTTCGAAATTCTATCTCTCTCGACCAGTTCGCCGCCGAACGGATCGGTATCCAGACTCGCGTCCCTGCATTGCCGTTAGTCGTATCGAAGAGCGGCAATCAATCCCTTTCCTTCACATCAAATGGTGTGATGGTGCCGGCAGAGAACAGCCCTTCAAAGGTCTACCAGTCGCTGTTCGTAGCCGGTGATCAGGCCGATGTCCAGCGCCAACTGCACGAACTTCGTACCGGACGGAGCATTCTTGACACGGTGGCCGAACGCGCTGAATCGCTTCTCAAAAAGCTTGGCCCCGGCGACCGGGCTCGGATCGACCAGTACTTCACGAGCGTGCGCGAAGTTGAGCGGCGGCTGTTGGTATCCGAAGACTGGGCTCAGAAACCGAAGCCCGAACCAGGCGCTCCGTCACCCACCGAAAGCGAATATTTGCTAGAAAAACTTGCCGCGATGTATGAACTGGCCCACCTCGCTTTTGCCACCGATTCCACACGTCTGATCACGCTGATGATCAAGCTCGATGGTTTCAGCGCCCATATCCCAGGCGTGGGTACAGAGGCTCACAACCTTTCTCATCACGTCGGGAGACCTGATAAGATCATCGAACTGAAAAATCTCGAACTCGCCGAGTTTAAGGAATTGGGCCGCTTGCTCGATAAACTTTCAGCAGCGAAAGAACAAGGCGGCACGCTCCTAGATAGTTCGGTGGTGTTCTACGGGTCAAACCTCGGGAATGCTAACAACCACGATACGCACAACTTGCCGGTACTCGTAGCCGGCGGCGGCTTCAAGCATGGTCAGCATCTGGCCTTCGACAAAACGAACAACTATCCACTTCCAAATTTGTTCGTCAGCATCTTGCAACGGATGGGAATTGAAACGGACAAATTTGCTACTGGCTCGGGAACGATGCAGGGGCTCGAGGCAATTTAGAGTAGACCTAAAACTATTTGGCTTTCCAGTTGAGCGGTCGTCGTTGCATCCTGCGCCCGCGGTGGGGCCAGTGGGGGGAGTGACGTTAGTCCTACCAAAGGCCCCTATCGGCTGGCGTCGGCTCTCCTCATCAATGACAACCTTGTCACCGCAGAGCGATCGATCGAAGCCGACCGCTGGTATCATGTTGCCATGACAGCCACTCCCGAGAACGGCCAACGCCGATTCCGCCTGTTCATCAACGGCCAGCAAGTCGCCGAAGACGTGACGAAGAAGTATTCGGAATAGAGGAACCAACCGGCTCCTCGGAGGCCTAAGTTTCCGCATGACCGCTGCCTGCAATATGCGCGGACGATGCTCGTGACGGTTGTTCGAGCGGATGGGTCAGGCCGATCGCGGATTGCGGAGGAGTTGGCCAACGAACCGAAGTCGTCTTGAAGTTTATTCGCACGGAGTACCGCACCAGCGATCCCGAGTTCTTGGTGTTTTCGCAGCCTCAACTATTCCAGATGCGTCTTTCCTTTGGACCAGCCTTGCGCGATAGGAGGAGGAAAGGGTGTCCGACACGAATGGCGTTGTCCACGGCGATTTGCGAGAATTTTCACCGAAATCGCTCTTCGGCGGTCGCGATCCAAAGCTCGGTCTACTTCGGATGCCTCCAAGGCACTGCGAGCATGGGTGCAACTGCTTGTTCCATACTAATTATTTGGTTGCAACTTGTTTGCCAAAATTTCGCGACGCTCTTTCACCCAATCGCGCAGCGTTAGGGAAAATGAGCCTGCAATGACACGCAAGCCCATCCGCTGCATCTGCGGTGCGGTCTCGTTGTGAAGCTAACTCAGTGCAGCTAACGCGGCCTGAAATGCGCTTCGAGTTGTGGTCATTAGCTTAAGAGACTTCGGGCGGCGTTTGTTATCGCGTTGCTCTATTCGCCCAAGACGATTACCCACAACCGCACACACGGTTTGAGCTTGGCAGGCGACGCTTATGGCTTCGTTCACGTCGGTGCAGGCACACAGCAACCAATTCGTCGAAAACATCTGATACGTTTCAGTGAAACTCATGCTGTGGATTTCTCGATTCGCAGCGTAGCCACTTTGAAGCATCTTGATTCGTACCAAATTGTAAGTTAGTAGTCCGGTCCAAAGATCTCGTTCTATTCCTTCTGGACTTTAGGCTCGTAGATGCTCCAGATTCATCGTGCATTTAATCGACTCGATAACCGGCTTGATAAGACAGCGGCCCTCGTACAACGAACCAAGCTACTCGCC
>JBDNHX010000533.1:0-3946 GCA_041688565.1 Planctomycetaceae bacterium
CTAGTTCTCGTAAGAAGGTGGCTGACGGGTCTTGACAAGGAAATCGATGCAGAAATCAAGAAGCACCTTGAAGAGTGGTGTGAGTGGACCGGGGAGAAACATGTTGTCAGTATTGAGGTGTTGAACTTGGCAAGGAAGAATGAGATCGATATTGCTTACGCAGGAGGCGACAATTGGGGCGATCTCGGCGTGAACATCGTCATCAGCGACGGTAAAATCATAAACTCATACGCCGGAGACTGAAGCGGCGCCGCCCCTTACTGCGTCGCTAAGAAACTGCAGAACAAGAATCGGGATAGGGACCCGGATTGCTCCGAGGCCCCTCCCACACCACCCGGCGTGCGGGTCCGCACCGGGCGGTTCATCTCCTTGCAGTGAGCTTCTGCCAGATTGTGAATAGATTCGCCAGTCCCTGCCCCTTGATGCTGTTTTTGGGACCAGGCCTGTGCCGCAGGCCCAGCGAGCGACAGTGCCTCATGCACCGCCTGACTCGAAGACATCACCAGTCTTCAATGTTATGGGCGGCCTTTGCTGCTGATACCATGCGTCACCGCTTCATCCTTGCGGATGCCGAGTTTCAGTAGATTCTGAATCCGGGTACGGACCCGACGCCATTGCTTCCAGTAACACGACCGGATGCGGCGACGGACCCATTGGTCCAGAACCACGAAATACGTCTTAATCGGCACCAGCGAGAAATAGCCAACCCAGCCCTGAAAGTAACGTCGAAGTTCCTTGAAGCGATGAGACATCGACACGCCGCGGTTGCGACGAGTGATCTCACGAACACGATCTTTGAACTTCTTCGAGTTCTTCGGGCTCACGCGAATCTGACCGCCGTAGCCTTCGAAGGCAAAGCCTAAGAATTCCACTCCGGCAGTTTTGCAGATACGGCTCTTGTCGTGGATCAACGATCTTCTCCATTAACAATGCTGAGGAATGCTTCAGGGGTTTCGTCATCATGGCCGCTGGCTCCGATTGATCTCGCTGAGACTCCACAGGGCACGGTGAGGCCTTCTGATGTCGGCTCTCGTTGAGATGCGCGAACTGGCTTCTGTGTGTTGTGGACGGATCAAGGTCATGACGGGAAACTCCCTGGTAAGAAATGTTTGGTCCTTCGTGCGTCGATTGGAGTGTCGCCGCACTACTACGACCTCTGCTGACTTCTGCTCGCCCGGTCTGAGTTACCTCAGCCGGTCCGCTGTTCGAGCAAGCTCTACTCAGGGATACACTTGCAGATCTCCCCAAATAAGAACGTGAACCGCCAGTGGCGGCTGGTTCGGAGTTACCGCTCCCGTGTTCTTCAAAGCATCTTTGATTGGAACCGTTGGGGGCGAAATGAAAAGCTGCACAAGTTCGTCATCTACCGTAGAGTCTGTCGGGAACGATTTCGTTGTCTACGGGCAACTCACCTCAGGATCTCTCTGGATCTCTCTGGGCCTCTCTGACGTTTCTGTTCACTGTCTTCAATCTTTCCGGGGCTCGCAACTGTGGCGAGAAATGTGTCCGACGGCGATGAGTCAGGCTGGCTCTTACGCATCACATTTCGCAGGCTTCCTTCCCACGGTCGATCGCTCTTCCGCAGTTGCCCTCGCCTTGTACTTCAATTAAGTGGAAACATTTGGCATACTGCCTCCTTCTCAATTCCCGTTTTCGTACAGGGGACTGGCTGACCTTCGGTCAGCTTCACCCCACAAGTTCACGCCCATGTTGGGCGTACCGTTGAACCGGAACGCTCAACTTGCGTTTCTGGATGTGGTTCGGGTTTTGTTCGCGTCCGGTTAACGCTGTCGTTCGTCAACAACCTAAAATTACATTAGCGCAGCCATGAGTGACAAACCAGACCTCGCGGAAAGAATTGGAACTTCGATCAACGAGCTCGACATTGATTTCAGTCGCTTTACGCTCATTGGTTGGATCGTGAGTTTGTTGTCGCTTGGCTCGGGTGGCTGCGTTGCTTACTTTGCTTGCAGTGCCATGATCAGACGTAACGGTCTGAACCTCGCAGCGGGCATGACGTTTTGTCTGGTCATCATCGCGGTAACTACAATCGTTTTTTTGGCTCTACGCTGGTCACTCGGACTTGCAGGACTCGCTGTCACAAAATCGACTCTAGTATCGAGCGATAGCAATAACGCCAACCGTGATACACTGAAACGCATGGCGAATACTGGTATGGATATGAAAGCGGTTCACGTCATCGACTTTTGGAACCTGTTCAAAACGAAGGACAATGCCGAGAATATGGGGCGCAAGGCACGCCAAAAGTCCTTCAAAGTCGTTTCCATCGAACCGAACGATGAATCCGGAGGGTATGACGTTCAAATTCAGGTACAACTTGTCCCAACTCTAGACGCCATCACCACTACTGAGCAAACACTTGCGGTTATCGCTGAACAGTGCAACGGCCGCGCGGATGGCTGGGGCGTACGACAACAAAGCTGACGAACAAAGCGATGAACGTGCGGACTGGAAATGGTTTGATGACGAGCGGGGGTAGATCCCGCGTGGGTAAGCGTTAGCCGCGCGCCCAGTATCGAGGGTTACAGGATGCGTATAAGGCGTGAGCCGAAGTCGTATCTTGAAGCGTACCCAGAAAGGTAGTGAGGGTGAATCGACCGAGAGTGGACTCTCGGCGATGAACGACATGAGCTCCGAAATTTTGTATCTGTTGGATCCTGCCCAAGTTGTGTGCATGCTGGAAGGCAATATCTCTCGCCGCGTTTTGGCAAGCTGTGAGAGAAGACCCGGAGTCGCTCGTCCTTTCGCGCTAGACACGATGTCATCAAGGCAACCAGTGAGACCCTGAAGTTCTTGTACGAAACATGACACACCTGTCATGGACGTTTGAGTATGCTCTACAAGCCTAATCAGCGAGGACGGCAAATGACTTTCAGGGAGTCGGATGGACGCATAGTACCGTCGAAGTCCGGCAGCCAGCCGGATGGAACGAAGCCGAGTAATATCGGTGCAGGGAAGGCGGATTCGCCAACCGGGGCTCCCGGCGAGGCCATTGCGTGATCCAGACCGAGCACCGCCCGTACTCAGAGACGGACCTTCGGTGAACTGTGTTGTTCATTGCTGACGCGGGCGGCTGGATCACATCCACCAACCGTCTCGCAGAGGCAGTGCGGTGGACAAGTAACGGCTGGGAGCCGGATGTGTTAACGGCGCACGTCCGGATCCACAAGGGGGCGACCTCAATTGTGCATGGACACAATATTGTGCATGGACGCAATATTGTGCATGAACACAATATTGTGACACCACCACGGGAAACCAGGTGGCAAACAGGGAAAACAAACCGTATCCTAAACACAAAAAAACAGCCCTACTCACCGCCGAGCAACGGTAGTGCGTTTTCACACTAAACATGGTCATTCGCCGCATAGATCGCAATTCGTTAACTGACAGCAGAGGTGTCGAGTTGGAATGGCGACAGAGACGGCACGAAAATCTCCACGAATACTCGCAGGCTTGTTCTTGGTAGCGGCAGTGTGCAGTGTCATTGCCTTGATGCACATCCGGTCGTCGTCCGATTCAACTCTCGATCGATGGGTTTCCTCTTTGCAAATCTCGGGGTTTACGCTCGTCTCAAAGCAACAATCGCACGATGCGTATTGTGGCGTATTCCGCACTGACGATTCACGGATCGCAATCATGTTGCATCCATTCGAACGCGGTACGATTCAAGTCACAAGCGTGCAGTTCTTGGATCAGAATGGTAATGTGTTTCCTGCACGAGCCAGGCCATAATCAATACTGGCTGGTACGGCCCAATTCCAGTCACCCGACTGGATGGACACAACTATTCACTTCCCCCATATTCTGGCAAAATTGACGTACATGTCTCGTTTTCCGGGCAATCCCAGTCGAATGTCATAGCGCTTGATTCTCCAGATGCTTCACGATTCACGACAAGCGTTGAAATCTAGGTCAATCAGTC
>JBDNHX010000534.1:0-6606 GCA_041688565.1 Planctomycetaceae bacterium
AAAGAAACTGCCGACGCGCAGCCCGTCTGTCTTATTGTCCTTTTTGTCCCGACTTTCGACGTCAGGCTGTGGCCGTCAGGCTGTGGCCGTCTGGCTGGTGGCCGTCAGGCTGGTGGCCGTCGATCGCCGGAGCTCACTGGATCTCGCTGGATCTCGCTGGATCTCATCCCCAGTTGATTGAGACTCTGCCGGAACTTCGATTTCCATTCCCTCAGAACATGGGACAAAAAGGACAGAAAGAAACTGCCGACGCGCAGCCCGTCTGTCTTATTGTCCTTTTTGTCCCGACTTTCGACGTCATCAGCTTCCATTATTTAGCTGGTGGCCGTCGATCGCTGGAAAATTCGAATTCGAAGTCATCCACAGCGGATTGAGACTCTGCCGGTTCATCGGAATCGGATTCTTCGGGATGTGCAACGAACAGTGCAGAATTATCGGCCTGCTCAAAATCTGCCGCCCGTTCCGCCTTATTGTCCTTTTTGTCCAGACTTCCGCCGTCATCAGGCTTCAGGTGGGCTGCGGGATTCACTCGATACTTTTCTGACGGTCTGCCCCGTTTTGAATCATCATCAACCGGCATCAGATAGCCGTCACGAATCAGGAGGTCTATCACAGGCTGAACCTCCAGAACCGTGTCTAACGTCCTGTCCGCCCGATGACACTCCCGCTTCGTTATTTCTTCCATGCGTTCGTCGCGAATCTTCTGAATGATTTTCAACGCAGTTTTGCGGTTCTTATCCGAGTTCATTGCTCCGAAGACTTTCAAAGTATGCGACTTGATGACCGTCGCAAATTGAATTGCTGTTGCCATCGTATCGGCAGGAATCGGCGTAGCTTCGGGCAATGCCTCAGATCCAACACAGTTGGCAAGGTGCAAGTTCCCAGCAATGCGTGCAATCTGAGCAGGAAACTTTCCAGCCCAATCCTTGAACGCAGCCAGGCAGCCGCCATCTTGTTGATCGGATTCAATCCGAAGTTGTTCCCGCTTCCATAGATTGAATGCCTCCAGACTCAACCGTAGCAATCTCGGCTGTGGCCGTTCCGACTCGCTTTTGACGATCGGAACAAGCAAGAGTTTTCGCAGGCAGTCATTATAACGGCTTGTGATATTCTTCGGGACTGGTGGACACTCGCAGTCACGATAACCAACCGGGGATGGGGGCATTACAAAAAGAAACCGCGCTAACAGGCCCCGGCCTTTCAGAACTTTCTGCTGTCCAGCTTCGTTGATTGCCTCAGGTTGCGACATGACATTGATCGTCATCAACGGTGCTGAAAGACTGACTGGAATTCCAGACTTCCGATTCTCTTTGTGCTGGTCTCCATCATGTGCTTTGAGATAAATCCCGAGATTCGGTTTGTTACTGTATCGCCCCATCATCATGTCGAAGACTTCCGGTTCTGCAGAACTCAACGCAATGCGTTCGTCGTTGCAGGACAACAGATAACACAACGATTCGGGCGTAGCATCATCTGCCGTCAACTGTGGCCGATGTGGAACAGACGGCGTATCGCGCTCGAGGTCTTCAATCTCTTTTTGAAGTCGATCAACTTCGCCGTGATTCTTTGCTTTCGCCACACGGCCGCGAAGACTCTCGATTCTTTTTTCCCAGGTCTTCAACTTACTCTCTGCCGTCTTAATTTCTGAACTCGAACTGTGACGCAGCTCCCATTCGAATTTCTCAATCGGTGCCGTCAACTGCCGATGGACTGCAGACTTTCGGTTCCCCGGTTCCATCACAGGAACACAGAACAGATTGAGAGACTGCCTGAAACCCGCTTGAATCAGGACGTCATACTTCCGCATTGTGGCTGTGGCGATTGCAGCCAGTGCTACCATCGCTGCCATTTCCAACGGCGTCTCTGTTGCTGTGGCCACAGCGCGAATCATGTCGCCATACCAACCGGGCAAAAGTTCCTCAGGCAGACGATCAAGAGGAGGCTCTTCGAGGTCGAAAAGCTCCGGCCACTCACTTTTGACTGCTGCCAATTCTGGAACACACAAAACCGGTTTTGTCTGCGGTCGATCCCAGTTGTAGAACTCGCTGCAACCGTCGATTGCTTTTTGAATCGTTGTGTCCCGGTAGTCGCTGCGTTCCCACTTCTCACGGAACAACCCCGACGCCCGAAAGCATTCATCTATCAAATTGGCATTCGGTCCGCACCAGAACGCCAACATAGTACACAACGCAAGATCGGCTGAACTTTGATCGTCGCCAAACTCGCTGCAGTCCCCGGCCCACAGCCGCCGGAACTTATCACCAGACCGAGACGCAGACGCCCTGTGAACAATATCCTGAACACCGACGGACATTTTGACGGCGGGAGTTTCGTCCTTTTTGCCATTAGTTTGGCGGACAGGAAACATCTCAAGAAACCACTTTTGAAGTTCGTCGTTGAGTTCAAAAATCTCAGATGTCTGTTCAATCGTTCTGCCTGAATCCGGATGAACAACACGGTGAGAGGTTGTCGTGAAGTATCTTCCCCGGCAGTACGTCTCGACTCCCAGCTTTGGATTCTTGCGGCCCGTTTTGTCCTGGGGAATTGGCAGTGAGCCCTTCACCCACAATTTGATTCCGGTTCCACTTGGACTGATCTCCGCATAGCTGAAAGGGAATCGTTCCAGAACATTCTTTGCGAGGTCGCTGAATGATCCATTCGACGTATCGATACAGTCATCAAGATCAATCCCGACGAACGGGTCTTGATCAGAAAAGACAAAACCAACACCATCAAGATTCTTCAGTTTTTCGAATCGGCTCAACGCAGCTTCGAACGCACTGAACTGACTGCGGTCTGTGCAGTCAGCCTCGTATCCGGAACTAGCATTGATTGGGATCTTGGTTTCCTTCCCCTTGCGGGTTTCATATCGCCAGCACACCCACTGTGGCAGTGCTCGAAGTTCGGCAGGAATCATATCCGGGTTCAATTTATCTTTTGCAGACGACGCGTTCTCGCGTACCATTTGTGTTGCTCCATCATCATCGGAGTTGAGTTGTAAAAAAATCGTCGATCAAAACGACGAACAAGGAACGAAGAACGCCCGATCGGATTCAGCGGAATCTGATCGGGTTTTCTTTTTACTCACAGTCATGTGAGCAGGACGCAGCCGCATTCCATGCAGCGCTGGGATTGTTAGTTGTCTGACTTGCTGGCCAGTTGCCAGATTTTCAAAGACCGCCGTCTTGCTTCCGGGCGTGTCGATAACCAATTGCCGACGGAGACTATTTGTCGAGTCCGACGCAGTTCGTTGAACGCCGGTCCAATGTTGTGAAGCGCGTCAACTGGAATTGACAGATACTCACGAATTGCGTCTGCAGTCGCTTGTGGGCGTTCGGAGAGTATTCGCAAGAACGTCTCTTGCACGGCTTCACAAGTGTCCGCCTTACTGACTCGACGCAGCTCGAAGTCCTTCCCCGGTAGCGATAGCTGGCGACGTCGCTGGATTGAATGTTGTTCCCTCATTGTTCGGGTTCCTCCGATGGTAGAAACCAACCGGCCACGAGTTCAAAGCAAACAGAATGCAGCGAGAACTGAGCGAGTCGAATTACTCGTTCTGCCAGCAACTCATTGAATGCCTCACACACCTCGGATTCACACAACATTGGTCTGTGCATCTTCCGCCAGACGTAGCTCGGTCGAATCAGACGGCCGCCAGCTCCAGCCGCAATGATGACATTGCGAGCCACTACCCTTGCGTTTTTTAGGGTCACAATCATGTGTGTATTTTTTCGTACCATCGCTTAACCCTCTCTCTCAGAGAGTTGACGATTCGACATGAGACCGACCGATTCAAGCTCTTCGTCCGTGACGTCTGCGGATCCCTGTTGCCTCGCCGCCATGCGAGCGAGACGGGCTTGTGTCAATCGCTCAATGAATTCACGAATCGCCTGTCGAGTAGTAAACGGCTTGCTGCCGACATACAGGACAGGGAGCTTAATGCGCGGCTCGCCATCGTTGGCGGGAGCTAAACCACGGGTGACCCATCGCCAGACGGTTGATGCGCTCGGGTCGCCAGGGATCTCCGCACGGATTGTTGTCTGATTCAAAGGAATCAGATCTTTAGTTTCTGCGTTTTCGATGCTCACAAATACACTCCTTGAAAATGGATGAACCAACTTCAGGGAGTTTGCAAAGCAATGTCAGGCGTTCGGCGGGCTCAGTGGGCGTTCAGTGGATTCTGAGATTTTCTTCGGAGATAGTTTGTAGTGGTTTCGACCACAGCCTTTGTAGGTAATCATTTTCTCCCATGCAGGATTCAATTTGTTTCCCGGTTTGAAAACATCCCGAAGGGATCTTCCTCCAGATCCGGAAGCCATCAAGAGGTCATGCGTCGCAACGCGCACGCCGTCTTCTTGCTTGCCGCCGCGTTCCCACGCTTCCCACAAGAGTTTTACAACTGCGGCCTGCGATGAACTGAAGATATAAGTGTCGCCAAACCAAATCACAGTGGTGAATGCTTCGTTGTGCGATACGCCGGGCTTATGTGCTGAACTCTTGCCGATCGCTTTGGCCAGGGACGCAGCAACGTCGTCAGCGTACGTATCTTCAAACCCAGAAACAGCCTTCCACTCATTCAACTTCACTGCCAGGAATTCAGCGTCTGCCAATCGGAACGCATCTTCCTGACTTTGCTTTGTTGAACGTCCGTCAAACACGCCACCACGCCCGTTGTAGTCGAATCGCTTTTCAAGTTGCTCCAAGTCCGCCTTGAGTTCGGCAAGCACTAATTCCAGCTCTAACTTCGCAACGGCGGTCTGATGCAGACGAAACCCCGGACTCAATTTGAATTGAACAACGAATGGTGTTGTCCAGTCCGAGCGCCCCGGCGTCGTCTGCCAGCTCATCGGCGTCAACGGATGCTGCAACAGTGCCGTGATGCAACGGCGATACAGGAACGGCCCAGACGCCTCAAAGACGGCTTTCACGCAAGGCGGGTTTCCTCCGGGTGGGCACCATTGGGCTTCAACCCGGACGATGATCAAACCACGCTCCGCAGCCCAAATCAGTTCGAGCGAATGGAACGGCAGTTCTGATGCTTTCCGCCATCCCGTTTCACGGAACGCCAGCATCGTCTTCAGCAGCAAGCCACGTCTGCCAAGTACAATCGGCGAAAACGCATTTTTGCCGATCGACGTGAAACTCTTTCCAACAATGGGCATTGTCTTGACTCCCGAAAGTCATTCACCCGAAAGAAAAGAAACACACGCCAGGCAGCTTTCGGGACTGCTTTTCCTTCCGTCGAAGTAGGCGTGTATTCTTCAGATTGTAGCATCAACCAAACTGCAGTGCATTCGCCTCAGCCCGTGACAAATCCACAGCCGCATAGTGTCTCTCTGTGGTCTGTTTGCTGGAGTGACCCAGTATCTGCTGCGCGGTCTCAAGATCCCCGTCACGACGTGCCTGCGTTGCTCGGGTTTTGCGAAGTTGTCCGGGTGACCAGCGAGGAATGCCGGCCTTGTCGCAAGCGTTGCGGACTGCGGTATTCAATCCGTGTTTTGAGTAGCAATCTCCAACCTTGCGGGCTTTGGCTTTATCGCCGTATGCCTTCCGAACAAATTCCTCAAAGCCTACTTGCGGGTCGAACACAAAGTCTGAACGGCTCATTTCGCGAATGCCGTTCAGTACCTGTTGCCCATGCGGCCCAATCACAATGATGCGATTCTTTCCCTTGTGGGTCGTCTTGTGCTGCTTTGGGCAGTACATCCAGACGGGTTTGCTTGTGTTGATCTCTGACCACTTCAACGCCACAGCTTCCGAAGGACGCGCGCCAGTGAACAGCATAAATTGAATCATAGACCACACGGGACTGGTGACGAAGGGCTTGATTGCATCCACAGCCGCCACAGAGACCGCCCCTTTCGGCTCTGGCGCTCTTGCTGCTGTCTTGCCGACTCTCAAACCATGAACGGTCTTCAACGCCTGCGATACGCTGACAGAGACCAGTTCCTCACTGACTCCCCAATCAAACACTTGTTTGACGCGACGAATCCGACCGTTGATTGTCTGCTGTGCGAGTCCGTCTTTTACAAGCTGATGCTGCAGTTGCTTCAATTTCTTTGGCCCGAAGTCTATGACCCGGACACCATGAAACAGATTGTTCATGGACTGCAAAGCGCCGCGGAAGTTCGCGGTCTCGCCAGTCGGTTGGCCATCGCGGCGATATTCTTTCTCGGCATGTTTGAGAAACAAAACCGCCAATCGTGACACCGTCAACTCCGTGTTGACTGTTGGCCTGCGTTCGCAGTGTGCTGCTTCCCAGTCGGCACTGATCTTTTCGAAGGCGGCGATTGATACCGGGGAATTGTATTCACCCAGGTAAATCCGTTTGCCGTTGACTGTGGTACGAGCGCTGCCCTTGTGATTGCCGTAAACTGGTTTACGTGCCATGAAACCTACTCCCGAACGTGAGTTTCTTTAAGCCGTTTCCCCCACTTCGAAAGAGTAGAAGTGGGGGTAATGTGCTTAATTTCCTCACTGCTCAAGAGTGAGCAGGTTTCCGAAACACTCGGAAAGGATTGTCTTTTTGCGCTTTTACGACTTGCCGAAAGTGTCGGTTTCACGTTGGCTTGGGAAGCTATTGTGTTGCCACTACACCACAGCCGC
>JBDNHX010000535.1:0-10214 GCA_041688565.1 Planctomycetaceae bacterium
AACTCATGCTGGCAGCACGGGACCGCAAGGATAACTCGACTCTGCCAGCGAACGGCCTGTGCCAATGCCTCATCAGTGGCCGTGTCGCACGCGTGCAGCGAAATCACCAGATCCACGGTCGAGGTGGATTCAAAGCCGGCAATATCACCGACAGAAAACGTCAGGTTCGGCAATTGCAGATCGGTGGCAATCTTTGTGCACGTCTGCACCACATCACTTCGGCGATCCAGCCCCGTAATCTGACAGTCTCGCTTCAGGATCGATGTCAAAAGATAGTGCGTTGCAAATGTCAGATAGCTTTTGCCACATCCGAAGTCGACGATGTTGATTGGTCGATCGGTCGGCAGCAGGTCCACCACATCATTGATGAATTCCAGAAAGCGATTGATCTGTCCAAATTTTCGGGAGTGGCTGGCGCGGACAGATCCTTCTTTTGTCATCACGCCCGTATGAATCAGAAACGGACATGGAACGCCTTCAGGAATTAGATAATTGCGAGTTCGATTGTGGGACGCAACGGGCGGCGTGGCCGTCACCGCAGGAAGCGACTCTTTTCGAAGAAAGCATTTCCCTTTGCGAGAAGTTCTCGCTTCGTAAATTCCCGTTGTGGTTGTAATACGGACATTGCGAAAGACTTTCGTCGCCAATCGCGTGAGTTCTGGAACGGCTTCGGCAACCTCCCAGTTCTTATGAAATTCCTGAGTGGCAGATTGCGAGGTGACCTGTATCAGCCATCGGCCGCGGACGTCCACCGGTCTGATACTGACTCGCTGAAATTCAGGCTCAGCGGATCGCGGAGTGCTGAAGACGGCCTTTGTTAGGGTCTTTGCGGTGGCCGATTCGGAAAGCAAACGGAGAAGATCTTCAGCGTGGTCAGACATTGTTCTCAGCAGGGCTCAACTTCGATATGCTGCGGCAACAGGGGTTCTGAATGTTTGATGGCAACCCCGAAAATCGGTCAATCAGGAATTAGAACCAAATGGCGTTGAACAAGAAACAGCAGAAGCAGATCGAAGCTGCAAAGAACAAGATTACCCGCCTTCGCGGATTGTTGACGGCCGCAAAAAATCAGCCCGATGATCCTAAAGAGATTCCGCAGCTGGAAAAGCAGATTGCCGCGTTGAATGCAGAAATTGAAAAGATCAGAAACGAATAGGCGGATTTTTCTCCATGGCTCCGCCCACTGTCATTATCGTTCACCCGCGTGAGCGTCGCAGCAAATGCTCAGTCGAACCTCTGCGAAATCGACCTGAGTTCGTGTTTACCACATTTCCGCATCCGGTCCCCATCGATATTTCCAGCTACGTCCGGCTGGGAATCGGCGGGCGCATGCTGTCTGCTGAAGATGCCGACCGCGGTCTGCTGCTGCTGGACGGAACCTGGCGTCTGGCGGCAAAAATGGAGCCGTTCTATTCGCATGTGGAATGTCGTTCGCTGCCGATCATTCACACCGCGTATCCTCGTAAGTCTGAAGTCTACGCCGATCCCTCCGAAGGGCTCGCGACCATCGAAGCACTCTACGCAGCCCTGCGAATTCTTGGTCGCGACACAACCGGTCTGCTGGATCAGTATCACTGGAAGCAGAGGTTTCTGGAACTCAACGGATGGAGCGAAACGAATTCCTCGGACCGTTGCTGACGCCCCAATTCCAGACGAAGTCTTTGATCACCAGTCGCCGACGCTGCCATCGGAATGGAACACGCGTTGCAGAAGCTCCTGCTCAAATGGATGCTTGCGGACTTCATCCTCGTTGATGGAAATCCCGAGCCCTGGTTTTGTGTTAGGCCGCACGATCCGACCCTGCTTCTCCACCGTGAATCCTTCCTGCACGACATCCTGACGCCATGGGACGTCTTCGTGAACGGTTTCGCAGATGATGTAACTTGGCTGCGAAAAACCAAACTCCAAAGATGCTGCCGTGCTGACGGGGCCCTGCGGATTATGAGGCGCCAGCGACAGGCGATACGCTTCCGCCAGCGCTGCGATTCGTCGAGCTTCGCTGAGACCGCCGCAGTGTGTAATGTCCAGCTGACAAACGGCACACGCCTGAGCGGCAAACAAATCGCGGAAGGCCGCCAGACTGGTGACTCGTTCGCCAGTGGCAATCGGAGTTGTGACGGCAGCGGCGATCCTCGCCAGGCCTTCAACACTTTCCGGCCAGCATGGCTCTTCAAAGAAATACAGGCCGTAAGGTTCCAGGGCTTTGGCAAACTGCAGGCCCATCGCTGGTGAAGGACGTGCGTGGCAGTCGACCATGATGTCGATCGATTCGCCGACAGCTTCACGCATCGCGGCGACCGCTTTTTCCGCCGTCCGAATAGGCTTCAGGCCTTCCAGAGTCATCGTGGGAGGAACCGCCATGGATTTGAAAGCGGTGAATCCTTCAGCAACAGCCTGGCGAGCGAGATCGGCGAATCGCTGAGCGTCTTCGGTGGCTGTCTCGTAAAAGTCTTCCATCTTTCCACCACCCAGATGACAGTAGGTGCGAACGTGATCTCGAACCGGACCGCCCCAGAGCTTCGAACAGGGCATGTTGGCAACCTTGCCAAGAATGTCCCACAACGCGAGATCAATACCGGCGATCGCGGTGGCTCGGACGATTCCGTTTCCGTGCCAGAAGTGCTGACGGTACATCATCTGCCACAGATGCTCGACCCGTGTTGGATCTTCACCAATAAGCAACTGGGAAAGATCTTCAATCGCAGCAACGACGCTGCGAGTGTGCCATTCGAGCGTTGCTTCGCCCCATCCGAAGAGCCCATCCTGATCGGTCAGGACTTTGACAAAGATCCAGTTTCGCATCCGCGCATTGCAGACCAGCGTTTCGATTTTTACGATTTTCATTCAATGGTGCCCGAAACAAAGGTGCCCGAAAAAAAACGGAACAACGAAAACGCCACAGACGAGCCGGCTCTTGATCCCGGCCCCATGTTTCTCACACGGCAAATGATTTCGCGATTGTTAACCACATTCGCCAACAGTGCAAGGCTGCCAACAGTGCAAGGCGTCCGGGCAAAACTCAAACCTCGACCACGGCCGAAACTGCGTTCTGCATCCAGACGACTTTCATCATACCGGCAAACCAAATCGTTTCCGCACTTCGTCCACTGGCACTGTGTTGCCGTCAGCCACGTCCTTCAGACCAGATTCAATTCTGCCGGACATCAAGGTGCTGCATCACATCATCCCAGGATGCATCTTCCGGCAGCGATTCGATGGTTTCCCCTGACCCTCGCTTCGACACACTCATTCTTTGACACCCGATTTTTTTGACACACTTCTTGAAATTCTCGCACGTAAACGCATCTCGGTATTCCGCCCACTTCGCCGACACGCTAGCACGGCCTGTCTTACGTCGAGACAACCGCGGGCGAAATGCCGGTCGAAACATCGCGTGGACGGACGAAGCTGAATTCCCAATGTCTGCGTGATCTGATAAGGTCCGGCCGGTAAAGCAGCCGCTGTGAAAGTCCGTTGTTGAAGCATTTTTTTCGGGCTGGAATCTGCTGACAACGATCGCAATGTGGAATGGATCTCATGAATGGCCGATAAGGCTCGAAAACAGCAGCGTTCTCAGGAAGGTCAGAAGCATCGAGTTGACCTGAGACGCAATAAACAGACGCGGACTCGCCAGCAGAACCTCACGCACGACCTTCAAGGCAACGATGAGCGGATCGAAGATGTTTCTCGCGGCGAACGCGTGACAGCGCGCGGTGATTTGTCTCGCAGACGCACTCTGGTGGGAATTGAATCCAGTGGTGATCAGTTATTGCGAGTTGTTAACGAAACCGGATGTCGCCACGGCCGCGTGTCCAGCTTCATCGGCCTGCATGTCATGGTTCTGGACGACGCGGACGGCACTGAATATGCCTGTTCCATTCGCGGCATTTTGCGTTCCATCGCTCGAGATTCACGCAATGTTGTCGTAACTGGCGACCGCGTGCTTTTCCGCCAGGAAGGCGATGCCCGGCAGGGCGTGATTGAACGAGTGGAACCGCGCCACGGAATTCTGTCGCGCGGCAGTCAGCGGCGAGAACATGTGCTGGTGGCCAACATCGATCAGGTGCTGATCGTGGGGACGGCGGCGGATCCGGATTTTAAGCCGCAACTGATCGACCGCTATCTGGTCAGTGCTGAACGCCGCGGAATTCAGCCGATCATCTGTATCAACAAAATCGACCTGGTCGACACGCGTTCGCTGCTGGTCTATCTGCGAGCCTACGGTCGCGCGGGTTACACAGTGGTGCTCACGTGCGCTCACGATGGACGTGGTATTGATCAGCTGCGAGGCCTGCTGGCCAATCGCCAAACGGCCGTCAGCGGTCAGAGCGGTGTTGGAAAATCGTCATTGCTGAACTGTGTCGACAATGAACTGGGGCTTAAGACGGCAGACGTCAGCGACTGGAGCCGCAAGGGGACTCATACGACGCGGCGAGCCCGTCTTGTTCCCCTGTCATTCGGTGGCTGGGTTTGTGACACGCCCGGAATTCGCCAGTTTGAGCTGTGGGATATTTCGCTGGAAGAAGTCGACGGCTATTACGTCGAATTTCGTCCTTTCATGGCTTATTGTCGGTTTCAGGATTGCACCCACACACACGAAGATAGTTGTGGGGTGAAGGCAGCGGTGGCTCAATCATTGATCTCGGCCGCTCGTTATCACAGCTACCTCAGACTGCGCGAAGACGATATTTGGGCCTGGAAGAATCCAGCTCGCGGACACGCCAAGCAATAACCGCGGGATGCCATGACAATCGCGGGATGACGTCACAACCGCGGGATGCCCGTGCATTTCGCGGCGAAGTCCGATCTTTTGAATTCGCTTGCCGTTCGCAGTGCGTGTCGTGACACTATCAAAACGTCGCTGGCCGGTGACATTCACCAGCGTCAGCAGTCTGCCTTCCTCTTTGCTTCTTTCCGGAGCCCCGCCGTATGCTGCCTCAAAATTCTTCAGGCCGTCGTTCGTTTTTGAAAAGCACATCGCTGCTGGCCGCGGGCGTGTTTGCGGGTGCGCCGACCGTTCGAGCGGCTTCGCCATTCGACAAACTTCGAATTGCTGTCATTGGCTGCGGCGGTCGAGGTGGCGGGAATCTGCAGTCGGTCTCGTCCGAGCACATTGCCGCTTTGTGTGACGTGAACACCGGCAATCTGAATCGAGCTGTGGAAAACCACAGCCAGGCACGAAAGGAAACTGACTTTCGTCGCATCTTTGACCATGCCAATGAGTTCGACGCTGTTGTGGTCAGCACGTGTGAGCACACGCATGCCTTCGCGACTCTGCCAGCTCTGCAGCTGGGCAAGCATGTGTACTGCGAGAAGCCACTGACTCATAATATATACGAGGCGCGCATCATTCGAGAAGCTGCGGCCTCAGCCGGCGTGGCCACTCAAATGGGAACTCAGATTCATGCGGAAAACAATTATCGGCGCGTTGTTGAACTGATCCAGACGGGAGCCATCGGCAAAGTGTCCGAGTGTCATGTGTGGGTCGGACGATCGTGGGGCCTGCAGTCAGAAGAAGACGCAAAGAAATTCGGCGACATTGTATTTGTGCAGGATCGCCCCACGACCGCCGATCCAATTCCGCCTGAACTGGACTGGGATCTGTGGCTCGGCCCGGCGAAGGAACGTCCTTATAACAACGTGTACTTCCCGGGTCCAAAATGGTACCGCTGGTGGGATTTTGGAAATGGCACCATGTCCGATCTGGGCAGCCACTGGATTGATCTGCCATTCTGGGCCCTGAAGTTGAAAGCTCCGAAAACAATCGAAGCGTTCGGGCCTCCTGCCCACAAGGAACTGGCTCCGGCTTCCATGCACGTCCGCTATGAATACGAGGCGGAAGGTGATCAGCCGGAAGTGGCGCTAACATGGTATCAGGGGACTCATAAGCCCGCATTTCTCTCGTCCGGTCACATCCCTGCCTGGGACAGCGGCGTGCTGTTCATTGGCGACAAGGGCCAGCTGCTGTCGGATTATGGAAAACACCTGTTACTGCCTGAAGACAACTTCAAGGACTTCAAGCCGCCTGAGCCCTTCATTCCGGCTTCGCGCGGACATCATCAGGAATGGATTCATGCGTGTCGAACGGGCGAACCGACAACGTGCAACTTTGAGTACTCCGGTTGGCTCACCGAAGCCAATCATCTTGGCAACGTGGCTTATCGCGTTGGCAAAAAGCTGGAATGGAATGCTGCGGAGATGAAAGCCACGAACGCTCCGGAAGCCGATCAGTTCATCAAGCGTGAATACCGCAAGGGATGGGAACTGGTGTAACGCCTGAGGAAGTCGCGTCGGCCATTTTACTTCCAGACTCGGCCTGCGGATTCTGCGAATCCTCAACGAAAAAAGGGCGTTCCGCTGGGGAACGCCCTTTGATGTTCATCGCAGCTGCCCGGACGCCCGTGAGGACGCCCTGACAGACGTCGTCAAACTATTGAGCAGGTGCTGGCTCTTCAGTTGGCGCAGCTGGCTCTTCAGCCGGCGCCGCTGGTTCTTCAGTTGGGGCAGCTGGCTCTTCAGCCGGTGCCGCTGGTTCTTCAGCAGGCGCAGCCGGCTCTTCAGCTAGTGGTGCTGGCTCAGCATGAGCCGCTTCACCAGCGTCGTGAGAATGAGGAGCTTCGGCACCGCCAGCAACTCCTGACCCTGCAGCAGCTGCGCCGCCGACGGTTGTGGATGTGCTTTCGTCAGCCGAACAGCCCAAAGTAAATGCCACGCCTGCCAACAGCACGAGCGTGCTCAAAGATCGTACGAATTTCATTAGTACCCAGCCTTTCACAAAGCTACAACAATGTCTTCGCCCCCCTAAACTGCCAACCCAAGCAGTCCGGCGACCCCATAACCCTACGAAAACGTCTTGTTAAATCAACATTTCTACCCATCGAAATCGCGGAAGTTTTGCTTTTGGGTCTATCGTAAGTGTACAGGGCCACCGGAGATTGCAGAAACCTTGCGGATTTGCCAAGGTTTAATGGCACTGCCTGCTCAAGAAATCAGCACTCATGGAAGATGAACCAATCGATTCACCTCAAACCCCGCTGTCAGACGTAAGTCTGACGCCCCGAGAAAAAGTACGCACGCTGCCGACCACGCCCGGCGTTTACCTGATGAAGGATACACAGGGGTGTGTGATCTATGTTGGCAAAGCCATCAACCTTCGCAATCGCGCTGGCAGCTACTTCACAAAAGCGGCTGAGATGGATCGCCGCACGGCCGATCTTGTCCTCGAGATTGCCGACATTGATTACATCGAGGCGGAAAGTGAAGTCGACGCGCTGCTGATGGAGGCGCGTCTGATCAAGGACATCCAGCCTCGCTTCAATGCTCTGCTGAAAGACGACAAGACATTTCCGTATCTGCAGATCACCACACGAGAAGATTTTCCACGCGTGGAGTTTACTCGCCAGCCGGAATCTTCCGGCGTGAAACTCTATGGCCCGTTCACAAGCGCCGGGCAATTACGCGGCACCATCGCTGTTCTGCAGAAGATTTTTCGGTTTCGCACATGCACTCTGGACATCGAAGCAAACGACGAAAAGTGGCGTTGGTTTCGACCGTGCCTGCTGGCCAGTATTAACCAGTGCACGGCTCCGTGCAATCTGCGAATCAGCAAGGAAGATTATCGCGAAGACATCCGTCGCCTGAAGATTTTTCTGGACGGCGGCAAGGCCAGTCTGATGAAGGAACTCGAAGAGTCCATGCTGCTGGCCTCTCGGGAAATGAAGTTTGAAAAAGCAGCCCGGATTCGCGATCAGATTAAGGCACTGAACAGCCTCAGCCTGCGCGGCGATCTGGAGAGCCATGCGCAGCCAGAAGTGTTTTACATCGATCCTCAAAAGGGGCTCGCTGGTTTAAAGAAGGTCCTGAAGCTGAAAGAAATTCCGCGGCGTATCGAAGGCATCGACATCGCTCATCTGTCGGGAAACGAAACTGTCGCCAGCCTCGTGCAGTTCATCGACGGGCTTCCTTTCAAGCCGGGCTACAAGCGTTTCAAAATCGAATCCGTGCAGGGTGTCGACGACTTTGCTTCCATGCGTGAAGTGGTGACTCGCCGTTTTCTACGTCTGACTCAGGAAGGCGAATCGTTTCCCGACCTGTTGCTGATCGATGGCGGAAAGGGACAACTGAGCGCAGTGATGGACACTTTCCAGATGCTCAACATCACTCCGCCCACGACCATTTCTCTGGCCAAGAAAGAGGAAGAAATCTTCGTGCCCGGGGAATCCGAATCGATTCAGCTCAGTCGTCATTCTTACAGCCTGCGTCTGCTGCAATATGTTCGTGACGAAGCCCACCGATTCGCTCAGCACTATCACCATTTGCTGCGTCGAAAATCGTCGCTCGGCGTAAACGAACCCAAAGGCCGCCGAAAGAGCTGATTCACGAGTTGACCAGAGGGCCATTCCTGTGTAAACATTGCTCTGTTAATTAGCGGCTAAATAGAGATCAGCCTGGACGGTTCGAATAACGGTTCGGGAGGCCCGTGAATCATCGCGTCAGGGAAATCAGGGGGCATCCGCCGGCCTTTTGAGCATCTGGCTGGACCGATCAACTCAATGGTTCATCAAATGTTCGATCATCTTTCCCTGGCACCGTCTCACGCTGCAGACTATTCGGTTTGTCAAATTGTGTTATTGCGATCCAAAGAGGCAACGATGGTCTGGATACGTAGTGCTTCTACTTTGTTCCTATGCAGTGCGGTTAGCGTCTTTGCGCAAGCTTGCGAAGATCCACCCTCTGGAATCCATGAATCGACTGCTGCCGATAGGTCGCCGGCAGCACCGCATTTTCGTCATGATGTCGTTGCTCTTGCAGCGCAAGAAGCAGGAAAGATCGTATTTGCAACCGGTTCACTGATTAAATTTGGCGAGACTCACTACTTGGTCACCGCGTGGCACTTCGCACACAATAAAGAACAAGGCGTGGTTGCCGTCTTTTCCCGCGGCGCAATGGAAGGCGCCAAGGTGCGGCTCGAAGATGTGAAGGTCGCAGGGGCCACATGGGAACATTTCGAGGAGATTGATCTTTCGGTTTTGAAGCTTCGGCCCGAACACGAACTGATCGAAACAGCGTTAGTTTGGGAACTACCGAGCCCGGAGTCAGACAAAAGACTTGCGACGTTGTCACCCGTCCTGCTGATTGGCGTTCCGCTTCTCTACGGCGTTTCTGACGCGACTGGTGTAAGCCCGACAGTGGTGCGCACAAATATTGCAAATGCGGCGGTGCGATTAAGAAACTCCAACCCGCCAATAGACTTGTACCTGCTTCCCGTTCACCTGCCCGCCGGGTTTAGTGGAGGAATCGTCACTGAGTCAGTACGGAACGATAAACAGAGGCTGCGTGGCGTCGTGATAAAGAACACTGTGGACGAGACGGGCGGACAGTTCTCAATCGCCGTGCCGGCAGAAGTGCTGGCACAAAGATTAGGGAAGCTTTGAGATTTATACGGGGATCACGGGGAGGCAGCACTTTGTTGAGTGACGAGACTTTCGACGCGGTGAATCACGGCTCGCGATGAGTTTTTTTTCGGATGAGATTTCGTATGGGCTGTGCCAGGTTTTGAGTGTTCGGTCTTACTGTTCGGTCTTACTGTTCGGTCTTATTGTTCGGTCGGGTGCGAGTTGGCTCTCTGCGAGTGCCTCGGGGAAAGCACTTTGGGATTGATTTGGTTTGCCACGCGATTATGCGGTGGAGGCGACTCGGTGTAGGGCGCGATGATTTCGAATTCGACCATGGTTACACCGGCAATTGGCTGCGGAGCAGCCGCGCATTGATAGCCTCGGGCGTCAGCCCGAGGGGTATGTTCACACCCAAACGCAAAGCTCCAGCGGAGCGACGTTGATTTGGCAGTTCCGATTGTGGCGTGCGGATTTACTCGGCATTCGTTTGGGATTCATCGGATTGGTGATCGCGAGCAAAAGGGCTACGCCTTGTTCCTGCGGCATGACGTCGCTGCTCCGCAGCTTGCGATAATGACCCATCGTGACCTGTGGCTAAAGCCACAGGCTATCGTTACGCCGCTGCTCCGCAGTGAATCGCAGAGGTGCACGGTGGAATGCGCCAGGCGGGACCCGGGGGCGCGACAAATAGCAGTTTCGAGGAAATTCGGAGATTTTTCAGAGGAGGATTTTGTTGTCAGCGGAAGACTTCGTTTGACCCGACTCGGAGAGGAGGACGGCTGCACAAAGTGCAGCCGTGAGAAAGCCTCCTCTCCGAGT
>JBDNHX010000536.1:0-8184 GCA_041688565.1 Planctomycetaceae bacterium
GCTGTGGATTCAGGCGACGAAGACCGGATTGCAGATGTGTGGAATGAAGACGTCTTCAAGAATTACCCTGCCGCACGAGATCTGGCCGAGTACGCCCGACATGCTCGGCAGGTTGTCTCTCTGCTTGCACAGTTCAGGGATCTCCTGAACCGTCAATGCGTTAACGAAGCCGTCGCCCTGTGGGATAAAAACAAACTCCTGCTGGACGCAAGACACGGCACTCAGGCGCTGAAAACAGAAATTGGCAGCTGGCGAAAACGGGTGCAACTGGCTGAGAGAGCCTCCCACTTACTGAAGATCGCTGAGACCACTTTGGTTCCTGAAATCATTCAGATTTCAGAACAACTTGAATCACTGGGAGGCCATCCTCAGCTCAGTTCCTCCGCAGAGTTTGTTAAAGCTGTTAAAAGAAACCAGGCTGCAAAACGTCTTTCGGAACTTCCCTTGAACGTCACTGCCGACAACGATCAGGCATGGGTGCAGGCGTGGGATTCTTCTCTGTTCTTCGGATATGCGCCTGTTGCATCATTTCAAGCCCGCTACCTGCAGAGCAAAGACCGTCGCGCCGGCTATGACAATGTCGCCGGAGCCATTTCAAATCCTGCCGCACAAAGTCTGCAGGACGAGCAAAAGCTGACGGACTTCGCAAAAATCGTGCCCTCTAATTACTGCCCCGCGCTGAGCCGCAGAACGACAACAGCGGCAAGACGAACTGAACTTGTAAGAAATGCGGCAATCGCATGTGCCGCAAATTCGGCCCAAAAAGAGGCAGCTCTGGCAACCATCCTCACTGAAGTACGCAGAGTGGCTGCGGAATCATTGTTGCCTGCACGCGACCTGCAGCGATTGATAGTGGCAGAAAAACGAGTTCCCATCCTGCAGCAACTCGCTCTGGTTCCATCTGAAGAAACGGTGGACTGTGATAACCGCATTCTGGCTTTATGGATCAATGAAGAGCTGCTTCAGGAGTGCCCGGAAGCAGGGCCCTTTCGACCGCGCTATGCCGCGGCGCAGGAACGCAAAAGTCTCCTGACCGATCTGCGCCAGGCAATGGCGGCGGGGGACGAGATTCGAGTGTGTAACATCGCGGACCATCCCTTGCTGTCAGGATTTAAGCTCGATGTGCAGACAGAGCAGTTCATCAGACAAGCCAGGCAGGCCGCGGACTCTGTCAATCTGATGCTTCAGCAACTCGCCATCGATGACCAGGAAAATTTCGCTCGTCAGCTGGATGTAAGTTTGCTGAACCGATTCTGGCCACGGTTTGATGACTACCACCAGAAAATCCGTGGCTGGATGCTTAGTGGTGTCCTGAAGCCCGGTTATATTGGCCTCGCCATGCCACCCCTTGGCCATGCGGTCAGACGAATGGGGCCAGTCGTCAAAATCAAATGGCAGTTTCCGACCAGAGTCACTGACACATGCGTAGTGACATTTTCAAGGGGACAAGTGAAGTCAGGAGCCGACTTGCAGACGCCGGGGGTCTTGCTGCAACAGGAAATTAAACTCAGGACCTTTGAGCAGGCCGGCAGCATTTGTGCGTTGCCTGTTTCGCGATTCGAGGGAGCTTCCATCTCTGTATTAGCGATGGTGGAAATCTGCGGAGAACGGTTTTACAGCGCCCCATTGAATCTGGGCAAAGTCCCATCCAGCTAGAGGGCAGGAGAACTTCGTTGACAAAGTTCGAACAGGCGTACGTTACTCACTGTACGTTTAATACATCCTTCTATCATCAGGAGCCACTCGATCGAGGCGGCGACCGCACCTACGAGTACACGACTCGTGCCGGATCATTTGACCGCGGTCAGGGCCTGGGGTTCTATCAGAAGTTTCGCTCTGTTGCTTATTACCGGAATTATCGACCTCAGGGCGCGAATGATGATGATCTCCGCCAGATGACCTACAAAGACTTTCCAGTTCGATTCGCATTTCTGCCTGATACAGGAGGTTATGACCTTCTGATTCATGCCTGTTATCGAGGGTCTGATACCAGCAAGTCGCGTCGCGCACAGTCGTTTTTTGTGCACATGCTGTATCAGCATCGGGGCACAACAAAAGCTCCATCAACTTTGGTCGCGAGGCAGGTTCTGCCCCTGTGGGGATCAACGGCGTGGGTGAATGAGGATTCGGATGATCTGAATGTTCAGCTGCCGACCTGTGAGCAGTTGTCAGATTTCGCAACACCGGCCGCAGATCACTTTGAACGGACGCTGCACAGTTTTGTGACGGTCCAACTGCAGGACGAAGTTGTAGACCCGCGCGAACTGATTCCAAATCGATGGAAGCACGCATCCCTTGAAGCACGCCAGAACCTCATTCGTGCGCTGCTGAGAGGCTATCTTGGAATCGCAACGCAAGGTCGAGTCAGCCTGATCGTCGTGGCAGAACCTGAGTTTGCAGCATTCCTGTTCTATGCGGTAGCACGGCTTCTGCCACAGAAGGGTTTTGCTGCAAGCCTCTCCTTCAGCACATTCGAATTGACCACTGACACATTCTTTCCGTGTAAACTCGTGGGGACAACGAGCGAATCTCCAGAGACGACTCAATTCACAAATCGCACTGGTGGCCCAATCCTCAACACATTCACCACCCCGGGCTTCACCGCTACGGCTGAGTTGACTGGCAAGGAAACGGCTTTCGAGAAATCGGTCTTCAACAATGTTGCACTAAACCCTGACGAGTGGCTTTCAAGGGTCGATGAAGATTTGAAGCACATTGAGAATGCGGCCCCTCAGTCAGCAGCAGAACTGGACCCATCTCTTGATTCCGCAAGAATAATTCGGGAATTGCTGCGTCCTCGTGAAAACTCCAACGTTGCGATTCCAGAGTCTAAAGACCAGCGAGCGTACATTGCTCGGACCGTTGCTCCGCATATCAGTGAATTATTCCAGGGAAGCAGCCTTACAAATGTCATGCAGAACTCCTCTCTCTTTGCTGCGTATGTCGCATGCTTAGAGGAAACACACCACGCGTTAACACCTGCGGCTGCACAGGAGCTTGGACACTGTCTGGGAGATAAAAAAGAAGCGATCAGACTTTGCACGAACAATCTGCTAAACATCACAACACGGCTTGACATCCTAGCGGCATTCGTGGAAAGCCGTGACAACGCCTACTTAGGCCTGAAGGATCAAATTCCACCTGAGAAAGCACTGGCACCGGGCTCCTCGCCTGTTGTTCAGGAGATATTTAGTCGAATCAGCCAGGATAAGCTGCGTCTGTTCATGAGATCTATTCTTCATGTGAATAAGTCACTCGATACTCTTCTTATGCTGGCCGCTGGTCTCGCTGCGAGCACGCGACCACAGGCCGAGAAAATTCTCGGAGTGCAGGACCTTGTGCGGCTTTTAACAAAGGAACATCGAAAGCGAGTCAGTGCGCGTTCCGGTGATTGCAAACCGGAGTCACAGCTCTCAGATTTTCTCCTGTACTGCGTCAAACACATTCCACAGGAGGAAAAGGCCGACTTCCTCTGTGCGGCTGCACAGCCGGATCAGGTAAAGCTTGAGATCAACGGATCTACAGCAAACGTCTTTAGACTTTTAGCCGACGCAGCGAAAGCAGATCCCGATTTTAAAGAACAGATGAATGCTGCAATCAGACACACGCTTTTTGCGGAAGACACGGGATTCAATGGCTTTCTGGATCGCATCACGACGGCTCGTGCCCTGATGTCGTGCCTTGAGGATCGAGATTCCGTGGTTGGGTGGCTGACGAACCACTGCAAGTTGATGTCTGAACTCAAAACGTGCGTCGAAAAGATGCTCGAACACCGAGGAATTGTTCCCGGCACACTTGGCAAGAGCCGTCACGCAAAGCAATTGGAGGAATTCACTTTTAAGGTCATCTGTAGAACAAGGGACATTATTGAACACGATCACTCCCGTGAGGATGTTGGATATTTTTCGAGCGGTAAAGATACAGCATCGGCCGTGACGTTAGGGAACATTTTCTTTGCAGGCCTCGATCCTAAAGAGGTGACTCGTGTGCTGAATCGCCTTGCATCCTCAAACTCCGGCTACGGCAAGCTGGCTTCTTTTGATCTTCAAGGCAGACCCAGTCAGAATCGTGGAGGCACAGGTAAAAAAAAACGGGGCACGAGCAAGCAGGACGGTGATGCAGGTCTACTTCAAAAGTTGCGCGGGGCGATTTTCAGCAGATGGTTTCTAATGTTTGTGTTGCTGTCTGTTTCTGTTGTCGTGGGCATTCGGCTGGCGTCAGAAATTCCGGTGAGAGATTACTTCGACAGTGCCATAGACTGGATCAGGTCCTTGCCTCGGCTTCTTTTTCAGGCCTCACCAGAATCTGCAGTTAATATAGAAATATTTCCTGTACCGCCGGATGGTTGTATGCATTGCCAGAATAAGAGTTCCATCCTTAATGTTCATGCTCTGGTTTTCTGTCGGGGTCGGATTTTTTATGGTTTTTCTCGGTCTGGAGCCCTTCGAGTCAGTGGGTTTCGTTTGCTGGATAGACAGGTGTAGACGATGAAGGTTCTTGCAATTTGGTTGCTGTGTTCTGTGCCTTTGATCCTGGCTGTTCTAAATGCCGTCAAAGCAGCGTCTTCTGATTCTGGCTTTGTGCAACCTGAAACTGCCCTGGCATTGCCTCAGACTGGCAGTGCCAGAGCACTGCTGGATTCGGTCGATGAAAGCCTTGCCCCAAAGCTGATTCGTTTTTCGTGGTTCAGCCTGCCGGCTTTGGACGATACTGTAATTGCTGTCAGAACAGCGTCGGCGGTGGAGTGTCGGGAAATTCAGGTGGCGTCGGAGAGGCTAATGACCCTGAACCGAGGCCTTCGTTCAGTCATCCGAGGCTTCGAGAATCCTCAACTGCGACAGAAGGATCTGGAACTGTTTGCACAGGCAGTTCCCAGCACCGACCCCGACCTTGACGCCCTGGAACGATTGCCTGTGGCTGACAGCGTCAGGTTGTGCGTGGCAACGGTGGTCAATCAGCGAATTGCCGCCAAAGCTCACAATGAGCTTCGAAAGGCCGCTCAGGAGAATTTCCGCAAGGCACGCAGCGAGCTTACCGTGGCCGGCCTCGACAAGATGGTTGCTGCTATCGAATCGATTCCAGCGTCTGAACTCACGGAGGAAGACCGGGAACAGTTGCGGTGGTCCAGGTTCTGGAAATACTGGCTCTCGGCGCAACCATCGCGACCTGCGGGGGATCTGGCTGCCATGAGAACGCGAAAGACCAAACTCGAGCAACTACTTAAGGATGCAGACGAAGAATCGCTGTCACCAATCAAGCCAGACGAAGTCAGACTTGTGGAAGCGTGCCGCGTGGAAGTTGAGACGCTCGCAACACAGGTTCGATTGGGTGAAATCAAAGAGCAAATTCAGACCGGTCTGCCGGAATCGTGGTTGGACAACGCAGAGAATATGCTGAGTAAATTGAGCGAAGCTGATTCGCAACTCCTTCTAAAACTGGTGCGTGAGTCGTTACTGAAACGCGTCCTTCTGACTGATGTTCCCGTGGCTCAATTTGAAGAAGCCGTTACGAAAAATGGGGAGCTTTGGATTGGGACCTTTGAACTGAAAAACGGGGATAAGCCGAAGCCTTATTACAACTTTGAATCCACCAGCGGACAGAAGAAAACCTATTGTTATCTCAGTTCGTTTTCAGAACCTCGCCGCGAGCCGTTTGCGGTGATGGCTTACAAGCGAATGAGCGAAGCTCGATCGGCCCTGCAGGCCGCTCCTCAGAAGCGAGAGTCATGGCTTATGCTTCACAACGAAGTGATTTCTCTGCAGCAGGGGAAAGAACGATACTTGAAATTGACAATGGTCGAGACCCTGGCCGACAGCCGGCTTGTATTGCAGTCGGTTTCTACTTTGAAGCTGGACGAGCTGCGGTCCGTCTGTGAAGAAGTGTTGAGCGATTCTTTATGGCCACGAATCGAACGGCTCCTCTCAGGAAAGCCTTGAATTCTAACAAGTGAGCCTTCCATTGGGACGTACGGCGATCTTGAAGGTGTAATGCCTGTTTCGCGGCCGTGCATGAAGTGCGTAGCACTGCGACATTGCTTATTTTCCTCAAAAACTGATTTCAGAAATCCAAACCGCAATGCTTAATATTCACAAGCCTCGAGAGCGTTCAGGTCTGTTTGGAGCCTGTGGTGGTTTGCTGGGGTGGGTGCTTTCGGAGCTTCTTTGGGGGGCTCCAACTTCTTTTGCAGGAACAATGTTAGTCGGAGCTCTGGCTGGGCTTGGAATCGGAGTATCGCTGGGGGCTGCTGAAGGAATTCTCAGTGGCTCAAAACAGTTGATCCTCAGAGGCTTGAAAGCCGGAATAATAGCCGGTTTTTTTGGCGGCGCCGTTGGGGCACTGGCCGGTCAGGCTGGGTTCACTGTCTTATCAGGACGCACATCAGACGGTTCTGCAACATTATCATCCCCGCAGCAAAGCGTTTTCAGCGCGGACGTCAGTCAGCGACTATTTGCAGCCGGAGCCAAAACCGGGGAGATTGAAATTTCACTGATCTGGGAGAACCTGAACGATCTGGACCTCCATGTGATCGATCCCGCAGGCGATCGGATCTATTTTGGGCATCGGATTTCTGGAACGGGTGGCGAACTGGATATTGATCGCAATGCCTCCTGCGGTAGTGATGTGACGTCAAAACCCATTGAGCACGTTGTCTGGCAGAAGGAATTCGCTTCCAAAGGTGTTTATTCTGTCGGTATGCACTACTACAAGAACTGCGAGCCGGCTGTTAAGACGAGCTACCGAGTAGAAGTCAAAATCGGCAGCGAGATCGTGGCACGGCAAAGCGGCGTTGTCTCTGGCTCCGGACAATCCTCGGACGTTGTTCCCGTCCTGGAATTCACGTATCCATCGCCGGATGGCCTGGTGAACCATCAGTCTGATTCCACGCAGGGCAATGGCTGGGACTTTAACGCCATCTTCGGTCGGTTGTTCGGCTGGCTTGTGTTCGGAATGCTTGTTGGTTGCGCAGAAGGGCTCAAACGACGCTCAAAAGCAGGGATAACAAACGCACTTCTTGGTGGTGCCATCGGAGGCTTGATCGGTGGCGCCCTTTTCCTGCTGATTGCGTCAGCCGGATTGCCAGTCGCTTTTTCTCGTCTCGCCGGGTTCGTGGTCCTGGGGGCGAGTATCGGGATCCTGATTGCGATTGTTGACCAGCTCAGATCGTCGTTCCTTGTGATCGATAACGGACGGTTTGCCGGCCGGGAAATTGCTGTAGATAAGCCAACCATGCGAATAGGCCGAAGTGATTCCCTGGAAGCTTATATCGGTGGGGATCAGACGATTTCCCTTCATCATGCAACGCTTGAGCAGAGGCCAAATGGTCTCGTTGTCACTGCTGTTGAAGGGACACTGAAGGTGAATGGCGTTGAACTGAAACAAAGTTCCTTAACCCATGGAGATAAACTTTCTCTGGGCAACACAGCGTTCACGGTACGATCTCGCGATAAGGCTGTGAACGGGCCGCGTGGAAGTGGCCTGCCTTCGTCACCGAGCCCGACGTCACCAGCCGTACGCCTGACGATTCCTCCGCCTCCGCCCCGGCGTTCAGATCCGGCAGCGACCTCAATTGTGCCTCCGCGTGCTGACGGGCCCGACGGTTCAGGGGGGCCGCGTGAATCCGGAAATCCGCCCTCACGATCCAAACTGCCGCCACCTCCTCCACGGAGACAGCAATAAAAACTTTCTCGTTCCCTCGACCTTCTTCCGCCTCACTTCGCCCTGCAAAGATCTCAACGCTGTTTTGGGCGGTTCTGGCAGGCGGTCCGTCTATCCTCGCTGGGAGACATTGAACGTCATCTGCCGACACAGCTGGACCGGAATAGAAGGGTTGTAGGGTCTGGCCTATATTTCATCGCGAAAATCCGACCTGGCATTTTATGGACTTATGGTCTGTGCCATAAGCAGGGGCTATGCAGGATCCTTCACAATTTGAAGACCAATGATTGCCCCTGAAACGGGTGATCATGATGTATCTTGATAATGCGGAGGTCCTGGCCGCGTTGTCTGTTTGAAGTCGTTCCGCAAATCAGGGCGATACACAACTTGATCCGGCGAGCATCGAGCACCGGATATTGGAGCTTACGACGTGTCCCAGATCGACAATGGCGTCCGGTTTTCGGTTCAGGCAACTCTGGCCGAGAGCGTGAATTATGCATGTTTTCAGAATGCTGTTCCAATTTTGAA
>JBDNHX010000537.1:0-2711 GCA_041688565.1 Planctomycetaceae bacterium
ACGGAAAGATCGATTCCGCGCCGCTGAAGTTCGCAGATCTCCACGGCGGCAAAGGCTTCCGAAGGAACCGGGAAAGCCATGGTCACATACCAGACTGATGAGATCTTTCGCGGTGTTGTCGAATTGCTTGACGGCAACTTCCCTGACGTGAGTGAATCTCCGCCTGGGTTATTTTTTTTTCTTGTAGTCGACGTCACTTTCCAGACTCCCGTCCAATTGAGACTGTCAATCCCGTTTGGCTCGTCGCTGATGCGCCTGAAGCTTGCTCGGTCGAACGAAAGAACGGTAAAGACGGCTGAATCGTTCCGATCGCCATACCAACTCCTCTGATGATGGCGCGTATGCTTCCAAACCACAGAAAGTGAAGCATGTCCCAGTTTTGCTGCTTGACTAAACGCCATGTCATTGGAACTTGAAGCACTAACAACAGACAAACGAGAGCTCCCGACAACACCGCGCCGGCTGTAAAGACAGAGGTGGGAAGACAGGCCAGGATCAGCAGGCCGATCGGTGGTTGCAGATAGTCCAGCAAGCCGGCGTACGAATCACCGCTGATTTTGCTGGGGTGCTGGCGGTAGAGCTTGACTCGATAGTATCCCTGCCGAGATTGAGTCTTGAGATATCTCCAGAAATGTCGCGGATGATGGTGGCCGACGCGGGAAGTCAGTTCGAAGTGGAGTTGATGGCCGCATGCCCGTATTCGGTAGGCAAGTTCAGCGTCCTGAGCCAGCTTGAGTGACTCGTCGAATCCGCCCGTTGCATCAAGGACATTGCGTCGATAGACGACATTGAACGTTGCGAGAAAGTCGACTTCGCGCTCCATCGCTCGATGCCTGGCAACGATTTCTTCGTGGATTAATGTGGCGATCAGGGAATCTGGGTACAGGTTGTTGTAGCTGCCGCCAACGCCGGCGACTTGAGGTTCACTCATGTGCGGCAGCAGTTTTTCGAGTGCATCGGGTTCGGCGACGCAGTCACTGTCGATGAACCAGATCAGCTCGGTATCAGCCGCCTGCCAGCCGAGGTTGCGGGCCGCGCCGGGGCCTTGACCGGTGCCGGTCAGGACGCGCACGGGATAGCGCGATGCAATCTCGGCAGTCGCATCCGTCGAACCGTCGTTGACGAAGATGATTTCTGATAACTGGCCCGATTCTTTCAGAGGCACGACCGACGACAAACATCGATCCAGCGTCGAGGCGCAATTGCGTCCGGGGATGACAAGCGTGACTGATTTTGCGACGGCGCAAGATGATGTACTGGGACAGATCTCATCTTGAGGTTCCATTGCTGGAGTGACAGCCATTTTGCTCGGACGTGCAACGAGGGTGAGCGTCTGACGCGCGAGGTCCTCGGACGAATTCTGTGTCCATCTCCGCTCGGCCAAAGAAAATCGTTTCAAATCCTCTAACGCTCTTTGATCAATTTGGCTGTCAAACAACTCAATGTCCAACGGAGCTGCCTGCATGAGTGATTTATACTCAGGAATCCGCAGTCGGTTGTGATAAGCAATCCCCTGGCCTGCCATCCGTTGCCATTCGTCGTCGGTGTAACGCAAAAAGTTCACCCTGCTAATCGACCGATCAAAATGTGCACAGTGGTCGGATGGATCCACACGGTGGACCGCACGGCCTTCAGGCTTGAGAATGCGAGCCGTTTCGATAAAAATCTCATGCAACACATCGGCGGGAATATGCTCGAACGTGACGTTTGAGCAGACCAGATCGACCGAATTGTCAGGCAGGTCTAAGCGGCGTGCGTCCGCTGGCGCGTGGTAAACAATCTCGGCAGAATCAAGGAGCGACAGAGGATCTTGGATATGCCGAAGGTGTTCGGCTCGCTCGTTGAACAGGTTTGAATCACATCGAGCTCTCAGTTGGTTCATTGATGACTTGTCGTTGACGAGCCAGTGCAAAATCCGCCGAGATGCGGGTCTAAGGAGATGCCGATTCAAGTCGATCGTGTAGGTTTTTTTTGCTCCCAACAACCAAACAACGAAGGGCAGTAAGGGAACCCAACCGGTTCCTATTTCTACGATCGTTGCGCCTTCAATTCTGGTTCCTGCTCGTTCAGCCACATCAACTAAGTACAGGACTTGGTCTCGTTTCTTTTCGAATCGTTCGGGTGACGTGTGAAATGGTGACCGGCTCTGGAGGAGGCGATAGACCGTACGCCCACATGGACGATCAAAAACGTTCTTCAACAACCACAACCGGACTCGCCAGTTCGGGAGTTGTTTGTTTTTCATTTGTGTAAAAAAACCACTCATGGAGAACCCTGTATTGCTTGCGAGGACTCAGGCGTATCATCGCCGTTCGAGCGTCGATACGAACTGGGATCCGCTGCCAGACCGATGTTTCCCAAAGGAGGGTCGCTTGTCTTTGTGTCAAGTCCGTGGCCTGCGGTCGCACTGCGCAGTGCGTCGCGGCGGGCGAGTTCTACGAGGTCGCGACGCAGAATGTAATTGCGGCCGTAAAAGTGAAATAGGATTCCTGTTGTGAGCAACATAAAGGCGTAAAAGACAAGGTCTGTGCCACGACCGATCCCCAACAACGACGCCACACTCGACGTTAATCGAGGGAACAGGATCAGCACGATCGCGCTCAGCCAGACGCCTTCCCGCAACACATGAATCCACTGATGATTCCGCAGGTATGCGCGGATCTCCAACAAGGCCAGCGTGGCGAGTAATGGTATTGTAATCCACTGAAAAA
>JBDNHX010000101.1:0-4174 GCA_041688565.1 Planctomycetaceae bacterium
AGGACCATCGTCAAGTCGGTAGCAACTCGAACCGGAACTTCCCTTGCCTGATTCTCGATGTCGCTCAAAACCATAATTCATCAGCAGATTTCCCTGAGGCGATTTGATATCGCGTCCCCAGCACCAGAGTTGCTGACTCATCAGTTGCTCGGCAAATTTCTTGACCGGCTCTGGATGACACCAGCCGCATCGAACACGGCGCGCGACTCGTCGCGACGCAACTTTGCAGTTTGCGGTCGACTCAGTGCGAATGCGTTTGAGGGCTTGAGTGGGAATGATGATCGCCTTGATTGTTGGAATGAAGATCGAAAAGATATTGAAGATGGATTCGCCGAAGCCCGTAACCCGACGCGTCAGTTTTGATGTTGCGAGTTTCGTTCGGGCTGGAAGCTCGGTACATCATCTGCAGGTGTTGTGAGCCATCGGAGTACGTGTCTATTTAGTCCCAGCCTGAGCCGCGAGGCGCTAGCCGCGGGTGTTTTCCTCGTGTTTTTAAGACACGCACCCGCAGCTAGCGCTTTGCGGCTCACTAAATCAACAACCCCCTAACGCCACGCAGCTCAGGTTTTGAAGCACCTCGCTACAAGAACATTGTTCCTCCCCAGGCCAGAATGAGCGCGAAGCCGATCGCAAACAAGGCCTGTCTCATCAGCAGCAATCCTGTTGACTTCCAGCTGGTTTCCCGAGCAATCGTCAACGCAGTGACCAGGCACGGAAACAGTACGCCAGCGAGATAGACTCCCGTCAGCACCTGAACCGTCGTCATTGGAAAAGCCAAACCGTTCTCTGCGGCAAACAGAAAGATGCCATCTTTTCGCACCGACGCCAGGACAACGGGCAACGCGGACTCGGCAGGCAGATTGAACATCGCCGCGACAGGGCCAAGGACAGTCGAACAGAAATCGAGCACTCCCAGACGAGCCAGCAAAGACGCCACCACACAGATCACAACAAAGATGGGCATCGCCTGCAGAAAGAACTGCTTCAGAGTTCCCCATGCCTCACGCCACATCGACGACAACGTGGGCCATTGCATAAACGGTCTGCGAGAATTCATCAGCACATTCAACGGACTGCTCGCCACTTTCGGTGCCGTCAGCCGCAGATAGATCAGCGTCGTAACCAGCAAATAACTTAGAAAACCCAATGACAGTATCGATGCACTGCTGCCCGTTGCTGTGGCTGCGGCACTCAGCACGGCCAGCGTGGCGGGAAGCTGATAACTGCACGCGGCTCCGAACGCGATTGCGGAAATCGCAGGCCCGCGTGAACAGCTGGAGCACGCTCGAGTGCTGATCACGGCTGGCACGTTGCAGCCAAACCCCATGACGACTCGCACCACATCCCGGCCGCTCAGTCCCAGCGGTCGAACCAACGGATGCAAAGCCACATTGATGCGTTCCACGAGTCCGCTGGCCTTGTAAGCACCCAGAATCACGGCAAACAGCAGAACCGTGGGAAGTGCCCACACCAGCAGGAACGGACCCATGTTCAAAAGACCATAACCAAACTGCCCCTGTTCTGCAGTGAGCACGATACGAGTCCACTCGGGCCATCTCGTATTCACCGTTTCGATGAGTGGTTTGATCCAGTCGGACACGATGGGATTCAGCACATCCGCCAGTTGATTGGCACCAAAAATCGTCGCCAGTGCCGGCAGCACCAGCAGGGTGATCGCCAGCATCGGCCCGAAGATTCGATGCTCCAGCCAGCCGGCCTTTGGTTCAATTCGCCAGCCAGCGCGGACGCTGAGCACAGGCTTCCGAAACATCCCCGGTTCTTTCAGCGATCTGGTCAATTGCTCCCGTTGCGCGGCGGTGATTCGACGTGCGTTGAGTGTCACGAAAGGCACGCCGGCGTCGGCTGCGAGTTTCTCAATGGCTTCCATCGCCGCTTCACCCGACTGCACCTTGTCCCAGAACGTGACTGCAACCACGCCCTGACGTTGCTGAACAAGCGGCAGCATTTCGGCAAGGTCTTCATCCAGCTGAGTCGCCTGAACCACCAGCAGAACAGTGTCATGCTGCTGCAGCGCCTCCAGCGCGCGGCGAGTCGTCTCGGTATCGGACTGCCGCAAAATCCCGGGCGTGTCGACAAAGATGGTGTCGCCCGATCGGTACCGTTCGACGGTGACTGTAGAGCCGCGAAAATTGGTCTCGCCTGCCGATTTCAAAGTCAGTGACGAAATCAACTGCGACTTGCCAACGCTCTCTCGTCCGACAACGACAATCGTTCGTTCGGCGGGCACTGCTGGCGATTCTGAAGTTAAAGCGGGCGATTCCATGGCAGGCGATCTCAACACACACACTCCTCTCCGCAGCAGGACAGGTCATCCAGAAACATGCCCCATTGGCGATAGTTCTCAAGTTCCGCAGCGTCCAGATCGAGCCGCGTCGCGATGGCTTTTGCGACGACTGCAAATCGCTGGCGAAACTTGTAGATGAAACAGAACACATGGTTGTCGTGACGAACCATCGGACCTGAAAGGAACAGTCCCGGGGTGATCGTTGATTCATCGTGTTCCGTCAGCAGCGGATAACCGTCGTCGCGAGTTTCAAAGAGATCCGCAACAAGTTTCACGCTGCCTTGAAAGCCCGTAGCAAGAATAGGAGGAAGAGGTGATACAAACTTCTTTCCACCCCGAGCATGCACTTCATATTTGTCGTCCATCTGAATGACCTTACGCACTGTAACGCCACTCTCCAGCGTCAATTCGGATTTCGATCGAACAAAGGCCAGTCGTTCGTGAGTGAACGTTGAGAAAGAAACACTGGGATCGGACGCATCACTTTCCCACGGAGAATCCTTATCCAGTACCGTCACCGGATGACCAAGCCGAGCCAGATGAATGGCCGCATCGATTCCACTTTCATAGCCGCCAATAATGATCACCGGACCGTCTGGAATCTGCTGCCATGAATCGACCGTGGCATTGTGAACGCAAAGTTCCGCGCCTGGAAAATCCGCAAGCCGTGGATACTGGAACTCACCGGCCGCCCAGATCACATGTTTTGCAAGCAAGTTGCCTTCCTGTGTCCCCAGAGAAAATCCGTCCTCATCACGAGTCACCGACTGGACGTCTACTCCCGGATACACGGGCAGTTCAAAATGCTCGGCGACTTCTTTCAGATGGTGCGCAAACTGACTCCCTGTTGGATGTTCGACCTTCAGGCTATAGGCTGGAGAAGTGCCAATGGCGACGGCATTCAGGTCCAGCATGCCGATTGAGTTTGTCGGAAAGGAGGGAGTAATAAACTTCATCTCCTTCGGCCAGCGTTCAAAAGACGCTCCGACATCATGGCGATCGACAATCACAAAATCATCAATCCCCGCGTGAGTCAGCGCAACGCCGATTCCAACTCCAGCCGCGCCAGCTCCGACAACGATTACGTCGTGGCGATGAGGTTTTCGCTTACGCAACAGGCTGCGAATCGAGTTTACGCCCTGATCTTCAGAATTCAGATTTGTCGTAAGTCGCGCACGACGTTTTTTCGCCACAACGGCCCTATTTCAACGAGAGTATTTTATGTCAGAAACGATACGCATTGCGTCCCGAGGTACGGTGACCGACAACACGAACGATGGGACGGTCGCGAAAAGCGAACGTATTCCATGCACGCCAGCGAGAGGCAGGCACACGCATCACCAGCAGACAGGCGCAGAGCAATGGCAGTGCCATCGTCTCAATGTGCTTTACCGCTCAGAGAAGGCCGCTCTTAGTTATTAAAGAGCGATCCTCGGATGCTCAACAACGGCCAGCGAAGGGAGGAGCGCGGCAACGAGGTGGCAGACCAAATCCAAGCAAGGGGTCTGCACATTCAGCAACACGAAGGACCTCAATCAGGTCTTCACAACTCGGCAGCGACACTACCGAAGCAAGGATTCGAGGTGCGGCGATGGCCTGACACAACGCACAACTTGAGCAATCGTGAGGCTCACCAGGCGGTTTCCGATGCGAGCCATCGCTGGTCGAATTTTCCGTCAAGTCGTGACATGCGCATCGACAGGAATGTGCCTTGGAGCGTGAATTTTCGGCAACGGGAGACGAGCTGCATTTCACGCCGGTCGCACACGCAGTGGGCGTGCAAGAAGGTTCGACACATGTGTGCAACCAAGGCGCACTGCATGGGAGGAAGAGCTGCCACAAGATCAGCAGCAGCGTCAAAATTCGAAA
>JBDNHX010000538.1:0-6022 GCA_041688565.1 Planctomycetaceae bacterium
GCTCGTGATCTGCAGAGACCGCAGATAAAACTCCCCGCGTCGGTAAACGCCATCCAGAGCCAGGTCCAGTCGGTCGTCCGCGCGCAGCAGATGGTCGCCCCGCCACAGTTCATGCAGCTGCCGCAGGTCGTGCAGTTTCAGATCGTTCTTGCTGATGGTATCCCGCAAATAACCCATCGTCAGTTATCCGCGATCCGCGATGCAGTCCAGCGAATCTTCCGTCAGCTTATCGAAAGCGACCTGCTCGGGAACACTGGCCGGTTCCAGATGCACGTCGTGCAGGGTCTGCTGAATGACAGGTCGCATTCGCTGCCGCATCTGTTCACGAGCCAGGTGCGTCGCTTTTTCGAGCAAGGCAGTAAGCCGATCGCGTTCGACGCCGCTAAGCCGCACATTCACAAGGCGAGCTGCCGAACTGGCCAGATGCTTGGCCATCATCACTTCGCGAAGGCTGTTTAATGGACGTCGTAAAGGACGGCGACCACGACTGACGGCCCACGTGACGATGTCAACTTTATAGGTCACCCGTTCGTGATCGAGACAGACTTTTTGTAGATCATACAGCAACCGCTTTTCGGAATTCCAGAACCCGTGAACTGAGTTCGTGGCCAGTTCCCACAGCGAAGACTGCCAGGCTTCTGTGTCCGCGGAAGGAAAATCGATGGCACGCCGCAACCGTTCCACCAGATATCGAACGTCAGCGCGTGCTTTCTCCTGAGCGGACGTTCGTTTCTCATCCGATGTGGCTCGCTGAACCGCTTTGATGGCGCAGACAATTGCGGCCACCGTATTGCCACGTTCGTTGACACGATCACGTCGCCGCAAATGTTTCAAATACGCACGGTCAGAAGGGATGGTGCCCACACCCAGCGACCAGTCGCGTCGAGTATTGATGAGTCGGGTTTCATCCTGCGCGATGTGAGGCGTCAGATCGGGTTTGGTTGCGCCACACAGCTGCGTTCGCCTCAGAATTGCAGCCGCATCAAGATCCAGGGACGGCAGATCATCAACGTGCGCCTGTCCGACGATTGAAGGAAACCAGACCGGCAGCAGATCGGGCTCAAAATATTTGAATTCAAGATAAATCGCGACAAATTCGCGCCACGCTTCAATACGTGATTCGGGCTCCACCAGCCGCAATTCACTGCGAAGCACGAAGTGAGCCTCATCAAATTCGACCTGACCAATTTGTGCGATTCGTTTCTGGACATCGGCGCGGTTAAGACGAGAACGAAGCAGATCCAGCAGTTCACGGTCGACCTGCGCATGAAACAAACGTCGCCAGACCTGCTGCAGCAATTCCTGCATCGGCCAGTAATCCAGTTCTCCTTCGTCCGGTTCACAAATGAGAACGCACACATCCGGAAGATCGGAAAATGTGGTCAGTCCCAGTTCGTCCGGATGGACCAGATGCCGAACGTCTTCCGCCGGCACAATCTGGCTTTCGACATGGGGAATCGAGGACGACAACTGCGCAAACCCAAACCGTTCGCGGATCACTCGCCGAATAACGCGCGGTTCGACCAGAAAGGCGGACGGATCTGCCTGCGTCAGAGCCCGTCGCAGCTCGTCAATTCTTGATAATCCATCAACTTTGGACACGGAGATTCACCGAAAGGCTGGCTGTCGCGGTTTGATCAGAGACTCGTAATCCACGTTCGCTCTTGTGCACACGAGTGGCGTACTGTACTACGGCGCCCGAGCGGGCAAAAGTGCAGACGTTGTCGTAAGTGCAGAACCAGTGCAGGTCCAGACCTGTGGCCGTGATCCCGACGTTAGGACGCCTAACAAGACTGGGACGGGCTCCCGTATCTTGAGGAAAATGCTCAGAAACATGACGCAAGGAGGGTGCCTGTCCCACTTTTGTTAGAGCCTCTTAAAAGCACAGCAGCAGGATCGCGAGACCCGAGCAGGCCAGGGCTGCCAGCCAAAAAGCTCGGACGATGCGCACTTCCTTTACCGCCTGGAAGACGAAGTGGTTGTGCAGCGGGCTGCAGAGCAGAATTCGTTGTTTGGTACGTCGAAACCACGCCACCTGCAGCATGACGCTCAGGACTTCCACGACAAACACAGCCCCCGTCAGCAGAAGCACAAATTCCAGCTGACACGCAACAGCCAGCAGAGCAAACAAACCTCCAATCGGCAGAGATCCCGTGTCGCCCATAAACACGCTCGCCGGGTGTTTGTTGAACCACAAGAAGCCGGCCACGGCTGCGGTAATCGCCGCGAAAAATATGGACGCATCCTGAACAATGCCCGCATCGCCGCCTGCCGAAATCGATGCTGCGGCTGCGGTACGGCAGATGATCACCGTCATCGCCGCCCCGGTAATGACCGTGCATCCGGCGGCCAGTCCATCAAGACCATCGGTCAGATTCACAGCGTTGGATGCGCCCACAATCACGAAGGCCGCCCACGGAATCATCAGAAACTGAGCCCACTCCGGCAACCAGCCGCTGAGGGACGTGGCTGGCCCCCCTTCAAACCCGCGAATCGCTGCCAATACCGCAGATGCGATGAACGCAATCACTGCCTGAGCGATAAACTTCTGGCGAACCGTGAGTCCTTTCTTTGAAGTTCGCAGCTTGATCCAGTCGTCGCAGGCACCGAGCCCGCAAAGTAGCAGAGCCAAGCCAACGACCAGCCAGACAAAAGCAGTGTGCCATTGCACGCATGTTCCAGCACCGATCAGAAACGCGGCCATGATCAGAACGCCGCCCATTGTCGGAGTCTTTTGTTTCGACGCATGGAGTTCGTTCAGACGCGCTGAATCGCTGGCGATTCGTTCTCCGCAGCGCTGGCGTAGAATCCGAATGACGAATGGCCCGAGCACCAAAGCCACAGCGAAGGCGATGCCACCGGCGAGCAGCGGTTTTCTGAATGCCATGCCGTCAAACACCACAGAACCGAACGCGGTGCTGGCGATCTGGATGGTGTCATCAATTACGAATCTCAGCGTCGTCAAAACTACTTCGTCCCATCAGATGCAGCCTCTGGCCGAATCGTGATTGTTGTGTCCCGAGTTGTAACTTCGATGGCTTCTTTTGCGGCGATATGATTGCATCGCAGCGGTCGGGACGATGACAGCGAGCTGCCTTTTGCGACGATTTCCCCGGTCGCGCTGTTGACGAGCTGAATGTTAATCTTATGTCCGAGGTTCTGAGGTGCTTCAGGCTCGTCAGCCTGCGGATTGCTCCACATCAGCATCAGGTCGGTAGGGTCGCCATACAAAACAGGGATCCCGGTCGCTTCCAGCGGCGTGGTCCATTCAATCTTTCCCGTCTCAGCATTCAGGCAAACGAGCGGCCCGCCGTAAACTCGCGGCTCATTCGGGCGAAGCATGCGATCAACGCCGCGAATCACAAATTCGCGTTGCTCTTCGATCCCAACAAACAGTTTGCCATGACGTTCAAAAGCCGTGAGTCCAAACACAGCACCGGTTTGAATCAATGAGGCCGCCGGAGTGCGGAAGACAATTCGCCCCTGTTTCGTATCGATCAGAATGATCTCAAAACTGGCTGAGACAGTGACGACTCGACCTTCCGTCAGAACATGCGACATACTGACCGGATTGCTGCGGCCAAGGATGACGGGTTCCACATTTTCCAGCATGTCTCGCCCAGTCAGACTGTCATACAAATGCAGCCGTGATTCGTCATCGGGATAAAGAAGGCAGCGTCCGACGGTGACTGCATCACTCACCGGGCTGATTTTCAAGCGGCCGGCTCCCAGTCGATGGCCATCCCGAGTACTGAAGCGTTCGACGCTGGACTGATCGGAGCCCATGACAGTCATCGCCGATTCGTCTCCAAAGATTCTGCGAACGCCTGCCATCTGCTGTGTGGGCGACAGTCTCAGCCTGCGAACCCAAAGATCCCGGCCGGACAGAGGATGTGAGCAATGCAGTTCATCGGCGTGATGCCACAGAAAATAATCCGCACCCAGCGGACCGAACTCAACAGGAGTCTCTCCGGAATCCGCGCGGCGAAATCGACGCGTCCACAAAACGCGAGCCTTGTCCGCCACGGTGCAGGACAGCATTGCGATCTGTTCGGAACCCAGTAAAGGCAGCAGCCCAGGAGTCGACTGGTCGTTGCTCAGGGCCTGATAGCTGACCACACTTCGATGAGCGGGAAATGGCAAAGTCACACGGTCTCGGACACTGCCGTCGCTCATATCGACCGACACAAGATCGGGGAATCCTTCACGTCCGTCGACGAGGTAATGACGAAGAGGCATCCAGCCTGGCAGACTGTTGATTGCCAGGCCCTTTTCGACTCGCTGCAGATCCCAGTCCGGCACACCCAGATAGACTTCCGACTCAAACGTCAGAGACCGCCGCAAACTGGATGTCAGCCCGGCCGGTGCCACAGACCCATCCCCAGCCGGTGCCACAAGGCGATCCTTGGTATTCGCACCAGTTACCGGCTGATTCACAAAGCCTGCGATCACGTCGCGGCCGCGCAGCTGCGTCAGGAACTCGCCCGGTCGTTGCGACTCCGCCTGCTTCTGCCACATAATGGCGACGGATTCCGCTGCCGCGAAGCTGCCCATTTCGACCAGCCGAGTGAGCAGCTGCTCGCGTTGCAGATCTGACTTCAGGATCTGTGGAAAGAGCACGGCATCTTCTGCCAGTCGCTGCAGCTGAACCAGTGAGAGTTTCGCAAAATCATCGCCGGCAATGGCCAGTTTCGTGCCCGCGTTCCTGCCTGCGTTGTTCAATAAAACATCCGGGCGAACGCTCCATTCATCCGTTACCAAAACCGGCTGCTTCCAGTCCTTAAACCCAGACAGCTGTTCTATATCTTCTTCGTCAAGCGTGGAGTCCTGGCGACTCAGCACCGACAAAACTGCAGCTCGCAGCAGCTGCTGAGGCTTCAGGTTCAGCTGCGGCAGTAATTCTGTGTACTCGGTACTGACAATCGTCTGTTGTGGCGCCGTCACATTCTGAGCCGATGATTCTTCTGAAGCGAACCGCTGAGTTCCCCAGTCCTGCAGGATCAGTTCGCCAAGATAGCTTTCGAGCGGCTCCGTCACTTTCGATTCGAGATCTCCACCAGCCTTCAAAATCGCGGCTTTCAGGATCGCGATGGCTGCTTCGTCGTCACCGTTCAGCAAACGCGCCTGTACCTGCTGCTGGATATCTTCCACAGAACGATCGCCCGCTGTATCGTTAACGTCGACCGGTGGAAACAGAGAATCAGCACGAGGAAACACGACCAGCGAAACAGGCGTGGTCATACACACAAGGTCGTCGTCACTGACAACAGAACCAAAAGGCTGAGCCGCACCTTCGGGAAGAAAACCGACTCGTTTCCGCACGGCTGTTCCGTCGTTAAGACTGATCACCATCACGTGCCCATCTGCCTGTGGAATCAGGCAGCGATTGCCACGACATTCCGCTCGTCCGGTCGTCGTGCCGATCTGCACGACCCAGTTCTGGTCGCCCGTTTTTAAATCCAGACTGCGACAGTGCCTTTCGCCAATCAGAACCACCTGCGTTCCGCTGATACCGGCGAGATAATAATCGGCACTGCCTCCGACATTGCCAGGCCCAAAAGCACGACGGGAAGTGCTCCATAGGATCTGACCGCTTGTCGTGTCAATTCCATGCACGCGTGAGGACTGGCTATCCAGGCCAACAACGATGTTGTGGGCTGCCGAAGGAAGAATCACACAAGGTGAATCCACCGCCTCTTCCGTCTCGATGTCCGGGTTCATCGGCAGCGGAAACCCCTGCCTGTTGTCAGGTTCCGCTTCATCCCGAATCGCAGACGCCCACTGCAATTGACCATCCGTCGCTCGAACGCCCACCAATACGCCCGAAGAAAGTGAACAAACCACGGTTTCACCCGACAACAGACAAACACTGTTTGTACCGGCGGGGTTTGCCGCTTCCAGAAACTGATTCAATCCATCATCGGTGGCGAAAATCAACGGCTGCTGCCATTCAACGGCCCCTGTTCCCCGCGTAAGACAGCTCAGCCACGTCGTCTCATTGTGGATCGTCAAAACAAACAGC
>JBDNHX010000539.1:0-3233 GCA_041688565.1 Planctomycetaceae bacterium
TCGGCGAAAGAAGGAATCCGCAATTGAAGACAGGAGACCACAGTTACTGATTGCAACGCAAGTGGTCGAAGTCTCGCTCGACATCGATTACGACATTTTGCTCACAGAATGCGCTCCGATTGACGCATTGATTCAACGTGCCGGGCGAGTCAACCGTCCTCGGCGAAGCACACCGGGACGAGTTGTCGTGTTCTCGCCGGAAGCTGGCAGCGACAAGATTTACGGAGAGCCCAGCGGCGTTCTGGACGCAACCTGGAACGCGATCGAATCCGGTTCAGGAAACCAATTCACTGAACAGCAACTTCTGGACCTTGTGGAATCTGTGTATGCGGGAAAAGACCTTGCAACCCACGATTCTTTTCTGCGAATTCAGAGGGCAACAAAAGGGATCCAGGATCAGCTTTCCGGAGTCCTGGATTCACCACGACCATACGAAACCCACACCCTGCTGAAGACTCGCCTTGAAAATTACGCCCAACAGACAGCAATCCCCGACAAGTTTGCCAAACAGTGCGGGAACGCGTCTCACATGACGCAGCGAAGGTACGAACTCAAGGTGCCGCTCTGGTACTTTCAGCAATTCAAAGTCCGAGACGCCGCCGAAGATCTGCCGCTCTGCGCTATGAAATACGATGAAGTTTATGGTGCGGAGCTTCACACATCTGCCGCCTGCGCGGATCCAGGGAACCTCATCTTCTAAGAGCCCAAACCCATGCAGCTCATCCTGAACACATTTGGCACCAGTCTGCGGAAGCAGGATGGCATGTTCCTGGTCATGGCGAATGATCGCAAGGCGTTGCTGTCGCCGGAGAAAGTGGACAGCATCCTGCTGGCGACGGGCGTTCATCTTTCGACGGACGTCATTCGCCTGGCCATCGAACATCACATCGACATCGTGCTGCTGGACAGCGTCGGCGAACCGTATGGTCGCTTCTGGCACGGCCGTCCGGGGTCAACGGCCGCTCTGCGTCGAGCACAGTTGGAAGCGTCGTTTCGCGAGGAAGGCGTCACGCTGGCTCGCGAATGGGTGAAGACAAAACTCAATAATCAAGCCGCACTCCTGCGAGATCTCGGACGCACGCGCCCCGACCGCACCGAACAACTCGAACAGGCAGCGCTGAAGATCGATCGCATGGTCATCTCTGTCGAAGCGACAACAGGAACGTTACTGGATGAGCTGCGAGGCACTCTGATGGGGCTCGAAGGCGTGGCGGGGCGAGAATTCTTCGGCGGACTTAGCTTGGCTCTTCCCCAGAGATTTCGTTTCACAGGACGCAGTCGGTCTCCTGCCAAAGATGAATTCAACTGCCTGCTCAATTACGCCTACGGTGTATTGTACAACCTGGTCGAACGTGCCTGCATGATCTCAGGTCTCGATCCGTACATCGGTCTGCTGCACACCGACAACTACAATAAACTGTCACTGGTCTTTGATCTGGTGGAATTGTTCCGAGTCCACGCGGAACGCGTCTGTATCAACCTGTTCGCCGCTCGAAAAATCAATCCGGAACTCTTCGACCAACAAGACAATGGCTTTCGACTGAATAAAGAAGGACGCACGTTGTTGTTGCAGGATTTGAATGATTACCTCGATCGCAGGCACCGCTACGGCCGACGCAATCTGAAAATTCGCGACACCATTCCCTACGAATGCCAGCGACTGGCCGGCCGCCTTCTCAAAGGAATCGACACCGAGCCGGAAATCGACCTCGAAGTCTTCGACTTCGAGTCCAATTCTGAACCCATCCCAACGGACGACGCGACGACGACCCCTGAAAACTGAAAACTGAAAACTGAAAACTGAAAACTGAAAACTGAAAACTCAACCGCATGCTCACCTGGGTGATCTACGACATTCGCGATGACAAGCAGCGAACGAAGGCCGCAAAGTGCTGCCTTCGGTCAGGGTTGTACCGAGTTCAAAAGAGTGTCTTTCTTGGTGACCTGAACAGTAATCAAGTCGATCAACTCACGTTGCAACTGGAACAGCAACTTGATCCCAACGTTGATCGGATCTTTGTCTTTCCAATGTGTAAAACGGATTTCCATCAGGCGCGTCTGCTGGGACAGGCATTCGACGAAAAACTGGTCACGGACGAATTGAACACTCTGCTTATGTGAAAACGATTATGGACCTCGACTTTTCGGGCATTCTGTTGACCGTCAGCGATGTACTCGAACATCTGTACTGCCCTCGTTTCACCTGGTTCGAAAAATACCAGATGCTGCCCGAGTTTCAGGAACGGCGCGCCAAGGTTCAGATGGGCCGTGCGCTGCACGAGACACGCGAGAATACCAATCGCAGTTATCTCAGAAAGCGACTGAATGCCGTGGATAAGCGCATCGACGTGAGTCTGGTCAGTGAACGCTATTGCCTGCGAGGTCGTATCGACGAGGTTTTGTTCTTCGAAGATGGAACAGCCGCTCCGCTCGATTACAAGTTTGCCCGCGATCCCGGTGTCATTTATCGAACGCTCCGATTCCAGTCCGCGATTTATGCATTACTCATTCAGGAGCATTTTCAATGTGCTGTTAGCAGAGGGTTCGTCGTGTATACTCGCAGCAGCAATGCGGTACGCACAATTGAATTCACTCCGGCCGACTTTCAGCAAGTGGGAGACGTGTTAAAGGAAATGCTGAATGTGATTCAAAATGGCTATCTTCCGAGGCGAGCTCCGCCCAGCCACTGTGCCGACTGCTGTTACCGACGTATTTGCACTTAGACAACTCCACGACGCAAACACTTACACTGAAAGGCGTTGCGAAACAAAAATCCATGTACGTTGCAGATCAATCTTCAAAATCCCGCAGCCGAAGCGGCGTTTTAAACAAAGAAAAGACGCCTGGTGAATTTACCATAAACCCTGATCCCATTACGATTTACAGGCATAGACTTGTCTTTGAACCCAATCCATCACAACAAGGATTGAAACACGTCTGTCTGATAGGATATTCGGTTATGAGATCGCTGTCTTTGAACCCAATCCATCACAACAAGGATTGAAACATCAGTAATGTTGATGGCTCAATCCTATGGGCAAACCATGTCTTTGAACCCAATCCATCACAACAAGGATTGAAACTCGATATACGGAATGGGGTATCCTTAAAGGTGGCGTTGTCTTTGAACCCAATCCATCACAACAAGGATTGAAACCAACATGATGCCCGGAACAGTCCCACCTACGCTGTTGTCTTTGAACCCAATCCATCACAACAAGGATTGAAACACA
>JBDNHX010000540.1:0-13984 GCA_041688565.1 Planctomycetaceae bacterium
CCCAACGCGGCGGACGATATTTGCCACATAATCGATGTCGTCGCCCTGATAGCCCGGATGGCCCTTCATCGGATGAGACCCGTCGCGAGTATTCAGGTGTTCCAGACAAATGGTGACACCCTTCTTCTCCGCGTGAATCGCCAGTTTCTTCAACGCAGCCACACAATTGTCGGAGCCTTCCTGAAGTGAGATTTCACCACTGCCTGGGTCTTCTGCGTTCTTCCACTTGTAGCCGGTGAATGCTATCACGTTGGGCACACCCACCACCGCACATTCGTCAATGGTTTTCATCGTCGTGGCAATGACTTCTTCCTGGTAGGCTGGGTTGTTCAGCCCTTTCATAAACGGAGCTCCCGGCATTCCATTGGCCGCGATGGCGCACGTCAGGCCATGCTTCTTAATTGTCGGCCACTCCTCCGGGCCGCAGATCTCAACGGACTCGCAGCCCAGACTTTTTGAGATCGAGCAGGTCTTTTCGATGTCCCAGTTTTCTCCGGCAACGTTGAAGCACCAAAAAACGACGGAGTGTCTGATATTACCCTTCATGGCAACTTTCTGAATCTGTGAAAACGACAAGTGGAGGGACTAAACAGAGTCACTAAACGATGAACTTTCTCGACGCGTGATGCCAGCTCTGCGGACTGAGAAACAGCCTTCACTCGTCGAAGAGCAATCCGCTGAACAACCGACGAAGCGTCGCACAGGTCTGCCCTGATGTTGTGCGAAACACGATATCGTTCGGTTGAGAATCGAATCCACAGCCAGATTCCCGGCAGGCGATCCTGCATGGCATCACACCACGCCCCTTATCCATCTCAATGACCAGTGGTTTGAAGGTATCCACAAGGATTCCACATTGCAAGTTTCGAAGGTCGCGGTTCACTATTCCGAGGTACGACCGGTTGCTGGCGGGGAGAAATCAGCCAATGGGGCTCAGCGGGAGACCGTCATCATCGGCATGGTCTGGCGGAGGTGAAAATTGACGTTCGGCGATTCGGCGTCAGCTCGAACGGTCATTTCCGCAAAACGGCGACGGATCTTTTCCATCCGGTCTCGGTTAACGCCCATGTCAGAGTGGCCAACACGTGACGCAGAACGCAAATGGATGCGATCTGATTCGTCTTCAAAAAAGAATTCCACATCGTCGCAGAAGCGAAACAGGCGGCTGCGGAATTCAGCTCGCAGATAATGGTTTGACTGTTCCACAATCGTGGTGCGCGGAAACGAGCGAACGATTTCCGCGAGTACTTCAATTGGCGGCTGAACCGTTGAGGTCACGGAGATCGGGGCGATCCAGTGGTCGCGATCTTCTGCCTGAGTCGACACGCAGTTGGGTGACGAAGGACAGGCTGCAAGTCGACCGTCCTGAACTCCAAGGTTAGTTGGCCTTTCCGCTGTCAGACTCAGCAAAAAGAGACCAGTTGCCCCTACGGCCAGTGTGGATATAATTGTCAGTAGTACAGTAAACATGCGACGCCGAATCCTTAAAACCTGCATAAATCCCTCCATTTCTATCCGAACTGTCGGCGGAAAGTTAACAGACGGACTTCGATTCGTGTGGGGGTTGCCGCAGATTCCAGAGGAAATTCCTCACGGAACCACCAATGGCGCCTTTCGGAAGCCGATTGCCGCGCCTCCAGACAAAAACCGCTGGAAAAGTTCCCGGTCAGATCCCTTCAATGAATGAACTCTTCTGGCCGACCGGGAGTTTTCACGTTCCATCGGAGTGGCAAAGTTAGAACGCCTGCTGACCGTGCGTCAGAACGAACACAATCGCCAGTGCGTTAAGCTGCTTCCCGCACAGAACTGCTTTGCGGAGGCGCAGTGTCCATGGTTTTGACTTCGCGTGATGTCAGCTGCTCCAGAAGGTCTCGAATCGCGTGCTCAGCTTCCAGACGTTCGCGTTGCCAGCGTGTCTGCAGGGTGGAAATCTGAGACTGCAGCGCGGCAATGCTTTCCCGCTGATCGTCGACAACGGAATCCGCCGTGCGTGCTGACAATTCTTCTTCGCGTGTGGCGAACCATTGTTCCAGTTCGGCCCGGTCGCGTCGGAACTGCTGCTGACGTTCGGCAACTTCGTTGGCCGCTTCTTCAACCTTGTCCCGATCGGCGTTAATCTGCATGCGCAAGCGATCGAAGAAGGCCTGGACATCGCCTCGTGCCTGTTCCAGACGAGCCCGCGCGACGTCGGGGGAAATGCTGTCGCGAAGAAGCTGAGTCCGTGATTCTTCAATCACCAGCCGCTGCTCCAGAATCTCCGACTGAGTCTGATCGAGTTCCGCTCGCAACCGATTCAAACGCTGAGACCGATCTTCCAGCCGTGCGGCCAGATCGGCCATCGCCAGTTCCTGTTGACGAACTCGCCGCTGGCGACTTTCGATATCGCGCACAATCGCATCGCGTTCTTCTTCGCTGCGACGCTGCTGTCGTTCGATATCCGACAACGCGGCCGAACGAGATCTTTCTACAATTCGCGACTCGCGGCCAATCGATGCTTCTCGATCCGTCAACAACTGACGCACCTGTTCCAGCTGGCGAAATCGAAGACGATGCTGTTCCAGAAATCGCAGCCGCTCACTGCGAAACATCTGCTGCTCACGTCGAAATTCGCGAAGCTCGACTTCAAGGTCTTCCTTCGCACGCGTCAGATGTTCAAACTGAAATCGGTAGCGGCGTTGAAGGTTGTTCTGTTCGGTGAGCAGCCCCTGACGCTTCTTTTCGACTTCTTCACGCAACCGCTGCTGTTCGTCTTCCACCTGTTGGCCGAACAGTTCGCGCTGCTGCTGCAGGTCGTCAGCCTGCTGCTGAATCTCCTGCAGCTGATGTTCATGCGCCAACTGCCATTCGACCTTTTGGCGGTTCAGCAGCACGATCTCGGCAGTCAGGTCTTCCCGAGCCCGTTCGCCAAGTCGCTGTTTTTCCTGCTTGAGCTCTTCGTCGGCCTGACGAATTCGATCCGCGTAATCCTGACGTTCACGTTCTGCCTGAGCCCGCAGGCGGTCACGCTCCGCATCCAAAATGGCACGCTCCTGACCGAGCTTCATGCGATCTTCATCAAGCTCCGCCCGCACGGACTGCTTCAGAATCACACGTTCCTCGGCGAGTGATCGTTGGGCCGAACGCAGCTCGGCCGTGTGCCGCTGGAGCAACTCTTCTGTTTGCGAAACTTTGCTCAGTCGCTGTTCGAGGTCCGCCATCATTTCCCGCTGGTCAGCTCGATCGTGAGCAACCTGCGTGGCAAATTCCTGAGCCCGCTCTTCGAAAGCTCGACGTTCGGCTTCCAGTTGCTTCTGGTCGGCCAAAATTTCCGCACGACGCTGGTGCAGCTCGGAAAATCGCACCTGCAGCGATTCAGCCGCGGCAGAAGCCTGCAGCAGGATTCGCAGGGCTTCGGATTCCCCTGCCATTGAATTCAATTCGGCCCGTTCGGCTTTCTGAACGGCCGCCAATTGCTCGGATGCGGTTGCACCAGCCCCCGAAGCATCTGACGCGGTCAGATCCTCAACAGAGTTGTCCAGCATGTTCGGGACTCCTTTCCCAAACGAGACCACAGGCAGTGAACTCTCAACAGACGATTGTCGGAGTTCACAAAGAAACTTACTCATCCACCAGGAAAGCCGGAGGCCGAATTCTTTTCGGCCTCCACGACCTGCCCGGAAAACGGTGACGTCTGGTTATGTCAAAGCCTTGTCGATCATGTTGACGAAGTGCTGCTTGGGAGGAGCACCTACAACTTTGTCGACCAGCTGACCATTCTTGAACAGGATTACCGTCGGAATGCTGGTGATCCCGAAGCTGGCGGCCGTCTCGTGATTGTCGTCCGTATTCACTTTGCCAATCTTTACGCGACCCGCATATTCACCAGCGAGCTGTTCGACGGTTGGCATCAGCATACGGCATGGGCCACACCATGGAGCCCAGAAGTCGACCAGAACAGGCTCTGCTGATTCCAGAACTTCGGATTTGAAGTTTGCGTCAGTAAACTCGTGCAAATTGCCAGCCATTACCCTCACTCCTCTGAATACTCATCGAAGAAACGTCTGAAGACGTTCCCGTTTCGTGTGTCGGCGGAAAATACATATGCGGTGCAACCTTTGCAGCCTCGCCGCTCGACTTGGTCCCAGTCATCGCAAACCACCACTGCCATAATCCAGAACCGTAAGTCGGGGCGGGAAATATTGCAGAAACAGCGCACATTGCCGAATCAGTTGCGTTGCTCACGTTGAATGGGATTATTGGACAACCGAGTGACACTGTCAACGCGGGTCCCGTTCACATGCTCTTTACCAACCTTTTCCTCTTCCGTTGTTCGTATGCGGGATTGCAATGTGACGACAGTTTCTCGCACGGCCGGCAATTTCTGCCGCTTTGCGCAAGATGCTCGATCGTTGCGAGCCTTTCGATTCCCTGTGTGGCGATGTGGCCGTTATGCATTATCACGACTTCGATAAAATTCACTGCCCCATAACGATCCAACACCCGGTGGAATTCCAGTTCAATAATCCATCCTCACTCCTGTTTTGCGGCCGCGGGTGTTGCGGGAGTGGTGGCAACTGGAGCCTGGGCTGCCGGAACTGCAATGGCTTCCTGAACGACGCTGAGCTGATCGGGATAGTCGGGGACGGTGGATGGTGAATAATCTCCCGTCATCCAGCGAACCAGCAGATCGAGATCCTGATCGGAAAGTTTTTCCGGTGTGGACGCAGTCATCTGATTCTTCGCTCCATAATGCCGAGCGGCTCCTGGATGGCGAATGAAGTCCTTCAGCCACGCTGCAGAACCATACTTTGCCATGGTTGGGTAACCGCTGGCAGCGGCATCTGACGGTTCGGCAGGAAAATCATCGCCGATCGTGTCGTGACATTGTTTGCACGAGGTGCCGCTCAAGGCTCCCGCCCAGTTGCCTTCAGTGGCCAGCTTTCGCCCCTTCTCCACAAGAGCCGCATCGAATTCTGTCTGCTTGTGTCCGGCTTCTGCAGCCAGGAACTCAATCAGTGCCTTTACGTTTTCGGAATTCTCAGCAGACTTCAGTGACTCCATGTTGCCCGATGTCCAGTCGGCCATTTCCGAGCTTTCCGGATTGAGGAACTCAACGCTTTCTCCGGCGGCAGATTTTTCCATGGCAGTCTTGTACCAGCCGGCGTTTTTCAACCATGCAAAGTGATTGGAATAAACCATCACGACGCCGGTCATCCATTCGCGTTTTCCAAAGTTGCCGAGATCCGCGGCCGTTGGAACCCCGATAACCAGATTGCCGTCAGTTCCCATTTCCATCACCAAATCGCCTCGCCCCGAGTGCCCGTTGCTGCGATGGCAGGCTTTACAATGTTGCGCAAACAGACGTGGCCCCTGAGTGAACGGGTCTCGTCGCAGCAACGACACAGCACCGTCCACTGGAATCTTATCCGGACCGGATGCCAACTCGATGGCTCGCTGTCCATCGCGATGCGCTTCTGCCAGCGCCGCCTGGTGGGGACGATCGTTGGCATCTTCGTAAAACGCCAACACCGTCAGAACTGCAATGCCGACCCCTATGGCCCAGATAAACGCTTTATTTAGAATGTGGCCCGTTCGCCCAAGCACCTGCGCGGTGATCGGCATGAGGGTGAGGATGCCCATGATGATGCCGGGGACGATGATGGCTCCAAACGTCAGCCCCAGCGAATCGACAGCGTGGATCCGAAGGAAGCGGAACAGAAACAGGAAGTACCATTCCGGGCGAGCTGCATCGAACTTGACCGCCGGATCCGCCGGGGCGCTCAGTTCCGCTGGCCTGAACAGTGCAAGCATGAGCACAACTGCGAGCACCGCCAGGCAGGCGACGGCATCCTTTAGAACCTGATCCGGCCAGAAGGTCGTGTCCGGAGCATGTTTTTCGTCATGCACTTTCAGGCCATGACGACGGAAGACGTAAATGTGCAAAACCAGAAATCCGACCAGCATGGATGGCAGGATTCCGGCATGCATTGCAAAGAAACGAGTCAGCGTCAAATGCCCATAATCGCCGCCGCCCTGGGCCAGCTTCTGCACTTCCGGTCCAACGAACGGAGTGGCGCTCATGATGTTTGTTGTGACCTGCGTTGCATAGTAACCTTTCTGGTCCCAGGGAAGCAGATAACCGGTCAGAGACAGGCCAAGGACAATCATCATCAGCACAATTCCCAGCCAGAAATTCATTTCACGAGGAGCTTTGTAAGCTCCGTCAATGACCACCTGAATCAGATGGATGGCCATCAGCACGACCATCGCCTGAGCCGCATAATGGTGCAGTCCACGGATGATGTACCCCAGAAACATTTCGTTCTGAATGTAGTACACGCTTTCCCATGCCGTGCGAGTACTGGGGCTGTAGGCCGACCACAGCATAAAGCCGGTGATCATCTGCAGCGTGAATGTGAAAACCAGCGTGCTGCCCCAGACATAGCGCCAGCGGGCTCCTCCCGGCACACGTTCGTACAGAGCCTCGTGCATGAGGTCGCGGAAACCCGTTCTGCTGTCCAGCCAGTTGACTATTGCGTTCATCTTGTTTTAAGACTTTCGAATTCTGTACATGCTGATTTTCAAGAGGGCTCACAGCCAGATTGCAGATGTGTGCCATACCCTCATTGCTTCTGATGAGCCTCTTACCGCCGCCCCGATGAACTTCACTTTCGCAAATCGTATCGGTCTGCAGAAGAAGACCCAGAGAAGGAACACACGCTGCTGCCGGATCGCTGCGTTGTGAATCAGGGACTCGGCAATCTGACAAAAGCGGGCCATTTGGTTTGGGCCTTGAGTCGTGAAAACGCGTCAGACAGAAATCTTTTCTGCTGTGCCGCTGCGAAATTTTTGGTAGCGGACCCAGATTTCATTTCCATTGGGATCGTCCACGCCTTTGGTTCTCATGGAAACTTCCAGAGCGTCCATGTCGCGCGGCGGGATGTCGTTCGACTTCTTTCCGTCGAGCGTAAAAGAACTCGTGTGGCATGGGCAAAAGAAGTCGTTTTGAGCGCCACGAAAATCGACTGAACAGCCCAGATGAGGGCAAATCGAATTGAAGACGAGGATCGGGCCGTCGCCGACCTTGCGAAGCCAGATGCTTCCGGCCGGCACATTCTCAAAACGATTCCAGGCGTCGACGATATCATCCATGATCGTGATGGCAACAGGTGTTCCATCATCAGGCACGGCTTCTCTTGTAATATCGAGCCGAATAAAACCCGTTTCATCTTTTTTTGCCAGCTCATCGGCACTGCCCCCGGCAGCGGCCTTTTTCTTCCGCAGAATCGGGTCCAAAAAAAACAGGCCGCCAAGAGTCGCCGGGATGGCCACGATGACAAAGCTGATTACGGCTGTGATGAACTGGACCAGAATGCTTCTTCGCGGGGTTGCCGGACCGGGGGGATCCTGACCTTCGACAGGCGACTGAGCCGCTCCGGAGGCCGATTTTAACGAACTCATCAGACTCATTCCTGAACATTTTCGCTGGAGACGCCGGCGATGCCTGAGGCAACGCGGAAAGGGGCGGGGTGTGTTGCAGGCCTCTATTTGACGCTCTAAGCACCCCAAAAACAACCCACCGCACACCGTTTGCCACTGTCCAGAACTTTTCTCTGTATGAATGTGCACAGATTATGGCGCGAAACAGCCAGTTCGAGTGCTTTGGGCATCGCTTGGGGATCAGCTTAACCGTAGCGGAAGCCGCCAAGGCTTTTTGCACGCATAACCTTATCAGCGATCCAACAAAACGCCAAAGTTCGCCGAAACGTTTGACGCGGTCCGCTACCGGGATGTTGGATTGAATTTTTCAATTCCTAAAACGAAACCACTTTACGTGACGATAGATTATATGTAACGTATTTGTGAAGGAGCCACTTACATGGGAAATCAGCCGGGAAAACTGCAGCTGGAATTGAAAAAGAAACGGCCGTTTGATTCGCCCGAGCAGGAGGCCATCCTGAACATCCTGCGAACCAGCGACCAGTTTCAAAATCGATTCGGTCGTCTGCTGCGTGAATACGATCTGACGCCGTCTCAGTACAACGTGCTTCGTATTCTCAGAGGCGAAGGGAAACCGCTTCCGTGCCTTGAGATTTCAGAACGCATGATTCAGGTTGTTCCTGCAATGACCGGGTTGTTGGACCGTCTTGAAAAGCAGGAGCTGATCAAACGCGAACGCTGCACGGATGACAGACGAGTCGTCTATGTGGAGCTCACGGAAAAAGCATCCCTGCTTCTGGAGCGAATGGACCAGCCAATGACCGATCAGCATCGTGACATGATCGGCCATTTGACTCGCGCTGAACTAAAAGAACTGAGTCGACTATTGGAGAAAGCTCGCACGTCTGCCGAGGAAGTTTCAGCAAAAGAATGATCAGTTTCGCAAAGTCGTGCTTTCAATCATCCATCCTCTTAACCATGTAAGATCCATTTACGAAAGACCTGAAGATGAAATTTGATGTCAGCGGGAAAATAGCCTTGGTGACCGGAAGCAATCGCGGTATCGGCAAAGTGATTGTGGAAAAACTTCTGGCTGCTGGAGCCACCAAGGTTTACGCCGCCGTGCGAGACCCGGCTTCCGTGTCAGCCCTCGTGGCTTCCTCCGGTGGTCGCGTGATCGCCGTGCCGCTGGACCTGGCGAAGCCGGAAACGATTACGGCCGCTGCGGCTGTTGCGAAAGATGTTCAGCTGCTGATCAATAACGCAGGCGTTTTGAAAGCCGCAAATTTGATGGGAGCCGATGCCTTCGAGGCTCTGGATTTCGAAATAGACATCAACGTGAAAGGCCTGATGAGAGTTGCTCAGGCGTTTGCTCCCGTACTGAAGCAAAACGGCGGAGGCGCTTTCGTCCAGCTGAATTCTGTAGTATCGATCAAGAACTTTCCGGACTTTGCGACTTACTGCGCCTCCAAGGCCGCGTCTTACTCGATCACTCAAGCCCTGCGCGACAAGCTGGCCGAACAGGGAACTGTCGTGATGAGCGTCCATCCCGGTCCAATTGCGACTGACATGGCCGACAGTGCCGGACTTACGGAGATTGCAGAACCTCCGGCCGTCGTGGCCGATGCGATTCTCAAGGGCCTCGCAGTCGGCGATTTTCATGTGTTCCCGGACTCCATGGCGAGACAGTTCTGGCAGGCTTACGAAAGCTTTGCTAAGAGCATGATTGAGACCACGATGACGGAAGCATAGTCGTTGCTGATGCGGAGTGTTTTCATGTTAGCGAAATCGTGACGCCCGGATGTTTTCCACAGCGGCCCGGTTTCGCTGATCCAAAAATTATTAACATGCTGGAGAATTGTTGATGTCCGATGTGAGCCTTTTTTCGTCACTCAAAATGGGTGATCTGACTCTTCAGAAACGAATCGCGCTGGCTCCTATGACGCGAGCACGCTCCGGTGCGGAGCGGCTCCCGAATGCGTTGATGGCCGAATAGTATTGGCCTGTTGGTGCGAAAGGTTACATCGACTTCCCGCTCTATTCCGGCGGCTGAGTTCCTCTCCTCCCCAACTGCCTTCAAACGCCCAATGGCAGTCGATTGCGATTATAGTAGCCATCACTCTCCGAGTGATGAATGCCCTGGGCCGCCTTCTGCGGCCTTCGTCACTCGGAGAGTGACGTCTACTTTGTCAAATCGAGTGGCATTGTTCAAACGCCCCCGAGTTCAACTCGGGGGTTCATATCGCCTTTGCACAGCGGCCCGATTCCGGTCAATAAATTCACGTTTTTAGCAAACTACTCCTACTCAAAACTTAATCGTCGTCCATCCCGGCGAAGAGTCCTCCCAAGTGACGATCGGGCGCCTTCTTCGCAGCGCCTTCCTGACTCTGAATTGCAGGCTCAGAAAGCGGTTTCACGAGGTTGCGGATATTTTCAAGTGTGTCGGCCTCTTCCGCTTTCTTGTCGCGACGCCAGCGAGCGATTCGCGGGAACCGCACTGCGATTCCGGCCTTGTGACGGTTGGAAAGCTGCATGCCTTCAAAAGCCAGCTCAAACACCAGCTCCGCTTTGACGCTCTGCACCGGCCCGAAACGTTCGAGCGTGTTCGCGCGGATGAACTTGTCAACTTCGCGAATCTCCGCGTCGGTCAAACCGGAGTATGCTTTTGCAAACGGAACCAGCTGACCGTTGTCCCAGGCCGCAAACGTATAATCAGTGAATTTGCTGGCCCGTCGACCGTGACCTCGCTGCGCATAAATCAGGACCGCGTCGCAGTGCCACGGGTCCATCTTCCACTTCCACCACAGCCCTGTGACGCGCCCGACTCCGTATTCAGAATCCGCCCGTTTCACCATCAGGCCCTCAACACGCTGCTCACGACTGGTCTGTCGCAGCCGCACCGCTTCATCCCACGTCGAAGGCTGTAACACCGGAGAACCGGCGATTGCATTTTCCATGGGCACCGTCGCAGGACTCAACCCTTCGCGAACGCGACTCCGTTTGCCAGTTGTTGTCTCTGTGGATTTCGCCGTTGTCTGCTGCATGTCGGCCGCATGCTCGGACATCAGCTGATCCAGCAGAGGCCGTCGTTCGTGCAGGGGACGCAAACGAATATCGAGGCCGCTCATTTCCATTACATCGAAGGCAAGAAAACGTACCGGCATATCCGCCAGTAACTTTGCACTGGTGGTCTTGCGAGTAATCCGTTTCTGCAGATCGGCGAAGGGCAGCACCTGGCCGCGTTTCCAGGCCACCAGCTCCCCATCCAGAACCGTTCCGTCCGGCAGCCTATCGGCCTCGCGAACCACTTCGGGAAAACGTTCGGTCAGCAGTTCTTCGCCACGTGACCACACAAACGTCTGGCCCTTTCGCCGAATTATCTGAGCCCGAATGCCGTCCCATTTCCATTCCATCAGCCAGTTGTCTGTCGGTCCGAACTGGTCCATCATGACGACTGGCGGTTCTTCCTGAATCAATGAGCCCGCTTTGGAATCTTCGACAGTGAAAGAATTCGCCAGACAGAAAGGATAGGGCCGTGAGACCTCGGAACTTTCGGTATCAAGAGAAAGCAGCGAGGCAAAGAACTGGGCCGTTGGTTTCCACTCGCCCATCAGTCGATGGGCGATGACATCCGCTGGCACGCCGCTGAATTCGGCCAACGCTTTTCCGACAAGCTTCCGGGAAACGCCCACTCGAAATCCGCCGGTGAGCAGTTTATTGAAGACAAACCGTTCTCGCCGATCAAGCTCCTGCCAGGCCGTAATCACGGCCATTTTTTTTTGCGGTTCCTTTAGAGCCACCAGAGGCAGCAGACGATCCTGAACCCACTCACTCAGCGTTCCCGTCGACGAACACTGCGGCGCCGGAAGCAACAGTGCGATCGTTTCCGCCAGATCGCCGACAAAGTCATAAGTCTCCTCCAGCAGCCACGCGGGAATTCCGGAAATTTCCGCACACCATTCACGCAGCTTGCCCGCCGGAACGGCTCGTCGCGGGCGATTGCCACATAGAAACCAGACCGCCCAGGTCGCATCGTCTGCCGCGACGTCGCCAAAGTAACGGACAAGCGCAGTCACCTTGCGAGTCGTCTTTGTCGACTCGTCAAGTTCCTGGTAAAGTTGAGCGAAGCGTTTCATGATCGCGGAGTGCTGCAGACGGCCGGTCGTTCATTGGATCACGTGCCGGCCCGCCGCATTGCCTTGCCCTCATTCAGACCACAAAGGATTCTGAAGGGGCTCGGCTGAATATCGCATCACTTCACGCATGATGACTCATGCTCGACCGATGCTTAAACGCGTTCCAGCTTTGTAATTCTACCGGTCTGAACCCATTCGGCTACGAAGATATCCCCGTTTGGCGTAAAGCAGGCGTCATGAGGATGAACGAACTGGCCGTCTTTCCATTGATCAGGCTTGCCACGCAGGTTTTCCACTTCGCTCAGTCGTTCGACAGCACGGCCCAGACGCGCCACGACTTCGTTCTTTTCATTGAGCAAAGTGACACACGACTTCAGTTCGGGAACCAGCATCAGATTTTTCCAGGTATCAATGTTCGCTGGCAAACCGAACCCGGTCAAAGTTTCCTTGTACTGTCCATCCATCGTGAAGATCTGCAGAGTATCGTGAGCCCGGTCGGTCACGACGATGGAAGGTTCCCGGCCCGCTCGATTGTCGACCCACAGGCCGTGAGCCGTGTTGAACTTGCCTTGTCCGTCACCGGCGCCACCAAAGCTGCTGATCCATTTTGCATCTTTGTCATAACGATGAATACAGAACGTGCCATAACCGTCGACAAGCAAAAAGCCGCCGTCGTCGACGAATGCAAAGTTGGTCGGAAGAAATCCCTGCCGAGTCCACGTCGGTTCTGTCGAAGTGTCTTCACCGGCAGCGTATAAACCCGACTCCATTGGGGCCTTACGAAACCAGACGATATCGCCATTCAGAGTCAGCTTGGCAAACGCCTTGACCTGTTGATAGGCGGCCACATACAGAAATTCCGTTCCGCCTTCGTCGCGAACTTCAATCCCGTGGCCGCCACCCTGAAACTGAGCTCCAAAGGCTTTTACAAATTTGCCGGTCGAGTCGAAGACAAAAATCGACGGATGATCCTTCTGATCTCGCCGACCTTCATGAATCACATAAAGATTGCCGGCCTTGTCCACAGCCACGTTATGAGTCGTCTGCCAGGAATATTTATCGGGCAGCTGAGCAAATGCGTGATTGACACGGAATTTGTGTTCGCCTTCCCCGATGATCACTTCATTGCTGGTTCGGCTGGCGGTGGCAACCGCAGGCGCTGCCAGAATTGCGGCGGCTCCCACGGCGGAGGATGTAAGAAAACTTCGGCGAGAAGAGGTGTCTTTTGTCATCGGTGGAATCCTGATATCAGAGTCCTGAAAGTGGGGACCGTCGTGGACAGGTACGACAGCCGGTGTCCTGTGTACCATCGCCCGCCGCTGGATTCCAGTCTGCTGGGTTTCTGCCTGAGCCAGCGGAAGATCGCGAATCGTTTTTCGCCTTCACGATGCACGACGACGACGACGCATCCAAAGCAGGCGTTCGCTTGCAATTGCCGAGGCGTTGTAGTCTCCTGAGCAGGCAACGGAATCGCCGGATTTTGGCGGAACCGTTCATCGTGCCATCGTCAGTTTTCCCACCAGGAGCATTCCCGTGAAACATTTCTTGCTGGCCCTGTCAGCACCTTTCGTCTGCCTGCTGTTCGTCTCAACCGCTCAAGGCGCTGAGCCGGAAGTTGCCGACGGCAAGTATCCTAAAGGAGAATGGATTTCTCTCTTCAACGGCAAAGACCTGACAGGCTGGACGCCCAAAATTCGCTTCTGCGAACTCGGGGAGAACTTTGGAAACACCTATCGCGTTGAGGACGGCTTGCTGAAAGTCAGGTACAACGGTGCCGGATATGAAAAGTTTGAGGAACGCTTCGGGCATCTGTTTTTTAAAGACAGTTTTTCAAATTACAGGTTGCGCATCGAGTACCGCTTTGTTGGCGATCAATGTCCGGGCGGTCCCGGCTGGGCGATTCGCAACAGCGGCGTGATGGTTCATGGACAGGATCCGGCGACAATGGCCAAAGACCAGGATTTTCCAGTGTCCATTGAAGTTCAGATGCTCGGCGGAAACGGCAAGGATACTCGCACGACATCCAATCTCTGCACACCCGGTACGAACGTGGTGATGAGCGGCGAACTGAAGCTGCAACACTGCATTAACTCTTCGTCTAAAACATTTCACGGTGAGCAATGGGTGACCGTGGAGACGGAAGTCCATAACAAAGACGTCATTCGTCATCTGATCGACGGGGAAGTTGTTCTGGAATACAACCAGCCGCAACTGGATAAGCGCGACGAGTCTGCTCAGAAGCTGATTAAAGGCGACGACCTGCTGATCACGGGCGGCACGATTTCCCTGCAGTCAGAAAGCCACCCGATCGACTTTCGAAAAGTGGAAATCATGATCATGGAAGAATAGCGGCGTCAATTCCAGCACTCGGTGACGCGTTTTGAAGTTGCGACTTTTCAGGTTTCGAAACCCGAAACGTCAGTGAGGGA
>JBDNHX010000541.1:0-14592 GCA_041688565.1 Planctomycetaceae bacterium
AATTGTCCTTCTCCCCCGCGGGGGAGAAGGTGGCCGTTAGGCCGGATGAGGGGGCTCAGCCTGCAACCGCAAAATACTCAGCAAAGAAAAACAGAAACACAAACCCCTCACCCTAGCCCTCTCCCCCACAGTGGAGAGGGGACAATCGCAAGATGCTCGATGCGACGACCAAAAAGTTTTCCGGCGATCACCCGCAAAGGTGCTGCATGCACCACGAACATCAAAAATTTGTCCTAATGAGCGTGTGCAACACCTGCGTGATCGTGGCCGCCGCTATGGCCGTGATCATCATGACCATGTCCGCCGTGAGCATCTTCTTCCGGTTCCTCAGGGAATTCCGTCAGCTTGCCGAACGCGCCGGAGAGTTGCGCTGAACCGCACAGGAGTGCAATGCAGGTCAGCATGGTGACGTAGATGAACTTGCCAGCGTAATTGCTGACCGTCAGACCAAACAGAATATGATTGCCATCGACAGGAGGAGCCACTGCGCCCCAGACCAGAACGGTCACAAACATCAGCAGGAAGACGCCAATCATGCCGCCTCGTCGCAGGATCGGAAACGCTTTGGCCCAGTTGACCGCGAACGTCCAGAAGCCAATCCACGCCAGCAGCGGCAGCCACGGCAGAATGACTCGGACGAGATTCACAACAACATTCAGCAACGACCGGAGAACATCCAACAGACTGCTGAAAAGATCAAACAGAGCTTCCATGTAATGTCACCACGAATCAACAGAGTGATTGAAATGGGCTTGAAAACGTCCCGGAAACGTCCAGAGTGTACGAAATTTGATGGCCGGAGTGCCAGTAAGACACGCCCACGACTGTTCGACATCCTTCTTTTCGGAACCGAGACAGCCCTGCGTGAACAGCCTCTACGGTTTCACAGCTCCGCAACCGCTGTTGGCAGAAGTCAGGGCGGCGTCCAGAATTCGCTGCGTCTTAAGAGCCACCTCGGGCCAGAAGGCATCGCGTTGACCGCTGAGCACCAGAGCCGCAAAGTTGCGGAACAGAGCGGTTTCCTGAGCGTTCTTTGTGTTATTGCTGTACTCGGGCAACTGATGCGTCTTCAGGAATTTTTCCATCACGAAGTCGCAGCCATCTGCAGAAAACTTATGATTCCCGACGTCAAAGGTGACTTCGTTGCCAAAGTAAGGCAGGACGAAGTCATTGACCTGCAGATAGCCTTTTGAGCCGCTGATATGAGCCCACTGCTGATGGTTGGTGCGGAACGAGTTGAAGAATGTCGCTGAGACTCCGTTGGCAAAGTGCATCTCACCCTGGAACTCCATCGGCACCACGTCGGAGCTGTCGGCTCGCTTGACGCCGTTCAGAATCCGTCCGCGGACTTCGATCGGCATTTCATACTTCATCGCAAACAGAATAATGCGAATCGTATACCAGCCGAGATCCCCCAGACAACCGGCCGGCTCCAGCTGACTGCTGGCTCGGATATTGCTCTGCACCCACGACTCATCGGCACAAAAACTGAACTGACTGGCAATCCGACGAATCTCGCCGACGCTTTTGCCATCATCCAGAACCTTCCGCATGGCCTCCAGGCGAGCACTGTGCATGAACATCACGCCATCCATAAACTGGACGTTCGACACGCTGCAGGCGTCCACCATTTTCTGAACATCGGTCGTGCTGACGCCGCACGGTTTTTCGACCATCACATGCTTGCCGGCCTGAGCTGCTTTCACGACCCATTCCGCGCGAATGCCGGTCGGAAGCGGAACATAGACCGCGTCGATGTCCGATCGATTCAGCAGTTCATCGTAACTTCCGACGGCATCGACATTGTGAGCCACAGGAGCGGATGCCTGGCATTCATCGATAAACTGCTGAGCCTTCGCGACCGCTCGACTGGCCACCGCTGCGACCTGACCGTTGCCTGAATTGGCGATGGAGTCCCAGTTCTTCTTTGCGATGCCCGCGGTGCTCAAAATTCCCCAGCGACAAATTTTCTCGCCCATTTCCCTGACCCTGCTTATAACGTCGTTGCTTGTTCAGACTTCTTACACAACCGATTTCCCAGTCGAAAGCGATGGAAGCCAGTTCCGTGCCGGATCGTGGGCAATTCAGCCGCTTTCCTCAAGTCAACCTGAACGTATCCTCAGCAGATTCCAGGATTGCCGCGATTCTGGCGCCCGATTTACGGGTGAAGACGGAATGCGGCGTTTTGAAGAGTTGCCACGTTGACTCACACCGACGCAGGTTCGGGTTGCAATTCGATGCAGCCGCTGATTTCTTCGAGCTCGGCCAACATCGCGTCAATGGTGTGATCGTCGCGCTCTTCAGCGGCGAGTTGAAGTTTACAGGACGGTTCCGTGAAGGAGTTAAAGCCAACGGTTCCGCCTGTTCCTTTCAGACGATGAGCCACCTCGCGGATCTCCTGGTAGTCCATGTTGCTCTGAGCGACTCGCAGATCTCTCATTGTGTCAGCAATGATGCCCACGAACGATTCCACGATCTCTCGAAACTCCGGAATCTCCATCGGGAGAGTCGAATGAATCGGCCTGCGAATCTTTGGGGCCACGTTTCTGTTGACTAGCCCAGACATATTGAGTTCCGCGTCACGTAGTTCTACCGGAACGCCTGGCAGTTCGTTCAGCAGCGCGTCCAGGAAATTTCTGTTGCCCGCACGCTGTTGATCGAAGTTTGCCAAGCCGAGCGTGTGAGTGACGGACGAATCCGCCTGCATGAATTCCTGAAACAGGCGACTCATCTGTTCCTTCGTCATCCCGATGCCCGTGTCACGGACTTCGAAGCGAATGAACGGTTTACCATCGTTGTGCAGCATCGAGGCGACAATTGTGACGCTGCCGTCCGCGGTGAATTTGATAGCGTTGCCGACAAGATTCATCAGGATCTGTCGCAGGCGTGTGGAGTCGGCGTGAATTGTTTCGGGAATTGTTCCGTTTACCTGGATCGAAAGACCAAGCGACTGTTGTTCGGCATTAATGCGAAGCACATTCACCACTTCGGTCATCAATTGATAAGGGCTGCATTCGCGAATTTCCAGATCCAGCTTTCCGGCTTCGATCTTGGAAAAATCGAGAATGTCGTTGATCAGTTCGACCAGATGCGTGCCGCTGGCATGAATCGTATCCAGATACGTTGTGCGTGTGGCTTCTGAATCTTCCAGACCACGTCGCAGGATGTCGGTGAATCCCACAATCGCGTTCATCGGGTTACGAATTTCGTGGCTCATGTTGGCCAGAAAATCGCCCTTTGCCTTGTTGGCCGCGTCCGCTTCATCTTTGGCCACGCGCAGATCAATCTTGTTCTTCTCCAGCTGAGTCACATCGTCCAGCGAAACCATGACGCCGCGAATCGTACCTTCATTTCCAAACAGCGGAGAACAGTTGACCTTGAAGATCTGGCGATTCCGTTGCGGATCCACGAACTCCATCGTGACCCCGGAAACAGGCTGTGACGTTGCACCGCATTCGGTCCAGGGCATTTCTGTTTTGTCGTCGGTTCGTTTCAGCTTCATCTCACCGGCCTTTCGGCCGATCAGAGAGTCGGCCGAGCGCTTGGCCGTGCGAGCCAGCGCGTTATTGACCAGCAGAATCCTGTCATCCACGCTGACGATCATCAGACCTTCGTTCAGAATATCCAGTGCTTCTCGAACACGACGCGGAACAGCTCGCGATGGATCAAGACTCTTCAGAACAAATTTCAGAAACAAACGGAACGAAAAGAAGCCGAAGAAGGCGACGAACGAAATCAGCTTCATCTGAGGATTTTCGAAAAACGAATACCAACGCCCGGAATCCAGCGGTGTAAAACTTACCTCCAGCTTGCCCCAGATATATCCATCTGCCTGAGACAGCGGAACCTGCATGAATCGATTATTGGATTCGTCCCCCAGCTCGCTCGGCCAGTGATGAATATGATCTCCGGCGGCAATCACCAGCGTTCCATCCGTACGTCGAACACCGATGCCGAGCACCTCCTTTTGGCGATCCACTATGTTCTGCAAAATCATCTCAATGCCGGAACGATCATTGTTCGTCAGCAGGACCGACGTGCTGAAGGCCAGCGATTCTGTTAGCTGGGCGCGTCCCTGAGTGATTTCAACATTCTGGTCCGGAAGCAGGCCCACAAAGCTGGACGTAATCAGAAGCCCGATCATCGAACACACCAGGCCGAAGCTGATCCGGGATGCCGCAGTCATATTTTTTAGAAGAGTCATATTCTTAACCAGTCAGTCAAGGAGGCAAGCAGGAGGAGCAGATCGCCAGTTGCGTATTTAGAGGCTCTAACAAAAGTGGGACAGGCACCCTCCTTGCGTCATCTTTCTCGGCAAGATACGGGAGCCAGTCCCAGTTTTGTCAGGCGTTCTTAGTCGTCAACTGGCTCGACCGGATCCGGCGGTACCGCGTCGGTATTCAGTTTCGCCTGCTGGCGATCCACAATTGTCTGCAACGATTCTTTATCATCATCTTTGCCATCTCCATCAATCACCAGCAGCGGGTCCAGCAGCGTCCATGCCGGGATCTGTGACAGGAAACCGGACAGCAGCATTCCTCCGCGAACCGCCCAGATCAGGTATCCCACTGAGAACCCTGTCGTGACGACTCCCACTGAACCTACGACTCGGCCTTCCAGGCGGACATTTCGAGTCAACTTCTCCTCGAAGAAGCTGACCTGTTCGCTGGCCTGAACAGAGAGATCCCGATACATCTGCTGTCGCTGCAGTTCCAGTGTTGTCAACTCACTTCGGGAATCCCAGTTCGAATAGAAAAGGTTGCGGCCTTTCGCGAACGTATCGCTTGAATCGGATCGTCTGGATTCGTCTCGATCGAGCTGTCGAATGCTCCCGTCTGAGATCGACGGTTTGATCTGCAGAATGTCTATTGCCGCCGCCACTTTCTGATTGTACAGACCGATCAACGCGTCCTCATCACCGATTGATGCTGATGCTGATGTTGCCGTTGTTACCTGAGTCATGACATTTGTTCCAGGCGGTGTCCCGGCACTCGAAGGGCTGGAAGAACCAGCACCTGTTGACTGTGATTGCGCTCCCGTACCGCCCGACGTCTGAGATGAAGTGCTTCCGCCTGAGGCTCCAGTCCCCCCGGGCGCTGAGGAGCCGCTGGCAGAATTCGAACCGGACCCCGAAGTCGAACCGGACGATGAGCCGGATCCGGAAGAGCCTCCGCTGCCACCTGATCCAGAGCCGCCAGTGCCCGAAAAGGGAGCGATGATGTCGAGCGATGCTGTCGCTGTCGCTCCGACCTGGACGCCATCTGTACCAGCGTAAGTAAAAAAATCAGCTCCGAAATAGCCTGCATTCGGTTGATAGACGAATCTGCCGTTGGCGTTCGTTGTCAGGCTTCCGTGACTCGCCCCATCTATCAGAACCGCTGTCAACGCATCGTTGTCGGGATCCACATCATTGGCGAGGACTCCCAACCCCCCGATCGTCAATGGGGTATCTTCATTGACAGAGTAAGACTCAGCATTCGCGACTGGACGTTCGTTGACGTCAGTGACAGAAACGGCAATCTCCTGGGTGTCTGTCAGCGTTCCATCACTCACACGGACGACAACCTTATAGACCCGATTGGCTCCGCTATCGGCGGGTGTCTCGTAATCCGGAGCAGAGACAAACTTCAGGGCTCCCGTTGAACTATTGATCGTGAACCTAGCGGCATCCGCTCCGCCTGAGATGGAGTACGTCAGTGTCTGCGCCGGCAGGTCTGCATCCGTGGCGATGACCGTGGTGACGGAAGTTGAATTCTCGGCCACGCTGATGGACGTTGTCGTTCTGCCGCCGTTGCTTGTGATTATCGGAGTGTTGTCGTTGACCGGCGTGACGGTGACTTCAATGGCCTGCGTATCCACCAGACTTCCATCGCGACCGTGAGTGAGCAGATGAATGGCCGAGACGTTGCCGACCTGCTCAAGCTTTTCAGTAATCTGCGAAATGCCATCCGTGTCGGAATCCAATCGCAGAATTCGAAAGTCGCGATCCGTGTGGAACAGTTCAGAAAAAAGAGTATCAGCATCGTGTACGCGGTAGTCGATCACGACCAGTTCCGGCCCGCGAACACTGGCGGAATCCCCATCAGAATTCGCATCTGGGTCGGTGACCTGAACATCGTCGTCGGTGAAAGAAAAAGCCTGGTCATCAAGAACCGCGTTGGTCGACAGTTCGCTCCATGGTGAATCGTCGGCCCGGTCTTCCTCGAGAATCGTCGCTTCGAACAAAGATTCAGCAGCTTCTGATTCCATCAGCGACGCGTCGGAATCCGACATCCCAGCGACCGCATCCACCACCATGGCCACGGGCGAAGCGCTCATCAGAATGCGGTCTTCAAGGCGCGCAGCCTGAACCATGACCGGACGGCAGGTCAGATCAACCCCTGCGGATTCCTGCTGCAGCATATGCAGCACCTCGTCCACCAGGCACTGAACGCGATCTTTGAGTTTTCGGCGATGAAACACCATGGTTAAGATCCGACTAATCGCTCGAACCAGGACATACTGAGGATCCGTGTGTCTTCGTTACATAGCGCAACGCCGGCCACGACCGGCAGACTGTGGCATTCTTTAACTTACAACATTCCCCGCAGGGTCGGATGCACCCAGCCATGATTCCGCAAATGAACTAGCTCACCCAATCGATGCATTTGATTTTGGTGAAACAGTCGTTTCGTTGACTGGGCCCTCCGGCAGGAAACGCCTCATGAAAACCGCTTATATTGCGACCTGGCAATTTGGGAAATTTGAAACGTTGGTATTACTTTGTCCGAACGAAGCAGCCGGGACGACCAACATTTCTGTGATCGGAATTTGCGGCCTGTGACGATTCTGGCTGAAGTTGCGATTACGTACGCAGGGTCACTAGCTCGTGGCTTTTGGCCATCGGTCTTCATCTAAATTTGACGCCGTCCATGATACAGCCAACACACAGAACCGAGCAAAAGGAGACGGCTGCCATTCGCAGCCCGTTGGCTGAATGGCTCCGCCGATGTCTGCGGGAACATCGCGCAATGGCGGCTCTCGCGACCTCCGCCGTCACTGTTGTGACTGCGGCCGCGTTCTTGCCAACCGGCCTGCTGCTTTCTGCCGCGCAGTTTGGTACCTCCGACACATTCCTGGGAAATCCGGCGGCTCAATCCAGCCAGTCTTCAGGCATCGAAATTGTCCCTCGCGGCGGAGACTCCGCCGCTGCTTCAGTTCCTTTCCGACCATCCGCCCGGGCAATTTCTCGCCCCGTCCCGGTTACCGCCGCGCGTCCGATCACGGCCTCACGCGCCCGAGCAACACAGCAGCGTGCCGTTCTTCAAACCCCAATTTTTAGTGCGCCTCAATCGATCAACGAGTCCGCGCGTACGGCGGTCTCAAGAACAGCGAGCGGCAGTCAAGCGGCCGCTCCGAAAACTTCCGCGAACTTTGGCCATTCGGGACTCTGCGCGCCTCGTTCGACGCAGCGACGGGTCGGCAATAATTTTGTTGAGGCCTCCGGAATTGCCAACCTTCCGCATGCCAGCAATTCGCCAACGACTTCGAGCTCACGAAACGCAACGGCTGTTACTGGCGCGGGCCCCACTCGACCGACCACGTGGCAGGATGGGGAATTTCCAGATCTGTCGATCCCGGCCGCACAGTCCGATGCTCAATCGCCCAGGTCTCCCGTTCCTGCAGTGCCCGTTCAGACAGCAGATGGTCTGGTGCCGTCGAATCCCGGCTCCTCAGAAAGAAGTGTTTCTCCAGCTCCGCTGAACCATGAAGAACTGTCGACACCATTGTCATCTCCTGAGCCGGTCACACAAGGTCCCGGTGTTGCTTCATCGCCGCCAGCGCACCCATCTCAGCGGTCGGTTCAGGCTCCGGCGTTGAACATGTCAGACGCGCGTCCCGGAACGTCTGGATTCCGAGCCAACATGGAGGCGGATGGGTCTCAGTGGATCATCCCGTATCTCGGTCGAACCGGCATGCTGCCCGGCGGCATCGAAGAGTCTCCGACGCCGGCTCCTTCGGTGATCATGCCTGAAAACTTTGCCGCATGGTGGGATGGCATGGTCCAGCAGCGAGCCGGCATTGCTCCGCGGACATTGGCCGTGGACGTAACATCCCTGGTTCAACAGGCGCTGGTGCATTCGCCGAAGGTGCAGGTGCTGCAGGCCGATCCGGAAGTCCAGCAGCGTGTGGTCAAACAGGAAGAGGCCGTTTTCGACTGGCGTGCGTTTCTGGATTCGAAATACGATGACCTGAACGACCCGATCGGTAATACCCTGACGACAGGAAACAACGACAATCGCTTCACCGACCATCATTCGGTCTCATCCGGCGGCTTGAAGCGTCGCACATCCACAGGCGGTGAAGTTCGGCTGTCACAACAGTTCGGCTATCAGGACAACAACTCACGATTTCTGCTGCCGAACGCTCAGTCAACTTCACGTATGGAGCTCAGTTTTCGGCAGCCGGTGCTGAGTCGTTCCGGGACGGTTTACAACCAGAATCAGATCGTGCTGGCGCGAATCAGCGCAAGCTCGGCCGGCGATGAAACGCTGGCAGAACTGCAGAATCATCTTTACAGCGTGACGGAATCCTACTGGAAACTCTATCGAGCTCGCGCGGAATTTCTTCAGAGACAGAAGCTGCTGGCCGCTGCTCAGAATGTCATGAAGACGCTCGAAGGCCGAAACCAGGTGGACACGATTCCTCGTCAGATTCTGCGAGCCCGTGCTGCGGTCGCACGTGCGGAATCCCGGATGCAGCGTGCCGTGACGGACATTCGCAATGCCGAATCGCAGCTGCGCCTGCTTGTGAATGATCCGGAAATGCTGGAAGGCGGGCCGGTAGAATTTACACCGACCGAAATGCCGTGCATGACGGAATCGCCTGTTGGACTCCGCGATTCCCTGGAAACTGCGCTGGTGAATCGGCCCGATATTTCTTTTGCCATTCGCCAGATGCGAGCCTCCAGTGTCCGCATGGGTGTCAGCAAAAGCGAGCTGCTGCCGAAGCTCGATTTTATTGTGAGCTCCTACGTAGCGGGACTGGAGAACAAAGCGCAGTTCGTTGATTCCTTCAACAACCAGTTCACTCAGGGACGACCCGGTTATACCGTCGGAATGGAATTCGAGGTGCCGCTGGGGAATCGCGCGGCCAAAGCAAAAATGGAACAGCGTCAGTGGGAACTGAAGCGAGCCATCAACAGCTTCCGGACAACCGTGGAAACGTCTCTGACGGAAGTGGAAATCGCCAGCCGCGAAGTCGACACGTCATGGCGTGAGCTGCTCGGAAGATACCAGGCCATGCTCGCCGCCCAAAACGAAGTCAGTTATCTGCAGGATCGTTTTGACGTTTTGCCGATGGTTGAAGAATCGTCGATGCTGCTGCTTGAGGACCTTCTGGACGGCAACGAGCGACTCGCCGATGAAGAAGCAGCATTCTCTCAGGCTCAGACAAACTACGCTCTCTCAATCATTCAGCTGCGACGCGCCACTGGCACAATGTTAAGGTCTCGCCACGACGTCCCTGAACTGAACAATCAGGATTCTGAATGGATGCAGACACGCGTTGAGCAGGCGGCCCTGGACGGTCATGTCATAACAGGACGCACAGCCAGCACAGCTCAGAACACGCCGGCTCGCCCCGTGGTTCGAGCACCAGGCGGATTGTTGGCGAAGTCAACTGCCCCGGAGACTCTTGTGGCCGCACCGATTTCGCGCACAAAACCCGTGAGCATTCCGAACATCCTGGAGACCTCAAACCCACCGGCTCCAAAGACAAAGATCGGCGGTCATTCGTTCGGAAACGGATTCTAAGAACGCCGGACAAAACTGGGACTGGCTCCGGCATCTTGCGAAAAATGCTCAGAAAAATGACGCAACAAGAGTGCCTGTTCCGCTTTTGTTCGAGCCTCTGAGTTTGTTTGAAAAATTGACTGCCCATTTGTCGCCGTTGTTTGCTCGCGATTGAGATGCCATGTTTGGACGAAAGCCGAGCGATACTGATTCATCGACCGCTTCCCGCGGCATCCCACGGGTCGCGTCGGCATCCACATCGACGTTTGGTGGTTCTGACGAGAAGACGCTGGCGAAAACAACCTCCGCGGAGCTGATTCCTCATATCCGGGCGCTTGCCGAAACTCTCCAGTCAGCGACGGAATCCGAGCTGATCGCCGAAGTCAATCAGGTGCGTCGCGAGCTGGCCCGCGGTCATGTCCCCGCGGAGCCGCATCTTCTGGCCGCCGGCTTATCGCTCGCCTGTGAAGCTCTCCGCCGAACCCGCAACTTCAATCTTTACGACGTCCAGCTGCTTGCGGCGATGGCGATGTCGCGCCGTTGTATCGCGCAGATGCAGACCGGCGAAGGCAAAACGTTTGTGGCTCTGGCGGCCTCATTGCACCTCGCCATGACTGGCCGAGGTGTGCATGTGGTGACACCAAACACCTATCTGGCGGAACGCGATCAGCAGCTCGCGGCAACCGTGGCCAGCGCTCTGGGGCTGACGGTGGCTTTGCTGCCGGAAAGAGTCGACGCCTCTCAGAAAACTCCCGCGTATGACGCCGACATCACCTACGGCACCGGCCATGAGTTTGGTTTCGATTACCTGCGGGATCAGCTCACACTGCGTCAGCAAGCACAGGATCGTCTGGGTGAGCGGCTGTTGCGGCAGCTGGAACATACCACGCCTTCGCAACGACTGACGATGCAGCGAGGTCTGACGTTTGCCGTTATCGATGAAGCGGACAGCGTGCTGATCGACGATGCCAGTTCCCCGCTGGTGCTTAGCTTCGGATCCACGGAGACAGCTTTGGATGCGGACGCCCATTTGACAGCAAAAGCGCTGGCCGCGGAGCTGAAGCGGAACGAAGAGTTTCTGCTGGATGTAGCGACCGGGCGAGTCGTTCTGACAGCAGCCGGTGTTCGTCGCTGCCATGCTGCGGATGTTGCCATTCCCGTGCTGCAGCTTGTTCGACCGTGGACCGATTACGTGCAGCAGGCCCTGCGGGCTCGTTATCTTTTCCGACGCGATGTCCATTACGTGATTCAGGAAAATGAAGTCCGCATCGTGGATGAAACCACCGGCCGCATCTTCGAAGACCGTTCGTGGCAGGATGGTTTGCATCAGGCCATTGAGGCCTCGCAGGATCTGAACGTCACGGCGGAGAAAACTTCGGTCGCTCAGGTGACACGTCAGCGATTCTTTCGCCTGTATGAACACCTCTCAGGCATGACGGGCACGGCGGTCGGATGTGAGCGCGAACTGCACGATGTCTACAGCCTGAATGTTGAAGAGATTCCTCTGCGAGTTCCCTCACAACGCATCCTCTACCCGGCTCGTTTTTTTTCGAACAGCGCTGCCAGGAATGAGGCGATTCTGGAATCCGCGATGATGTTTCGCGGACTCGGCCGCGCAATTTTGATCGGAACGCGGTCCATTTCCGACAGCGAGTTTCTGGCCAGCAGACTGACGGATCGTGGTCATGCGGTGCAGCTGCTGAATGGATTACAGAATGCTGACGAGGCCGAAATTGTCAGTCAGGCCGGGCAGCCAGGAGTGATTACGATTGCCACAAATCTGGCGGGGCGAGGCACTGACATTGCTCTTCATGAAGACGTTGTGCGTTGCGGTGGGCTGCATGTGATTGTGACGGAAAGCCAGACGTCCGGTCGTATGGACAGGCAACTGGTCGGTCGCTGTGCGCGTCAGGGAGATCCTGGTTCCGCGCAGACGTTTGCGTCTGCCGAAGACACTCTGGTCAGCCAGTACGGCCCATGGCTTGCGAATGCACTGAAGCGTGAGTCCAATGCAGCCGGTGAGGTACGTTCCAGTTTCCTGCCGCAGCTGAATCGTATTCAGGCCAGTGCAGAACGTCAGCAGTACGCGGCGCGATTCGATATGCTCCGCCGCGATATCGCTCGAGACACCCTGCTCCGCAGCGTACGGTAAGACTTCGTCCACGCAAACAGCGCGCGCAGCAAAATCCCCACAACCAATCAGCCCCTGCGTTCCGTCATCCGTGTGATCCGTGATAGAAAAAAAACGCATTTCAACCACGGGTCGCACGGGGTGGGCTGGTGCTACGCTGGACCCACCCGAAGAAAATCTGTTGCTTGCGTGCGCCCTATTACTTCTGATGCTTTGCGAGCAGTTCTGCAATCTGAACGGCGTTGGTGGCTGCGCCTTTGCGGAGGTTGTCAGAGACGCACCAGAACGTGATGGCGTGATCGTTGGACATATCCTTGCGAATACGGCCGATGAAAACGTCATCCTTGCCATCGCAATTGGACGGCATCGGGTACTGGCCGTTCGCGGGATCATCGACGACGGTGATGCCAGGAGTTGCAGCGAACAGTCGCCGAGCTTCTTCGACGGAGACCGGTCGTTCGGTTTCGACGTTGATGGTTTCGCTGTGGCAGTTGGAAACGGGAATACGAATGCACGTTGCGCAGACCTGAATGGATTCGTCGCCGAGAATCTTGCGAGTCTCGTAAACCATCTTCAGTTCTTCGCTGGTGTATCCGTTGTCTTTGAAGCCGCCGATCTGGGGGATCGCATTAAACGCGATCGGGTAGCGGAAGACCTGATACTTGTAGTCAGTACCTTCCAGAACCGCCTTCGATCCATCGATCAGATCGGCTGTTCCCTGCAGACCGGCACCGCTGGTTGCCTGATAGGTGCTGACGATCACGCGTTTCACTTTTGCGGCGTCATGCAGTGGCTTCAGAGCCAGAACCATCTGCGTGGTTGAGCAGTTCGGGCTGGCGATGATTCCTGTCGCATTCAAAGCGGCTTCCGGATTAATCTCCGGCACCACCAGAGCCACCTCGGGATTCATCCGCCAGAAACCGGATTCGTCGATCACCTTGCAACCGGCCTTTACAGCAGACGGCAGGAATTCAGCCGCGGTCTCATCGGGCGTACTGGCGATGACCAGATCGATGCCCTTGAAGCTGTCGTGCGTCAGTTCTTCCACCGTGATTTTCGTGCCGTTGAACTCCACCTGCTGGCCGGCGCTGCGGGCAGAAGCAAGGAAGCGGAATGTTTTGGCGGGGAATTTTCGATCCTGCAGAAGCTGCAGAATGATTCGGCCAACGGCACCAGTCGCGCCGATGACGGCCACGGTGTTAAACACGGAAGAAACCTTTCAATGGAATTTGAAAACCACGGAATATCAGGGCCAACGAGTAGGAACGCGTCAAAAACCGAGTGAAATCTGTTTTTGATCGCAATATTACTGAACAAAGTACATGCACTGTTCCTTTTGAGAGCGGGAAAATATCTTCCCGGCTGAGAATTTCCAATTCCGGCAGACAAACTGGCCAGTGTCCCGACTTTTGACAATGCCGTGAACAATTCAGACGCATTAGAATTTCAGGCTCTTTTTCGAGTCTGCGTCGGTCGGCTGACGCAGGAGCCGGAACGCGCGCTGACAGAAATGTTCGACCTGGCGGCTCAGCGTCTGGTTCGGTTTGCTGTGACAGTCACGGGAAACCAGGCGGACGCGGAAGATGCTCTGCAGGGCGCATTTTCCAGAATCGCATTTCGGCCTCGCCTGCTGGCTAACGCGGATGCTCCGTGGCCGTATCTGATTCGAGCGGTGCGGAACGAAGCGCTTCGCATCATTCAGAAGCGACGGGGCGTGGGCAAGGAAGCGGCCGAAAGACGTTCTGGTGAGGAGACTGTGGAAGCTCAGATGGTTCAGGAAGAAACGGCCGACAGTGTGCGAAGAATACTGAACGCACTGCCGAGGTCTCAGTATGAAGTCGTTGTTCTGAAGCACTGGGAAGATCTGACATTTGCAGAGATCGCGGACGCATTGGGCTTGTCCCAGAACACTGTGGCAAGCCGATATCGATATGCGATGGAGAAGCTTCAGCGAAGTCTGGAGCCACTTGTTAAGTAGAACGTTTTCAATTTTCGAAACCCGAAACGTAAGTGAGGGATTGAATTTTGGCTGTTCGGCTGCTTGCCCAAAATCCCTCGCTGACGCGTCGGGTTGTGATAACTACCTTTCTTTTCGACCAACTTCATTGCCCGGGATTTTGAAATCCTGCTTTTTTTTTATTTTCAAAACGGACATGTGAATCACATGACGGATCCAATCCGAAGAATTTCAGAACCCCTGTTGCCGGAGCATCAGTTGCTTCGCGAGGTGGCCTCTATGCCTCAACTGTCGCGTGGTTTGCGGGACCGTGTGCTTGTCGATGTGCGGCGCCAGGTTCGGTACGGGCGCTGGGCGGATCGGCTGAGGATTGCTGCAGCGGTGCTGGCAGCCAGTCTGCTGGTTGGCCTGGTCTGGCACTTTCGCTGGACCGGTCAGCATCCGGTGGCGAACAGAGCTGAAAAAGATCCTGTGGTGGCACCGGCGATGCCTGCACCGCAGCCGACAAAAATGTCAGCCTCCGACACAATGCCAGCCGATCCACGGCCACCCGCATTGCCTCACGGCGGTCCGTCCTCTCGGCCAGAAATGAAAGAACTGCAGCAGCTGAATCAGCTGATCGAAAAAATTCAGGGACGTAACAATGCGCTGTGCGGCCTGACGCAGGGATGGTAGGGGAGATTTGGGATTTTAGATTTGAAAACTGAAAACTGAAAACTGAAAACTGAAAA
>JBDNHX010000102.1:0-42336 GCA_041688565.1 Planctomycetaceae bacterium
CTCCGGCACCTGTTCTGCTTGGTTGCGCGGAGACAGACCTCTGCAGTGAGGATTGTGAATGTCATGATGGACATCACGTTCTGCCGCAGTCACGCTGTTCTGACTGTGAAAATGGAAACCTGACGCCTTTGCGTGGATCAGGCTCCAGCTGCGCTGCGACAATTGGAGTTCCATTGCATCCACGATGCAATGACTGCGTGTCAACGATCGGTATTCCGTTGCATCCGCAGGTTTTTGCTCGGCACAATTGCCGTTGCAGGAAATGCCAGCTGGAGGGTGATGAATGTCGATCACCGAAATCCTGCGACACTTGTAAGGAAGCAACTCGGTGTCACGACTGCTTCATTGTGGAGCAGTATTGGGACGGACACCTGACAAGAACTCTTGTTCCGTGTGATCGCTGTCAGGCCGACGTACCGCGTGAGTAGGTATGAACCGTCACTGATTGAGCATTTCAGCTCAAAGTAAAAACGCTGGAAGCTGCCGTGTTTTGTGCCTCGGCAGCTTCTTTGCGTTTGGTGGAATTCGGTCTGAATAGACGCGTGAATCAATTCTTCGTCAGCTCAGCCACTTTCTTCAAGGCGACTTCAGTGGCAGCAGCTGTCACCTCGGCAACCTTCACCGGAACAAATCCGCGACGCTTGCTTTCGTCGGCCGCTTCCATGAAGGCGTAAAGATCGGTGGTCTCTTCGGCACTGACAGGCGGTTCGCCGGAGCGGAAGAACTTCACGATCTCAACGACCAGGGGCTTGTAGCCATCATACTGACCGGCGGAAGCAATCCCCTTTGTTCCAAATGCTGTCCCGCCGTAGCCCGAACTGCCGTTGCGAATCCCGCGGAACGTTCCGATTCTTCCATTGTTCCATGTGCCTGTTACAACATCGGCTCCTGGTGTCTGAGTTCGTGCCACGGTTTGAACGCCTGGTCCCATGATTGTGAACAGTGTTTCACAGCCATGAATGCCGTACCAGAAGAGATCTGGATGGGTTGGTTCCAGAGAACAGGGAGAATAGGTGTCGCAGCCCAGAACGTCGCCGATCGAGCCGCCTCGAATCGCCTGAGCGGCTGTTGAAAAACGCAGCGACGACGAACTGAAGACCGGAGTCTTGTAGTGTTTTGCCAGTTCAAAAATAGTGATCGTGTCAACAAGTGACGCGGCGATTGGCTTGTCAATAAAAACAGGCTTGCGAGCCTTGAGCACAGGGATCACCTGTTCCAGATGAGGCCGTCCGTCGTTGGTCTCCAGCAGCACTGCGTCGACCTGAGAAATCATGGCATCCAGATCGTCAATGACCTCAACGCCCATCGCCTTGATTTTTTCTGTATATTCGGGCACTCGCTTCACGCTGCTTTCGATGTCCGGACTACCTTTGGGATAAACCAGAACAACTTTGCATCCGGCAAGCTGAGGGTCCGCATCGCCTTTGCTCAGCAGGTCTGCGAATGCCAGGCAGTGGGAAGTGTCGAGACCGATCATTCCAATTCGAATGGATTTTGGTTCGTCAGCCTGAAGATCAGCACTACCAGTGATTGCGAGTGCAAGCAAAAGAAAGCCGCATACGAAAGTTCTGAACATCGGAAGGTCTCCGTGAGCAATAGTAAAAGACAGAGAACGGGAGAGTACAGTTTGGCGGGAAGGACTGGCAGGTTCTGCAAAAGGTTACACGAATAACTCAAGTTTTCGCACCCAACGGGGTCAATTTTTATGACGTGATGAATGTCGGACCATCATCACGTCTGTTGAAGTCACCGTCACAAACTGCCTCGCGCCACCGAACGTAAGCGGTTTTTTTGATTGAATGGGTTTTCAAAACCCGAAACGTCAGTGAGGGATTGAATTGCCTGCGTTCTTAGCCACACATCCCTCGCTGACACAGCGGGTTACGATCAAATCAACAACCGGCATGCGCGTGAATGCTGCGGAGATCACTCTTTGGACAGAGGCCGTTCGTCTGTTGAACCCTGAATGGTCGGAGTTGTGGAAGCGGCCGACTCAGACCGTTTCGGCAACTGGTGCAGATGAGTCGCAGGGTCGAAGTCCGCTGGAAGATTGCCTTCCAGTTTGAACTCCTCAATGAGTTCATTCCGGCGTTTTGCGACAGCTCGATCAAATTCACTTAAGACATCCAGAGCTCGATCGCGCGACGTCACCAGTCCGATGATCAGGTACTGAGTAATCGCCATCAGATAGCACACCCAGCCTACAAGCCAGCGTTCTCGCTGGCGAACCAGCAGGTCTGCTTCTTTCTTCAGCTCCGGCATCATATTCTGAATGGCATCTATGGCAATGGCGGTCTGCACAGGGCAACTGGCTGAACATTGCTGGCAGTAAGCCCATGCGGCCAACGTCTTCTGACGGTACATGTCGTCTTCGTACTGCTCCATGGAAGGCAGCTGAGAGCCAATGATGGCACACATCATCGCCAGAACAGGCGACGAACGATTCAGATGGCGGCAGGCAAACCCCTTCAGAAACTTCCATTTCTTTGTCCACAGTTGCACCAGGACGTTCTTGCCTTTTTCCATCTTGGGTGGACCCGGATGGAGGACGGCAAAAAGTTCCTGATCGGGCATCGCTTCAATGACACTGATGGCAAGCATCAGACGCAGGCCCATGGTCAGCCAGTCAGCTCGATCCAGCCAATCGACTTTCTGCATCCAGCCGAAAAGCAGATGTTCCATATTGGCGGTGGCAGCCAGCAGCAACAGAGCCCCGCGAAACCATTCTTCCAGGTCCTTTTCCAGTTCCTTGTCGAGGTCTTGAAGTCGAAAAACCCTGCGCATGATGAAGCGAAAAATTGGTATGGCAATCAGCCCGACCAGCACGCGAGAAATCGGCCGCAGAACACTCCGGAACAGCGGCAGATCCATCATGATGCGAAATAAACTGCCCAATTTTCGCTCTTCCCGAATCCCGAGACCATGCTTTACTAACGGTACGACACGCAATGAGCTGTTCGACACGAGCCTGAAAGACTGTATCCTTTCGACGTAATACACTCTACTGTGCCCAGAGAAACTCTTTGCTGCAGCTGGATTCTAATCAACCGCCTGCCCACCTCGCTCAGGAACTCATCAATGTTTGGTATGGCTGGGGATACTCCCTTTGACATCCACTTCAATCGCTTTGGAATCCCTATTCGGATCCATCCGATCTTCTGGCTTTCCGGAGCCATCATTTTTTGGAACCCCGAGCGACTTGACCTGGTGGCTTTGGGAATCATCAGCATCTTCCTGTCTGTGCTGGTTCATGAACTCGGCCATGCCCTTGTTCTGAAATCCTACGGCTGGCCATCAGAAATCGTGCTGTACTTTCTGGGCGGTTATGCCACGTCCACACGGCTGTCGACCTGGCGGCAGATCTGGTCGCTGGCCGCCGGTCCACTGGCCGGACTAACCCTGGCCGCTATGGTTTTCATTTCCAGACTTCTGGTTGAGGAATTTTTTCCGGACCTGTTCGATCGGCTTCCCGCTCTGAATCATTTCTTCCGCATGATGCTCTTCGCCGGCGTGATCATTAACCTGATGAACCTTGTTCCGGTGCTTCCCCTCGACGGCGGACAGATTATGGCATCGCTGGTCAATCATTACGGCCGCCGCGGCAGAGACACCACTGCCCTGACACTTCAGATCTCGATCGGATGCGCCGTTGCGGTCGCGCTGTGGTGCGCATATTGTATGAAGAGCCACAATCCTGTTGTTCCACCAGCGATTCTGTTTTTCCTTCCCGCACGCTACGCGAATGAATTACTCAGTCTTCAGCCGGATCCTCAATTCATGATGATCTTCTTCGGCATCCTCGGGGCTCAGAGCCTGATCAGTTACAACAATCTCAGAACGTGGAGATAGGCACGAGCGGAATTCGGAATCTTATTCATAGATCGGGCAGAACGTGTTAAACGCAGCTTCGCAGAACACGCCTGGGTCATTGAACCGACGGCCGCGATCCAGTCCGCTGATGGCATCCATATCGGCCTGCGAAAGTTCAAAGTCAAAGATGTTCAGGTTCTCTTTCATTCGTTCCAACGTCGACGTTTTTGGAATGACCGAGGTTCCTCGCTGAACACCCCAGCGAAGCAGGACCTGGGCTGCCGACTTTCCTTTTTCCAGGCCGATGCACTGGACAATGGGATTGTCGAGCAGCGATTCTGAATGGCTGGCCATGCCGAGACTGTAGTAACTGGCGGCACCCAGTGGGGAAAATGCCGTGAAGGCAATTTGCTCCTGCTGACAATATCGCAGCAGTTTGGCCTGAACCAAAAACGGATGTGATTCAACCTGCAGCACGGTTGGCCTGATCCGAGCATACGACAGCAGATCACGCAGCAGACTGGTTCCAAAATTGCAGATGCCGATGTGCTTAACCAACCCATCGTCTACAAGCTTCTCCAAGGCTCGCCAGGTTTCGCTGATGGGAATTCGGACTTCTTCCATGTGGGGTTTCTCCGCCACAGGATCAACGAACCAGCCGGGCGGATAACGGTGCTCAAAGGGGACGAACTTCTGTGCAATCGGAAAGTGGATCAGATACAGGTCCAGTTGGCTTAATCCGAGATCGTTAAGTGTTTTCTGACAGGCCGCCTGCGCGTGTTCGGCAGCGTGGTAGGTATTCCACAGCTTTGAAGTCACCCACAGATCTTCGCGTTTGCAGAGACCTTCAGAAATCGCCTGGTGGATCCCCTGCCCCACCTCCACTTCGTTTCCATAGTCGCAGGCACAATCCAGATGGCGATAACCGGCCTGGATCGCCTGACGAGCTACATCGGCCGCTGCGGGACGATCTACTTTCCAGAACCCGAATCCAACTGAAGGAAGCTTTGCACCAGTCGTGAGCGTAATGTCAGATGTCATTGATGGCCTTGCAGGAAAAACGGTTCCGGATCGTCATGCTCCGGACTCACGGGCTATTGAATTTGTCACGCAGATGAAGTTTTCTTTCAGCACTCGCTGGCAGAACACTTCTGGGGCAACTCATCCGCGAGTCTGATTAAGGGATCGGCACTTCACGACCGGGGATAGCCGTCAGGCTTTCCGAAACATCCCGGGGGGATTCTGATGCTTTCCGCCGCAAGGTCAAATGAGCAAACAAAGCCCCGGCGGTGGCGCTTAGCAGATGAGCATCCCAGGCCACCTTCGCTCCCGCAGTCGGCAGAAGTCTCCAGATCAAAGTGCTGCCATAAAGAATGCCGATGAGCACCGCCGTGGCTATTGGCACAGGTTTGCGTTCATGCAATCCGGCAGTAATCAGGTACGCGGTCAGCGCATAGACCAGCCCACTGGCACCCACCACCGGACTCGAAAGTCCGATCAGCCACGTCAGAGCCCCGCCCAGAACAATCAGACAGAAAAGAATCCGGCGAGCATGTGTGCGGGTCGTCGCCAGCATGAACAGCAGCACGGCCAGAGGCACCGTATTCCCCAGCAGGTGCTCGAAGCCGTCATGCAGAAACGGCATCGTGAGTATTCCGGTCAGGCCCTTGAGCGTCCGAGGCGCAAGACCGTATTGCCGAAGGTCCCATGAAGTCATGGATAAGGGCACGCTGATCAGATACACGAGCCAAACAAAGCCCACGAACGCCAACACGTTGAACAGGTTTTTTCGAAGAGTCAGTTTCATAATTCACACAGTTTCATGCTCACACGCGACCTGATTACGACGTTCACAATCACGATGCTGATCTGAAACAGACAGTTCAGACTCCGAATGTCAGAGGACGAATGTCAGAGGACGACTACAAAGGCCCGGCCTGAAATTTTGTCCGGCGACATAATAGAGTCGTCAAACGCAAAAAAAGAGCAAGCGGATCACAGACTTTCCAAAAGCAACGTCAGTCGCTGGATCTGGTCGTCAGTCAGACCGTTCTCAGGGTTGTGGTGTGAAGTTTTCAGAACATCCTGCAGCGATGCGGCACGTCCGTCATGAAAATAGGGTGCTCGCTGGCTGACGCCCCGCAGTGACGGAGGATTGAATAGTGTTTCGCCCATCTCGTCGTGGATTCCCACATCGAAAACCTCTGAACTGGTGAACGCCGAGCCCGAATGACAGCTGCTACAGCCTGACCGTTCGAATTCAGTTTTCGCAGACTGAAGATCGGCATTCAGCAACCCACGGGCATCACGCAATGAAGGCGCAGATTCCAGTGTTTGCAGGTAAGCCGCCAGGGGCGGTATCGGCAATTCCTCAGTTTCAATCTGAGTCTGCATCGAAATGATCAGAGATGTTTTAATCTGTTCTTCCAGTTGTGCCTTGCTGCCATTCCAGGCCCATGGTCCCGCTGATGCCGTGCCAAGCAGCGAAACAACCTTCTTCGGAGCGCCCCGGTCTTCATCGCCAAACGTGTCTGCTCGCTGGCCATTTGTATGAACGTCCGTATGACACGAATGACAACTGAACCAGCCATCGAGCGAAACGGACGCATCATAAAATGTCTGCTCGCCCTGCTCGGCCGCTGACAGCGAACGTCTCTTGCCGAGGGAGATTGTGGATTCCACCACAGGCGATTCGCCTGCCAATGAAATGACCGTGACGGAATCATCAAAACGGTTGACGATGAAAGCTCGCTGCTGAGTGTCATCCAGACAAATGGATTCTGGTCGCCGGCCCGTCTTCAATCGTTCGAATGGCAGATGTCGGGCTGTGCGAAACGCCACCTGATTCATGCCGGAAATCAAGATCAGCGTTGTGTCGGCGATCTGCAGCTCGTCTGACGGTGGCTGTGTCACTGCGCGGATGAGCCGATGAGAGTGATCGTCCAGCAGCAGTAGTTCACCACGCCAATAACAAATTCCGCTGAGAGATCTTGCAATGGTCCATTCGGCCGTCACGCGACCTGCAGTCGGCTCAATTCTACTGACAGTGCCGGAGCGTGAATTGGCCACAAACAGGTGATCCCGCTGCCAGGCAATATCAACGGGAACGCGATAGGATTCGCTTGATTCATCAACAGACTTCACCACATCAATCCCGGTTCCGCCTTCCGTCGATCTGGCAATGGCGGTCATCAGAACGAGGATAAAGACCGGTGTGGTGAGAACCAGCAATGATCTGTGTCGAAGCATGGAATTGGACTCAGCGAATTTGGAAACATGTGCTCTGTTAGCCCTAAAACTTAGCGGAGTAGCATCATTCGCAGGACACTTTTTTTGTGGTTCCATCAGTCCGTTATCGCAGAAACATTTTCTGACGATCATCCGGCTGGCCTATCCAGAGTATCTCAATTCCAGTGAATCGCACAGCACGAAAATGGCAAACGGACCTCCTGAGACCGGAACGGCATCACTGGTGGGAATCAGGAAAAAACGAGTGCTGAACTGTGTCAGATTCAGATAAACTCTCGGGCTTTGACAAAGTTAGTCTGCAAATCCTGCCATGTCTGTTCAACAAACACTGATCCACAATCTGAACGGTATCGCGTCTGAGATTCAGACCGCTTGCGCTCGTGCAGGCCGTGAGGCAGATTCCGTGCAGCTGGTGGCAGTCACTAAATATGCGGAATGGTCGTGGGTTCAGGAGTTGAGCCAGCTGCATCCGGTATTTGGCGAGAACCGGCCACAGCAGCTTGCCGAACGCCAGCCGCTGCTTCCTGATATCGAATGGCATCTGATCGGTCAACTGCAGAGGAATAAAGTCCGCGTGGCACTTCAGCACGCGGCCGTCATTCATTCGGTCAATTCTCTAAGACTGCTGGAGCGAATTGCGGAAGTGGCTTTGGATCTAAAATTTCGTCCGCGGATCCTGCTCCAGATGAACGTGTCAGGTGAAACTTCCAAATCCGGGTTTTCGCAGGCAGAATTGCTCGCGCAGTGGTCAGATGTGCTTCAGTATTCCGATCGCGTTCAGATCACAGGATTGATGACAATGGCAGCGGAATCGGAAAACCCTGAGGACGCACGGCCATGTTTTAACGCATTGCGGAAGTTCCGCGACAATCTGGAATCGCGCGACGATTCTCAGGCCGCACAACTTTTCCTGCCTGAGCTCTCAATGGGGATGAGCGGCGATTTTGTACCGGCGATCGAAGAGGGAGCGACTCTGATCCGCATTGGCAGCCGCGTGTTTGACGGTCTGGCGTGAGATAAGGCAGGGTTGGGGAAAGCAGTAAGTGCGCAGCGCAAATCGCCGCAAAACAGCTGCCAATACAAGCTTGAAACATCGGCGAGTAAATCTTGCGGTCCCAAACTCACTCGCTGCCGCCTCGAGCTTGTGGAGATTTGTGGCCGAACGGTCGATTTGAGACTGTCCAAAGTGTCGCTAATCCCGTCGTGACACGAACCCGGCTCAGTCATTAACATCCCGCCCGAGAACCCCGGGGCCACCGCAGATCGGACGGCCAGAAATCACATCCTCAGACATCAAGTCACCAATGCAAGATCTCGTTCGCCAGGAAATCTTCGACGCCTGCCAGACGGTCATCGTCAAGATCGGCACCAACGTCCTCACGACCGAAAACGATCGGCTCGATCTTGACCGTATCCAGTGCATCGCCAACCAGATCCATCGGATTCAGGAAACCGGTCGGCGAGTCGTGTTGGTTTCCAGTGGTGCGGTAGGCGCGGGGATTGGAATTCTAGGGCTCAACCGCCGTCCCGGTTCGCTTCCGGAACTGCAGGCCGCCGCGGCCATCGGTCAGCCTTCGCTCATGAGAACGTGGGATGACGCGTTATCACGAACGGGCCACAAGACGGCTCAGCTGCTGCTCACGGGAAACGATTTTCGAAGTCGACAACGTTACCTCAATGTGCGCAATACTATTCGTACGCTGTTTGCCTTCAACGTTGTTCCGATTGTGAATGAAAACGATACGGTCAGCATTAAAGAAATTGCTGTGGGCGACAACGATCAGCTGGCCGCCATGCTGGCAACGCTGCTGCCCGAACCGTTGCTTGTCATTCTGTCGGGAATTGCCGGGCTGTACGACGGACCTCCGTCGAATCCGGCCAGTAAAGTTGTGCCGCTGGTGGAGAAGCCTGACGAGTCGCTGCTGAAACTGGTGGCTGCCGAACAGAGTTCTCGCGGTCGCGGTGGAATGGGCTCGAAGCTCAAGGCCATTCTGGCGGCGACTGGCATGGGAGAAACCGTCATCCTTGCCAGCGGCCGCAGTGATACAGTCCTGGATGATATTCGCAGCGGCATTTCCACGGGAACGCTGTTCCTTGCCAAAGGCGAAGCTGTTCCTGCATGGAAGCGGTGGATTGGTTTCGGCGCGCCACCGGCCGGAGTTCTCGTGCTGGACGAAGGTGCGACGCGGGCTGTTCGTGAATCCGGCCGATCGCTGCTGGCTGTGGGAATCACTGACGTGCAGGGCGAATTTGAATCGGGATCACTGGTCGGTCTGCGAACAAAGGATGGGACCGATATCGCTCGCGGTTTGGCCAATTATTCGTCCGACGAAATTCGCCGCATCCAGGGGCGTCGATCCGATCAGATTGCAGTCGCGCTCGGACACGTTCCCTTTGGAGAGGTGGTTCATCGCGATAATCTGGCCCTGATCACCTGAACCGGCTGATCAAAAGACAGACAGCCAACAGAGAGCTTCCAGTTTGATCTGGCTGCCTTCTGTCGGCTTTTTGCAGAGTGTGCTTCGTCGAGTGCTCTTATTCCTTCGTAAGTGTGCACGATTGTCGCAGCGTGTACCCGGAACAGAATCGAACCAGCCCCCAGCTCACGTTGCTCGCGGGAACGGAAACCGTCGCGGTTGCATAGTCCGGATCATTGACAATGGTTACTGTCGCCCCTGTGCCCAGGCCGACGATATTCATTTGTCGCAGGCCTTCCGCCTGAGCCTGGGCAGCGGTTCCGCCAGGAATGATGAGCTTTCGAGCTGCCTCGTAAGACGCATTGCCCGCGGTCTGCCGAGCAAAATTCAGAGCAGACAATTCCAGTCCACCAAGAAACAGCAGAAAGATCAGCGGCACAACAATCGCAAATTCTACCGTCAATGCTCCCGTGCGATTGCTCGCAGAGATCGGCTGCTGTGACTTTGAATGTTTCAAAAGTTTCATGACCATACCTGTGAAATAAGCTGATGGATCAGTCTGTCAGAACGATCGGCAACGTTCGTGCAATATCCTGGAACGCCTGTTGAAGCTGAGCCGCGTTGCTGGTCGGGTAGTACTGCCCACCCGTGATATTGGCGACCTGTGTCAATGTGGCCTGAGTGCTCGTGAGCATACTGACGCAATGAATTTTGATCCCTAGATTAGCCGCATCCTGGGCAGCCAGAACCGGGTCCCGACCAGCGTTCCACATTCCGTCCGTCAACAGAATAATCACCTTGCTGGACAAGGGCAAACTGTTAGTACCGGTCAGGACCGAAACAGCTCTGTCGATTCCGGGTGACATTGTCGTGCCGCCGCCGATGGCTTGCGTTGAGCGATTTGTCAGTGAAGTTTCGATTGCCGTTCTATTGGTCGACCAGTTAAATCCGGCTTCCGCAGGAAGACCATAATCCGTGTCGACCAGTGTGTAACTTGTGCTCGGAAAATAAGGCAGCGTCATGGCACTGCTCCACGTCACGAGGGATGTGCGTGGTGGATACTGAAACAGGCCGGCCTCAGTCAAAAACGAGTTCACCGCTGTTCGCATGACAGCCCAGCGACTGGCCGTAGTATGCGGTGGTGAGCAGTAATTTCGCCACCTGCTGTCCGGGTAATGGCCGGAAGGGTAAAGCAGTGAGTTGGGCGATGGATAGACCCAGTCCGTGCCGCTCATGTCAAACATCATTGAGCCCGAGCGGTCAATGCACAGGCAGACTTCCACCATCTGCTGGCCGGCCGTCGCCTGAGAAGCGGTCGCAAAAGGAGCATGTCCGAGCGCCGGTGCAAAGAAAGTTGGAATAGCAGCTGTTGTGCCGCCATTTCCCACTCTCGCATTCACTCGAACGGAGTTGAACGGTGTGGCATTCGCCGTGAAGGTCCACGCGCCGCCTGCTTGCCCCGTCACTCTTCCCAGCGTCACATCGCCGGTCGAAATGGCGAATGGGCGACCGCCGACTTGATTGAGTCCGGCGTACTGAACCGCTGCTGCCCTGGCCGCGTTGGCATTCTGAGTTCGAGCCAACGCTTCTGCGCCGGCTTTCGCAGCCGCATCAGTCGCAGTGCGCAGCTCCGTCCGAATGAGCTGCATGTAGGCGAAGTCAACAGTTATCGCCGCAACAACAAGGAATGTAAACAACATGGCTGCAATCAGAACATGCGCGGCACCGTTACGATGCTGACCAGATCGGGCACGAAGCCGGGAAACGAATTTCATAAAAACCTCTCTTCACTGGATATTGCAAACAGGCTCACATTGCCGCTGTGCACTCAGTGTTACTTTTTTACAATCGCACCATGTAAACTCTTGATGTAATCGTCTTACCTGTCATGAACTGCACCGGACCATACGACAAATTTGAAGCTGGAGCGGACAGAGTGATCAACACCTGCGTACCTTTGGCCGTGGTGGATGTTACGGTTGGTGTGAACGTCAGCGTGAAGGTTCCGACTTTGCGAACGGTCAGCACTTCCTGACAACGCGTTCGCGCGAGTGGTTCGTTGCTTCCCGGCCGAGTGATCACCTTGGCGGCCTCATACGCCGCCATGTTTATTGATTGCCGCAGGAAAACAGCGTTCGCCATTTCCATGGACCCGAAGACCAGAGTGATCAGAAGTGGCAGCGACACTGCCATCTCCAGTGCCGCTGTGCCGCATCGTGATCGCAGACGGGCGAACTTTGAACGAATGCTCGAGGATGCTTTTGTCAGGCGTGTTTTATGAGTCTTCACGGGAATTACTCAGATGCAGACCGAATAAGGGTAGATACCATCTAATCTCTAGTTCAGAACATGACCGCTGGTTTCCCCTGGACAAAGGATCGTGCATTAAAAAACGAATTTGATTTCTGGCACTTACGATTTTCCGCGCTTTGTCGATCTTTCGGCTTTCAACAGCCGGTTGAGTTTCCGAAACCTTCACCCCGCATTCGGCCTTCCGTGTTGCATTTTTGCATCATCACGACCGTTCTGGTCTGATCTGCAAAGCCTTCAAGTTCAACGCCGGGAACGAAAAAAGCCCGGGCTCCTAAGGAGACCGGGCTTTTGTGACTGTGTTTTGAAAACGTCCGAGAAGTTATTCTTCTTCCGGCGCCCACAACTGAGCTGTCAGGGCGTTGGGAGCCGCCACGATTTCGCAGTCCTTGAAGTAGGTGGTGATTTCTCTTTTTGCCGCGTCGGGCCCATCACTGCCATGAATAAGATTCATCTGACGACTGGTTGCCAGATCGCCTCGAATTGTGCCCGGTGCAGATTCACGAGCGTTTGTTTTGCCCATCAGAGTTCGCATCACAGTGATGGCTTCCGGACCTTCCACAACCATTGCGACAACAGGACCGGACGTGATGAACGCCTCAAGGTCTTTGTAGAATGGCTTCGCGACATGTTCGGCATAATGCTGCTTGCTCAACTCCGGAGTCACCTGCAACATCTTCATTCCGATGATGCTCAGACCCTTGTCTTCAATCCGTGACACGATGCGGCCGATCATCCGTCGCTGGACACCGTCAGGTTTTACAAGAATCAGAGTTCGCTCGAGTGCCATGGATGACAAGCCTTAAAGTTCACAAGGTGGGTTAATTTGAAGGGGGAATTGCCCATGAAAACTGCCAGACGATCTGGCCGCTGCAGACGGGGATTAAGCCGCCAGATTTCTGGAGTCTTAAGCCGGTGTTCCGTTCATCATGTCCAGAAACTCTGAAAACAGGTAGTGACTGTCATGAGGACCGGCCGCTGCTTCCGGATGATACTGAACGCCAAAGGCCGGATGAACCTTGTGACGAATGCCTTCGACAGTCTGGTCGTTCAGGTTCACATGAGTGACTTCAACGTCCGTCGGCAGAGTGGCTGCATCGACCGCAAAGCCGTGATTCTGAGACGTAATTTCCACTTTTCCCGTTCGACGATTGAGAACAGGCTGGTTAGCACCGCGGTGCCCAAAACGCAGCTTGTACGTCTTTCCCCCGAACGCCAGGCCCAGCAGCTGCAGGCCCAGGCAGATCCCGAAAATCGGCTTCTTCCCCAGAAGTCCCTGAATAGTTTCAATCGCGTAAGTCAGCGGCTCCGGATCGCCCGGCCCGTTTGACAGAAAGACCCCGTCCGGATTCATCGCCAGAATTTCATCGGCCGTTGCCGTGCCAGGCACAACCGTGACCTGGCATCCGACATCGCGAAGATAACGAGCGATGTTCCACTTCATTCCGTAGTCGATGGCGACAACGTGCGGACCGTCCGTACGCTCCGCACCAGACACGTAGTCTGATGGACGTCCCAGTTCGCTCAACGGAGTATCCCAGCCACAGGCAGCCTTCGGCATCACTTCCTGAACCAGGTCAAGTCCGACCAGTCCGGGCGCGTCGTTCACTTTTTTCAGCAGGGAAGCATCGTCCAGATCAACCGTGGACAGAATTCCCTTCATTGCACCCTGCGTCCGAATTTGACGGACCAGCGATCGAGTATCAATGCCCTGAAGACCAATGACGTTGTTTCGCTTCAGATAAGCGTCGAGGGATTCCGTCGATCGGTAGTTGCTCGGGATATCGCACAGCTCCCGAACAATGAACCCCTTCAGAAACAGGCCTTTGCTTTCGACATCTTCCTGATTAATTCCATAATTCCCGATCAGCGGGTAAGTCATCGTGACAATTTGGCCGTTGTAAGACGGATCAGTCAGGATCTCCTGATACCCTGTCATGCTCGTATTGAACACGACTTCTCCATGAACTTCCCCGTCAGCACCAAAGGCCGTTCCGGTGAAGATTTTCCCGTTTGCCAGCGCCAGCTTTGCCGGGCGACTTGCCATGTCACGATTCTCCCAGGGTCCGCGCGTACGATCACGGCAGTTGGAAACACAGTTGTTTGTGAAATTTATCACCGCGCCCTCGCCGGGAAAAGCGGGCAGACGTCCGATGCCTGAGTTTCGCGAAAATCAGAGCCCAGCCGGTCGCTCAATGGCAGTCGATTTGCGTTTATAGCCATCACTCTCCGAGTGATGAATGCCAGGGGCCGCGTTTTGCGGCCTTTGTCACTCGGAGAGTGACGCCTACTTTGTCAAATCGAGTGGCATTGGGCGGTCGCTCCCGGCAAACTGAGTTGCCCACTAAGATGTCGCAGAACTTCTGCCATTCTCGCCCTGATCGCAGCGTCGTCAACGCAATCCCATGACTTCCACTTTTGCCACACGATTTGCCCCCAGCCCCACAGGCCTGCTCCACCTCGGGCACGCGTTTTCGGCCTGGTTTTCCTTCCAGTCTGCTCGTCAGGCGAATGGTCGTTTCATTCTGCGAATCGAAGATATCGATTTCACTCGCTGCCGCCGCAAATTTCAAGCGGCCATTCTGGAGGACCTTGCGTGGCTGGGCTTCGAATGGGAATCGCCCGTTCGCCGTCAGACCGATCACCTTGCCGAATACGCGGCCGCTGCGAATTCGCTTCTGGACCGAGGTCTGCTGTATCCCTGTTTCTGCTCTCGTAAGGATATTCTGCGGGAAATCAAAGCGGCCGGCGGCGCCCCGCACAGTTCCGAAGGCCCCGTTTACCCAGGTATCTGCAGAAGTCTTTCGCAGGACGAGCGCGAATCCCGCATGGCGGCTGGACAGTCGTTTGCTTTGCGACTCCATCTCCAGCGCGCCCTGGAAACCATCGGTTCGCCACTGACATGGCTGGACATTGGCCACGGACTTCAGAAGGCTCAGCCGGAACTGCTGGGCGATGTGGTGCTGGTGCGCAAAGACATCGGATGCAGTTATCACCTGGCTGTTGTGTGGGATGACGCTCTTCAGGGCGTGACCCGAGTGACTCGGGGCCTGGACTTGTTCGAGGCGACTCATCTTCAGCGACTCCTTCAGGCCATTCTCGGCCTTCCGACTCCCGAATATCATCATCACCCGCTGCTGTGCGACGCTTCCGGCCGACGTCTGGCAAAACGCGATCAGTCCGAAACGCTTCGCTCTCTCCGCGAACGCGGCGTGACACCCGATGAAATCCTGATGCGATTCACGCAGGTCGATCTGCCTACGTAAATTTCATGACCGTTCGCCATGAACAGCGCAAACTGCCATTCTCGAACTCAACAGAGTACAGTTTCTCTCCAGAAGAAAGCGGCCCTCGGAATCACCCGTCATCCATGAACTCGTGCCCCTGGAAACCCACATGCGATACCGGCTCGTGCTGTTCTTAATGGTGCTGCTCTTAATTGTCACCCTCAATGCATTCACTGCAGACGCATTCGCCGGCGACATGGTGCCACTGCCGGCCATCAAAGACAACTCCATCGTCATGGTCGATGGCGAATGGGATCAGAACGCCGGTCAGCAGGGCCGCATCCGGATTAAAGGCAATCAGCATATTGTCGCCATGGCCTTCGACATGTCGGCCATTTCCGGCAAGCGAGTCAAGAACGCCACCGTGATCTGCACGCAGGGCGAGCAGATCATTTCCGGCATCACTGTGTCAACAATCGCAACGCCCTGGGATGAAAATCGATCCAGCGGCCTGACCGCGGGAATGGATGGCCAGGACGACTGGGGCTACAAAGGAGCGAAGTTCCCGGCCGTCAGCGGAGGAAACGGACACACGCTGGTCGCCCAGGCAACTTCCATCGTTCGCGACGGCCAGTATCACTGGAATGTCCCGCCAGATATGGTCCACGCGATGGCAGCGGGAGTCGCACATGGCCTGGCCATTCACGAACATGATGCAGACTATGGACGTAACCCAACGATCTTTGCTCAGGAACAGTCGGGCAAAAAGCCGTACCTTCTGGTGGAAACGGACGAGTCGTCAGAGGCTGCTCCTGAAGCAGCAACAGATCTGCAGGTGGTATCTGCTGACAACACGTCGGGCCGCCTCGCATTGACGTCTCCCAACAACGGGTTTGCTTATGAAATAATTGTTGATGGCAGGCCTCTCGGCCGTCACAACCTCCCGATGATTGAAAACGGTGCAAAGCAGACCATTCTGCTGCGCGACCTGCCGCCATCAGTCGCCGCCGATACACCCTGCGAAATTCAGGTCATCACGTTGAACCGGACCGGAGACCGTTCGCCGCCTGTCGTTATTCGCGGTGTGGTTCGCACATCCGCGCCTGTTGAAACACCAGCAGCGACCCTGTCACCGGGGCAACCAGTACCAATCCCCGGAGTTGCCGTCATCCCCGTTCTGGACAAATTTGATGCCTCGGGGAAACCGGTGGGCGATCTGCCAGAAGACTATCGCACGCACAATGCCATCTTCAACGGTCAGAGAATCCATCTGATGGGCGCTGCCGGCGAAGTGATGGGATTTCAGTTGCTGCTCAGGGGCTCTGACAAGGCACCGGTTACGATTAAAGTTGAGCTGAATGAACCAGGCATTCGAATCGATCTGCAGCAGGCCGTGTATGTTCCCGCCAACGGCCGCATGATCCCTGATCCGCTGTTACCGATGCCCGAATCCATCTCGCTCAGCGCCGACGCGGATTGCGCGATCGTCGCCGATTTCTTTCTGCCGTTTGATGCGACACCCGGTTTGCGCAATGGCAGGATCATCATCTCCGATGGTCGAACCATTCCGCTGGAGATCGAAGTTCTTCCCTTCGCACTGCCTCGCCAGGCAACGTTCTTCTGCGAAATGAATGGTTACGGTCTGCCCGATCATGTGGACCAATATTACGAACTGCAGCAGATCGCCTACGACCACCGTGTTCACGCCAACATCCTGCACTATTCACACAACACAGCGGCTCCGGGGGCTCGAAAAAGCAATCTCGATATGCGGCTCCGTTCGGGGCGCCGGATGGACAATAAAAAATATGACAACATTCAGCCGAATGATACAGGTGCCTTCTGGGAAGATTTTGCCGAAGCCTTTGGGCCTCATCTGGATGGATCGCTGTTCAAGGATGGCCATCGCGGTCCCATCGCGGCCCCAGGATTTTATCTGACGTTTCATGAAAGCTGGCCATTAAACTGTCGTGCCTATTTCAATGGTAACCCGGATGCGTATCAAGCGTTCGCAGCCACTCCGGAGTACGCTCGAACGTATGTCCGTATTCTTCAGGACTTCGCAAGTCTGGCAGAATCCAAAGGCTGGAACCAGACCGGCTTTCAAGTCTACTTTAACAACAAGGGTTCTCTGGCGGAGAAAACAAAAGCGCCATGGATTCTGGATGAACCGTCAGGCTACTGGGATTATCGAGCGTTGCAGTTTTATGGAAACCTGACAGATCGCGGCCGTGCGATCGCGCCGCAGGTGAAGATTGATTATCGCATCGACATTTCGCGTCCTGAATACTGTCGAGGCCAGCTCGATCAGCGGAACGATCTTTGGATCGTTTCTTCGTGGGCATTTCAAAATTATCGCCGTCTTGTGACGGACCGCATCGAGCGTGATGACCTGAAGGCGTGGGTTTATGGAACATCCAACCATGTTCACGAGCCCAACAGAAACATTCAGGCATGGGCACTGGATACCTGGCAGCACGGAGGAACCGGCATTGTTCCATGGCAGACAGTTGATAAGTCCGGCAGCGCTCTGAAGGAAGCCGATCAACTGGGCCTGTTCATTTTCGATAAAGACGCGGCCGGCGAAACCGTCATTCGACATTCCATGCGTCTGAAAGCGTATCGCGATGCACAGCAACTGATCGAATATCTGAACCTGCTTCAGCAGAAACGTGGCTGGTCTCAGGATCAGATGCGGCGGTTTGTTCAGCATTATGTGAACCTTGATGCTGAGGTCAGCAAGACCAACGAAGCGGATGCAGGAACCACCGCTTTCGGCCGACTTTCAGCCTCCGGGCTTGAAACACTCAGGATGGCAACGGCAACACTGCTCCGCAAAGTCGACGGTCGCGTCCCGGACCAGGTAAAACCGAAGGTCAATTAGACTCAACGCCAAACAACCGGCTGTGGCAGCAGAGCGGTCAGCCGCAATTCAGCAGGTAATTCCGTTATGACGCGTCTCACCGAAATCGTTCACTTCTCCGGCAAGGTCCAGGGCGTTGGCTTCCGCATGTCCACACAAAGGCTCGCGCGGGATTCAGGAGTGGTCGGATACGCAAAAAATCTTGCGGACGGCCGGGTTGAGATGGTCGCGACGGCGGAAGCAGCCGCGATTTCTCGACTGATCGAACGGCTTAAGGGTCTCTACGGCGATGGAATTGTGAGCATAGAAAGACAGCCGGCAACTGACATGGAGGAGTTTTCCGGCTTTGCCGTGCGGCGGTAGCCCAGGAAATCAACCCGGGCCGTTTTTTGCTTGGACACAAAAAAAAGGCTGCTAGAGTGAGCGTTTGTCGCCGGGAACGGTCGTCGGAAGAATTCTCCAACGGCTGCGTATCGGACGGCGTAACAGTCGTGTCTCAGAGATCTTGCGCTCATTTTCTGGTTCCGCAGTCGGGAATTGCCCTGTAATGAATCGCTTTTTGACTTTCGCCGAAGGCATCCCAGTCGCTCCTCCTGTTCCAGTCGACTGGACGTTGACATGGTTGGCGGTGTTTGGCCTGCTGATCATGCTGGTGGCTGTTTCCTACGGCACTCGCATTGGTGTGATTGCCCGTGCGACCACCAAAGAAGCCATCCGGCAGCCGCTGTTTCTTCTGCTTCTTGCCATTTCAACAATTGTTCTGGTGCTGAATGCGGTGATGCCGTTCTTCACACTGGAAGATGACGTCAAGATGCTGAACGAATGCGGCCTTGCCACGCTGTTGATTTCAGGCGCACTGCTTGCGGTCTGGACCGCCGGAACCAGTATCACCAGTGAAATTGAAGGCAAGACAGCAATGACTCTGCTGAGCAAGCCGATTGACCGTCGTCAGTTCATCCTTGGTAAATACATCGGAATCGTGCAGGCTGTGATCTGGCTGTTTACGATTCTTACCGTGCTGTTCTCTGTGCTGATCTTCATCAAAGTTGGTTACGACCAGCGCGAACGGTCAGAAGAAGTCACCCCGATGTGGCAGTGGCATAAAGTGTCGGAAGTCGAAATTCCTACACCGCATCCAGATCGAGTTCGCGTGATTGCTCACATGCTGCCCGGCATTGCCCTCGCTTTTCTTCAGGTGTGCGTGCTGGGTGCGATCAGCGTGACAGTCGCCACGCGAATGCCAATGGTGATGAATCTGGTGGTCTGCTTTGCGGTGTTCGTCATCGGAAACCTGACAGAAATCATTGTGAATCAAAGCGTGGCTGGCGAAGCCAACGAATCTGTCACATTCACAGCTCGTTTGATTTCGATGGTTGTCCCGTCACTCTCAACCTTCAACGTCTCCTCAGCCGTTGCCACCGGGCGTGTTGTTCCTCAGGATTATCTGGGCCTGAGTTTCGTGTACGCGGCCACCTACATCGCTGCCATGCTGCTGCTGGGCTTCATTATGTTTGAAGACCGCGACCTTGCCTGAGCAATTTGACTTCAGGCCAGGCAAAACACAGTTGAGAATCCCGGCAGGACAGGTTCACAAGACAGGCAATCGGGTTTCACGTCGCAAGTTTGCTCGCCAGTCGACAAGTTGGCGGTTGTGGCGCGGGCTGTTTCTCAGTAGCCTGGTGGCATGAGGGAGTTCAGCAGAATCAACAATTCTGCGGTTCAGCAAATGTGGTCTGCCCATTCGCGCCAGACTTGCACTCCATCGTGATGTCGGATCTGGACAACGGATTGTTTCCGACAATCTGATTTATCAGCCTGTTGGAGAAACCAGCTGTGTCCACGTCGCCTGAATTCCGCCGCATCATTTCCAGACGTTCGTTTGTGCAGCCATCCCTTGTGCCTGCGACATTCTCCGCGATGTTCTCGGGGCTGCTGCTGGCATTTCTGATCCTTCTGGTCGGCGCACTTTTCTGGTTGCTGATTGAATCCTCGCATCCGGCTCCGGCAGGCGTCGGCTCAGGCCTTGTCCCGCTCGCAACAGACCTCGAAAAGCATCCTGTCGGCTCGATCCCGGCAAAACTGATCCGGTCACTGCAGCCGCTGCAGGCTCCTGTTTCGGCCGCCTTCTTTATCGGAACCGTCGGCTGTTTGCTGCTGGCCATCCGCTGGACATGTCGCTCACTGGCCAACACACTGCTGGAACGTCATGTGACCGGCGTGATCCTTCGGCTTCGTCAGCATATGCACCGCAAAGCGATCAGGCTTGAGCCCGCCGATTTAACCGGCGAACAGACTCGCTCTGCAGATCGCCTGTTTCAATCTGCAACGGTGGCTCTCGAATCTGCAGCAACGCAATGGGGCCAGCTTTGGATGACCGCCCTGCCCGATCTTTTTGCTGCAGTCAGCGTTGCTCTGATTTTCGACTGGCGACTGGCGTTTCAAACTATTATTCCCGTCATCATTGGCTGGATCGCTCTGCGCGCCGAAACACATCGCAGCGAAACATCGGTGCGTCTGCTGTCCGAACAGGTCGACCGCGGACTCAGTCGCATGGCCGAGGGCCTGAAGAAGACCCGCATCGTCACCAACTTCGGAATGGAGCAAACCGAGCATCTGCAGTTTGAACACCATCTGGGCGACTATCAGGAGCGTTGTCGACTGATGCATCGTCAGCAGAGTCTTGGCCGGGGAATTCGGAACCTCATTCTTCTGTCGACTGCGGCCGTTCCGTCGGCGATTCTGATCATGCAGATCCTCAACGGTGATCATTCGGCCGTGGCCATCGTCATGAGCTTCTGCCTTGCGATTCTTTACCGCTCGCTGAAATCAGTCGAATGTGGAACAGAGTTGGCTGCAGAAGGCAGCGTGAAGGCTGACGAGATTGCTTTCTACATCAATCGAATTCCTGGCGTCAGCCAGGCTCCCGGGGCGGGCTTCCTGCAGCCAATGTCGCGGACTTTGACGTTCAATCAGATTTCGTTTCAGACTCCGCAACTGCCAGGCCTGATCCGCGGACTGGATCTGCGGATCGGATTCGGCGAAACGATTGCCATCCTGTCGCTTCAGCCTGCAGCCGCTCGAGCGGTTGCCAGCATGGTCCCGCGATTCGTTGACCCGGATCTTGGGCAGGTCCTGATCGATGGTCGCGACATCCGTCAGGCGACTCTGGAATCTCTGCGAGCCGAAGCCGTCTTTGTGGGTGGCCAGGATCCCGTTTTTAACGCGACTGTTCTCGAAAATATCACCTGCAGTCAGCCGGATATTACTCGCCAGCAGGCTCTGGACGCAGCCAAGCTTGTGCATGCGGATCACTTCATTCGCCGCCTGCCGCGCGGTTACGAAACCGAACTGGGTGAGCATGGCTTGACTTTGGACCCGGGTCAGATTTTTCGGCTGAGCCTCGCCCGAGCGGCTGTCCGATCACCGGCAATTCTGATCATTGAAGAACCGGCCATTGCCCTCGATGCAGAAACAAAGGCCATGCTGGACGATGCCTATCAGCGTATTTCGCAGGACCGAACGATCATCTTCCTGCCACACCGTTTGTCGACCGTCAAGAAATGCTCTCGCATTGTGCTGATTCACGAAGGCCGCATCGCCGTCGATGGCATTCACGAAAACCTGGTGCGAACCAATGAGGTCTATCGCCACTGGGAGTACTTGCGTTTCAACCCGTTCCGTGATGAAGCAGAATAATCGACTTTCGGCAACTCAGGCGCTCGGGCACCCCAGAGCGTCAGGCGCGTTCTGGCGAGTTATCGTGGCGGATACGGCGCATACGATCCGCCGAGCTTTTGCATAGCCTCCGCGGGATTCATATTAAACAGAGTCCGTCCGCTGGCCTGCCATCCAGACGCAGTCATTTGGAAGACGGCGCAGGCATCGCGAATCAGTGAGACCGCTGCCACATCTTCCATGTCACCGCCTTCGATCGCTTCGAAGGAAATGTTTATGCTCACGAGCAGGCAGATCTGTCCGGTTGTTTTGTCCTGCAGCAGCTTCTTCTCAGGAAGCCAGTCGCAGTGAACCCAGCGCAAACCGCGAGGAATTCCGGCCGTACGCGCTCTCTGAAAAAACTGTTCTTCCAGAGCCGGGTGCTCCTGCTGAAACGCGTTCAACAGCCCGCTGGGTGTCAGCCGTGGACGAATCAGGCGAAGGAGCTTCTCGAAGAGTGAAATTTTCATGGCGATGAACAGCCGGGTCAAAAACAGCATCAGCAGAAATCTGCTGAAAACTTCTCACCTCTGGAGACAGTCTCCAATGGCGAGGACTTAAGGCGAGCGGGGGATGTTAATCCCCTGATTTGTTGCGAATGATGCGGAAATCAGGGCACTTACGTACCCCGCTCGCCGGTCAGATTGCTTATGTCCACGCCATTGGGAGACAGTCTCAGTGGCAGTGACACGCGGAAGTTTCACGACTCCTGTCACACAAGAACACTCAGCCCAACCAAAAATTAATCCAATTCACACATTTGATGACCAGAGCCCGCCCCTGCCCCGCCTCTCCGGTGATCCCTGCCGATCAACAGAAATCTGCAGCGAATCTGACAGCTTCTGGATTGCAAGGCTGGCCAGCCCCTCTCCTTAAAACTGATACCTTCGAAAGAACCGGTCTCATCGTCACGACCCGCAAAGTCCGATAGTTTCATTGATTGGCACGGCATGTTGCTGAGGGGCTGTCGAGCCTGCGTTTCACACGCACGCTTGTCTGGAGCTCCGTTTGCTGCACGAGCGGCTGGAAACTTCTGCAGCAGAATTCAGGCAACATGATTGTGACCAGATGGGGCACTTCAAAGCCTGCACTTTTGAAGGATCACAGTGGTGAAACGGCAAGGCTTTCTCGCAGCAGGGCTGCTCGGTTCAGCAACAGCACTTTGCCTGTTACTTAACAGACACGGCGGCCTTGGAGCGTCTGAAGAGACATCTCGGTCTTTCCGCGAGGCCCTGGCAGGTTCCAAAGAACCGCCGCTCGTTGAAGAAGAAGACGGAGTCCGTCTTAATTACTTCGATGCCACATGGGCAAAAGTCCTGAAGGATCTGGCGGAAAGCCAGGGCCTGACGCTGGTGATGGATTCAGTCCCTCCCGGACGTTACGCCCGGCGCGACAAAAAGGAATACGACCTTCGCTCGGCCATCAGAATCCTGAACAGTGAACTGGAACCACAGGGATATCGCCTGCTGGTCCAGAAGCAATTTTTGATCGTGCTGAGTCTCGATAAGGCGCGCACAGAATACGCTCGGCCACGTATTGGATCAGATCGTTCGACGGTCAAGCAAAAATCGGTGGCGACCGAAGCGTTCGTTCGAGCAGCGGCATCATCACGCAATTCTGAAGAGCGCTCTTCGGAAGATGATGCGCGACCGCTGATAAAAAAAGGCATGTCCCGGCAATCGGTCGACCGCGATGACGTGTCGCAGGAGACTGAAGATCGATTTCAACCGATGAAAAATTCATCGTCCTCAATTCGAGCGGTGGCTCATGGGAAAGTCATTCCCGATGAGCCGGTCGTTCCCGAGCTTCCCGGGCCGGCAGCCATCGAAGAAATTGAGCTTATCAACGGCAATGCATCCGATGTGGCTCGTACCATCTTCGTTGTGTTCGAAAAACGTGCGGAGCTTCAGAAAAACGCCGTCAACGGCTTGCCTGGCTTTGTCGTCTATGATCGAGCCGAAGACGGAACCGCCAATAAGAATGCCGAACCGCTCTTTCGCTTTGGAATCGACCAGGTCGACAATCGTCTGGTGCTGGAAGCACCGGCCGCTCGGTTGACTCACCTGAAGAAGCTCGTTCTGGATCTGGACAAGCCAGCGGAGCCGGGAGCTGAAGCGGCGATCAAAGTTGTCGAAAACAAGGGAATCTCTGCCCAGACAGCCAAACAGCTGACCGACCAGATTCATCAGCTTGTGTCCATGGCCGACGAATCGCCTGCTGGGCCTGGCAAAACAGATCCGGCTGTTCCGAAAGAAGAGGGAGTAGACGGAGACGATGGTCCGGCGATTAATCTGCGCGGCGAAGTGAACGTTCAGGCGATGCAGGATCTGGGGATTCTGATCCTGAAAGGGAACGAAGCCGACGTTGCCAAGGTAGAAGAAATTATTCAGAGACTGGAAAAGATGAGCGTTGGGTCCCTGCCCAGCATCCATGTCCTGACTCTGCAGCATGTGGACTCCGAAGCCATGGCGACGTTGCTGACGAGCGTCTACACCGAACTGACGACGCTCCGTCAGCGCAGCGGCGAGACTCGAAAAACAGCCGCCTTCATTCCTGTCGTGCAGCCGAATGCCATTCTGATTCTGTCTTCCGAGATTGAGCGGGAATCTATCCTGCTGCTGGCTGACGAACTTGATAAGCCACTGGCGACCGAGTCTGAATTTCAGGTCTTCCCCCTGAAGAGCGCCATTGCCTCGCAGGTGGTCACGGCTCTCGAAACTTTTTACGAGGAACGGCCGGGGTTGGGCACCAACCTCCGGTACATTGCAGATGTGCGCACGAATTCGGTGATCGTCCAGGGCCGTGCCAATGCACTGGCCGAGGTCTCGAAGCTGATCGAAAGAATCGACAAAGACGACTCCGCGGCGACCGTTCGCATGCAGGTATTTAAGCTGAAGCAGGCCCTGGCAGAAGAACTTAGTGCCACGATCAATCAGGCGCTGCAGGCTATCATCAATCCACCTCAGCAGACGACTGGTCAGGGCGGCGGTTTTGGCGGTGGAGCCGGACAGGGGGCTCAGGAACTTCGCGATAACAAGTCCGTTGCGCTTGAGTTCCTGACTACCACGGGCGGCGTTCAGGATCTGATTCGCTCAGGAATTCTGGCGGATGTCCGCGTCAGCGCAGACGTTCGGTCCAACACGTTGATTGTCACAGCTCCGGAAGGCAGCATGGGGCTGATGACCGCACTGGTGGAATCTTTGGATCGAGCCCCCGACGCAGTTTCGGAAATCAAGGTTTTTACGCTGAAAAATGCGGATGCTCAGCAGGCGGTGGATCTGCTGGAGACATTATTCGACAATACAAATCAGGAGGACCAGCTGGGCATTCAGCTGGCCGGGACAGAAGGTTCGTCCAGTCTGATTCCGCTTCGATTTTCCGCCGACATTCGCACAAACACGGTTCTTGCGGTGGGCAGCGGTGAATCGCTGAGCGTCGTTGAGGCCATCTTGCTGCGGCTGGACAACGACGACAGCCAGAAGCTACAAACAACGGTCATTCCGCTCCGAAACGCGCCGGCCGAACTTGTGGAAGCCACGCTGCGTAATTTCCTGGAGCAACAGCAGTCGCTGCAGGACAGTTCCGAAGATCTGATCAGCAATATTGAACGGGTTCGCCAGCAGGTTCTGGTGTCTGCGGATACCAACAGCAACTCGCTGATTGTCAGCGCATCTCCTCAGTATTTCAGCAGAATCACCGGGATCATTGAGACGCTGGATGCTCAGCCGCCGGAAGTCGTGATTCAGGCTTTGATTGTGGAAGTGACTCTGGATGCCACGGATGAATTTGGCATCGAGCTGGGTTTTCAGGACCCACTGTTGCTCTCACGCGGGATTACAGCGGCGACAACAACGACGGCGGCGACAGCGACGCCCGGCTTGAATTTCAACAACACCAGCGTGGTACTCGGCAATAACTTCACGACACCGAATACCGGCGCCGTGGCGACGCAGGGACTTTCCAATTTTTCAATGGGTCGACAGAACTCAAGTCTTGGATTCGGTGGGTTCGTGTTCTCCGCTCAGTCCGATGCTGTGAGCATCCTTCTGCGAGCCCTTGCGGCACGGCGAACATTGCACGTCCTGAGCCGGCCGCAGGTGCGAACAACTCACAACAACCTCGCCAAAGTCAATGTTGGGCAGAGTGTGCCGCTGGTGAATGGAGTCACGGTTTCTCAGCTGGGTCAGGCCAATCCGCAGATTATCCGACAGGACACAGGGATTACTCTGGAAGTGACGCCACGAATTACTCCTGATGGCATCATTGCCATGAAAGTGTTTGCGTCGAAAAGCGGACTAGCCGGCACGGATGTTCCCGTGTTCGTCAATTCGGACGGTAGTACGATTAATTCGCCGATTATCAATCAGTCCATCGCAGACACGACTGTCAACGTTCCTAACGGACAGACGATCGTGATCGGCGGTATGATTACCAAAAGCGATCAGTCTCTAGAGCGAAAAGTGCCCTGGCTGGGGGACCTGCCGGTTGTTGGCCGCGCGTTTCGCTACGACAGCACCACGATTTCCAGAACCGAATTGCTGATTTTCCTGACGCCTCGAGTCATCCTCAGCGATCTTGATTCGGAACTGATTAAACAGGTCGAATCAGAGCGTCTGCACTTCATCGAATCGGAAGCCGAAGAGATCCATGGGCCGCTTTACAGTGTCCCTCAGGCCGGCATGAACCAACACTTCCTTCCAGGCGAATCGTACATTAATGGGACCGACGAACTGAATCTGGAACCGATACCAGATCCTGTTTCCCAACAGCCAAGGCCATAACACGGCTTTTGCCTCGGCATAAAAACATCGATCCGGATTCTCTGTCGTGGGCGTCCGGATTTCTGTAAGTGCCAGGCATCTGCACCCGGCCACCAGGCATCTGCCCCCGGCCAGACTGAGACTGCGGTGGGTTCGATTGCCGATCGGCAGTCACCAGATTTTGCGTGAGTTTTGTAATCTTTGAGGTATGGCATGAAACATCATCACTATGGAACACGAATGCTGGTTGCATCAATGGCCTTGATGTTGTCTTCGGGATGCGGCACGACAGGCGCCATCTTTCGCGATCCCTCAGTTCTGGTTCGTGATCCCGGGCAACTGGTCGGTCGGCCAAGAGTCGAAAAGTCGGTTGTTCGAATTGTATCTCTGTGGGAAGCAGCAAACGGCAAAGACCCGGACGACAAACCGGCTCGAGGATTTGCCGGGCAGATTCTGTTTTTCGGACCACGCGGTGAAACAGGAGCTCGCGTTCACGGCAAGGTCGTGATCTATGAATACGACAACTATGACGTGGATTCCGGAGAAGAGCCAACGCCGCTTCACTCGTTCACCTTTGAACCTGACGCATGGGATATTCATCGAACCGAAGGCACGCTGGGCCATTCTTACAGCTGCTTTATTCCCTACATGCAAAAGCACCGGGACCAGGCAAAGTGTGGACTGAAAGTGGAATTCACCGGAGACGATGGGCGCCGCGTCACTTCAGAGATTGTGGATGTGCTTCTGCCTTCAAGATCCGGACTCTCAGCCGCAGCGGCTCGCAGCAGAGGCTTTGTCAGGGAAGCTCAGATTGGCGCTGATCCGCCCATCGAACGAGCCGCTCATTCTGAACCCGTGGTGAGCAAACCTGAGAAGCTCGATTCTCTGTCGATTCCATTTCCGAAAAAGTAATCCCGCATCAAACGCAGGACTTCCTGAAATCTGAAATCTCGCATGTAAAATCGGATGTCAGCGGCGAGCCAGGCTCAGCACGTAAACGCCCAGCAACAAACTGACAATGCAGAGCGCTTTGGGACGCCAGTTCTTTTCACCGTAGATTCGTACTCCCGCGATAAACGCGATCACCACGGATGTGCGGCGCAGCGGTGAAATGACGGAGATCAATGCGTCCTTCTGCTCAATGGCTGAGAAGTACATGAAGTCGGACACCAGCAGCAGGATGGCGATCATCGGGATAGACCGACGCCACTGAAAAGGGCTGGTCAGTCGATCCCAGACACACCATCGGATCAGCAGCGGTGCCATCACGATCACAAGGTAGATCGAGAACCAGGCCTGAACCGTGGAGGCCGTCATCTGCATGTTCTGCAGCAGAAATTTATCGTAGAGAGCGCTGCAGGCTCCCAGCAGCGTGGCGATGATCATAAATCCGACCCAGCGGTTGCGATGAAAGTGAATTCCCTCGCGGCGTCCCACCAGGGAAAACGCATAAAACGATGCCAGAATGATGGTCACTCCCAGCCATTGCAGTGGCTCCGGACGTTCCTTCATAAACGCAACGGCAATGAAGATCGTCCACAGGGGACTGCTGGCGCGGATCGGCGCAGCAATCGACATTGGAAGATGTTTGAGCGCAAACGACGCAAAGATCCAGGAAATGCCGGCAATCATCGACTTGGCAAACAGCAGCCCGTGACTTCGCCACGTCAGAGGCTCCACGAGCAACCATTCGACCGGCATCCGTTCCGGGGCAAACCGGGAGACCAGCAGCAACGGGGTCCAGAAAATCGCAGAGGTCAGAACGTTGAAGAACAGGACGGGCGGAACAGCGTTTTCCCGAACAGCCGCCTTCTTCGCGATCTCATAGAAGCCGAGAAAAATGGCTGAGCACAGGCTAAGAAGTATCCAGTTCATTCAGGAATTCTGTTTCGTCAATCGGTGACTGCGGGAATCGTCTGCACTGGCTGGAGTGCAGCGCAGGCCGGCCATCGACGGTGTGCAGTGTACGACTAATTTTTTTCGTTTCCCGTGAACCGGAGTTTACCAGAGCCCGACATGGCCGGCAGTCGCTGAATGACCAGATTGTCAACGTGCACTTCTTCAACAATGTTATGACCGATGAGCCCCAGCGTGACAGTAAATGTGGCTGAGTCTCCAATCGGCCGGATCAGCTCAAAGGTCGTCCATTCCGAATCCAGTTCGGCCCGCACACTGTTTTCCGGTCCCATTTCCGAATCAAAGATGACCAGCGGCCGCTTCGATTCCATCGAATTTGTCCGACCTTTTCGGATTCGTCCGCTGACCAAAACAACATCGCTCGGGGCGACAGAAATCGCGGGAGATGTCACAAGCAGCGGCATCACGTCATCCTGAGCGGGCGTTGTTGTAGTGCCGTCGGGCTTCCAGGCGATCATGCGCAGGATCTTTCCAGCCCGCGAATCCTGAAGGATATCGGCCGTCGCTGAATAGGAAGAACGTGATGGAACATCAACACTCCAGCCTTCCTGAGATGCCGAGCGTAGATTTTCAAAGTCTCCGGATGTCAGCAGATTGTCGGTCAGCCGATGCTTCTGCTGCTCCAGATAGTGCATCAGCTTCCAGTGATCCGGCAGCGTCGAAAATGAAATGGTATGCGGAGATGCGGTGGGGGACGTCAGATTCCGAATAGCATCCTTCCAGCATTCCTGCTGAGCCTGCCGTACATAACGCATCGCATCTCGTGCACGCAGCGCAGCCTCGTGATAATCCTTTGTGCTGAGTTCAAACTCTGACCGATCCAGCAGCTGCTTCGACTGGGACATCAGAGTGTCGACGACAGGCGGAACGGTGTGTTCTTCCCGCAGCAGCTCGATCGTTTCCAGCACTCGCAGATATTTGAGGGATGCCAGTTCGGTCGTTCGAGCGGCGGCTTGCGGAGCCATGACATGAATTTTCTGTTCCAGTTCGGGCAACAGAGCCGCAGGATTTGACGAGACGATTAAAGCGGCACTCTGATCAAAGTTGTTGACGTTGAGCGATAATCCGCCGGCCGTCACTTCGCGCGGCAAGCCATAAATTCCAGTCGTCGAAATCTGCCATGCCGACGCTGTTTCTGAGGACGCGACGATCATGTTTACATTCTTTTCGAACATCGGCCCCGGCACAAACTGGGACACAGTGTCCCAGGCAGTGGCCAGAATCAATGTGTTCCCTTTACCGCTGATGACCGCCGCATCATGCGTGGCCGGCCCATCCATACCATTCGCGACCACACTGACTTTTCTTCCGCCGAGAGCAGAGTTCAGGCGAGATCGTTCGTTCAACCCTCGGCCAGTTTCGTCGCGATCTTTCGTCTGAAGGGCCAGGTAGCCTTCCATTCGGCCTCGAGCAAGAAAAGGCTCCAGCAATTCTATTTCCATACACGCCAGTTCAATGGCAATGGCGGTTTCACGATCTATGGGGTTATCGATCTGCAATGCATGAGTCTTCCAGAACCCAACTCCTTTGTATCCCGCCGACAAGGCCGCATAAACGCCCTGGTGAATCTGCTCGGGCTCAACCATCGGCTGCTGAAAACCAAGACTCTGCCGCCACGCCTGCTGCGCCGTGGATGGCTCTGTTTGAACCCAGGTCCAGGGACACGACAGCTGACCGCCATTCTGCTGACGCCGGACCAGGAGGTCTCGCAGTGACCCAAAGGTACTATCACGCCCAACGACATGGCGACCAATGCCGACAAGATCAATCTCTCGGGCCACCGCGCCCTCAGCCCCGGTAACATCGGCCATCTGCAGTCGCTGAAACGTTCGGTCCGCGCTGCGAACTTCACGCGACCAGGCAAGCAAATGCGGATGTTCATCCGGCGTAACACGAGTTCCCTGGATCCAAGCGGAAACATTTGGACACTGCTGATCCAAAGGCGGCAGAGCCTGAATCAGCCGTGAAAAATCGCCCGGTTCAAATTCCGGGTGCGGTGGCGTCGCCAGAACGCCCAGCCGCACTTCGTAAAGCTCACGAGCCCTCGCTGTGTTGCGATAATCGGGAACCCAGACCGCATTTAGTCCCAGCTGTTTGATCGTTTCGATGTGCTCCCCATGATCAGGGGCCAGCCGTAGAATCACCGGCCGCTCATCCAGCATCAAACCGCCCAGCTCAACATCCATCGGAACAAACGTGCGTTCCTGTTCTGACGGAACAGGCTCTGTGGTTGCAGACGAGACAAGCTGAATCAGTGACTTCGAAGGAGGAATGACAGGCCCAAAGGTTGCCTGGCCGATGTCAAAAAACACTTCCCCAGGGGATGCTTCCACAAGAATCACTAAACCCAGAATGATCGCCTGCTGGATTCGAATGTTGGGCCGATTCAGGTCCAGCCGAATTCTGCGAAGTCCCGCTTCCACGACCTTCTGAGTGATTTTGATGTGCAACGTTTGCCACTGGTCAACATTTCGAACAACTTCCCCCAGCAGAATCGTCTCCAGCGGCTTCCCCGTGCGAGGATCCAGCTGGTGTGGCATTGCAACGACGATTCCAAATCGCATTCCCGTGACCGTGGAATGAATTTTTATTGTCGCTTCAAAATCGTTGTGCAGCATACAAGGAGGCGTGGAAGCCCGGATTTGAACTTCTTCCGGCACTCCCTGATTCAGCAGTCGAAGTCGCTCCGCGGGCAATGCATCCTGCGAAACCGTTTTGTGAGTGACCTCGGTGTTCGAAAGTCGGCCGACGTTCTCCCAACGCAGTGCGGTTTTTTTTGCAGCCGCTGCAGCAGGATTTTCCATCGCACCTGCAACGTCGCCTTGCGGCAACAGCACGATCAAAAGAAGTCGACAAAACCATCGGCAAACGCGGAGGCGTCGGCACAGAGCCGGCGTCGGCACGGATTCCAGATCACAGCCTCGGATGGCCTTCCGAAAATTTTGCAGGAGGTTTGTCATAACGACATCACCGAACATCCGTGTTTCTCTGGCCCTTCCATGGGATGCAGCTGAACACCGCCAGCCAGCATGTAACGCGAATATTACCAAAAACAACGCTGGTTCACCGAGGCCAGAATTTGCGTTGGGGAATTGAGAACTACTGGTTTTTATGGAGACTCCTGCCCTGAACGAGCGGCCGGCCTGGTCAAGTTGGAAGAATTGATGACATTCCCCTTCATTCGTTCAAAAAAAACTCAAGCCGCCTCCTCTATTTCCTTGTGACGGTCAGGGGGCAAGACCAGAATTAGCACGCATCGGCGGTAAAAAAAATTTCGTCGGCTTTTCCCCTGCTCTGGATTTCCGTCATGTCAGCTGCCAAGCGTTTCAACGAAACAGAAACCGAAAGTCTTCCTGTCGAAATGCTGGAATTGGGACGTTTAATCGACGCGATGAAAGGCCCAGAAAGAGAATCCATCGTTCTGGCCTACAACCGTGTTTCCGATTCCATCCAGCGTCGACGTCGCATTCTGAATCTTGTTCAGGAAGCCCTGTCTCAGCTGCGGCTGGACGTAAAATATCTGATGTTTGACCTCGAGACGACTCGCCGAGAACGCGATCAGCTGCAGGCCCAGCTGGAAGACGGGGACAAAGGTTTTTAAGAACGCCTCACAAAACGGGGACTGGCTCCCGTATCTTACAGAACATGCTCAGAAAAATTCAATAAAAAACGCCGCAGTGAACTGCGGCGTTTTTTCTGTTTCAGGCTGAGCGTTAGCTTGTGGCCGGAAATATCACTTCTTAAGCGATATCAAATGTTTCAGCGCTTTCATCGCTGATTTCATCATCAACGACAAGGTTTCCGACGCTTCCTGGCCCATGGTCATAACAATCGTCGGAATGCCACAGTGGAAGTCCGGCGGCATACCGAGCAGCCAGCATCATCACTTTTTCTTCAGATCCGGGCTTAGCTGCGGTTGGGGATGCAGGGTCAACTCCCAAAGATCGAAGTTCTTCTTCAAATCCAGCATCAAGGTCGCTCAGGAACTCATAACCTTCGATTTCAGACAAGGATTCGAGTCCAGCATCGGCTTCGGAATAGGTAAACGACATTCAAAGACTCCAATGGGGTGCAAACCGGTTGCAAAAAGTGTGTCATCGATCCATCACTTTCATCCCTGAATAATCTCTGAAAAAAGCCGCCACTCACTTCGAAAAATCCTGGCAAACAGCCAGTGGATAACTTCGAGGGGACAAAGAATTTTTGCAGAGAGCGCCCGAATCCTTTCGGTCCCGGATTTTTGAATCCCTGGTGCTGAATGTCAACAAAAATTCACAATCCCCAAATAGATTCCAATGATCCACCAAAACGGCTGCTGATCGACCATCGACCCTGACCTCGCGCAACTTCCAGTTGCATGGCAGACCACCCAATTTACAAATTTAGCCTTGCCGAACTCGCAACTGCAGATCTCGAGGAAAAGATGTTTCCAGTCCCGAGACACAGATGACCGTTGGCTTCATTATTGAGCCTGCCTGGCAAGTTCTTTGGCAGATTCCGTCAGCCGGCGCTGGCGAACGGACAAATCGTGGACCTGCTTCCGAACGGCGGGCAAATCGTCTGCCGGGGCCGTCTGCAGAAGTCCGTTGACCTGCTTTGTTCTACGATTTACCTGCAATTGAAGGTTCCGCAACATGCGTATTTCAGCCATCAGCTCCACCAGTCCCTCTTTTTTTTCCGACTGTTGCTGCTGTTTTTGTTGCTGCTGCTGTTCCTTCATCTCCTGCATCTCTTTCTGAGTTGTCTCAATCAACTGCTTCAGAGACTGAATGATGTCGGCCTGAACGGACTGCGTTAATTCCTCCACCTTCGATTCCTGGAGCCAGTCCGAGACAGATCCCATGTCGGATTCAATATCTTCCACGGCCAGCAGAATCGAAACAGACGTCCCGTCTTCTCTCAGCAGATTCACTGTCTGTGCGCACTCGGTGGTGAGTTCCATTTGCAGCTGCGCCAGCTCACGACATCGACCGTAATATTGATCCAGCCAGTCTTTCTGGGGTGTCGCGGCGAGGCTGACAGTTCCTTCGTTGATCTGCGTTTCTGCCGCCAGCATTCGCTGAAAACGCGCCTCCAGGGATGCGAGAAGCATTTCTTTTTCTTCTTCTCTGAGCTGTTTCAGCATCTCCTCCAGCTTTGCTGCGGCTTCATGAAGCTCTTCGATGGCCTTATCTTCGCTTTCCAGAGCTTCCTTGCGATCCTGTTCCTTCAGCTTCTCAAGAGCCTCCTCCATTTGCTCCTGGGCCTTTTCCAACTGCTCACGTCCAGGTGTCTGCTTTGATTCCTTGCCACCACGCTTCTGGCCCGATTTTTTTTGCCCGGACTGCGACTTGCCCGAAGATGACTTGTCCTGTGATTTGCCTTTTTCGCTCTCGCTTTTGTCGCCCTTTTTTCCTTCAGCTTTTCCTTGCTGGGAATCCTGTTCCTCGGGGGATTCCTGTCCGTCTTTGAGTTCGCCGTCCGAGGATTTCTCGCCCCCACTTTTCTTACCCTTCAAATCTCCTTCAGACTTTTTCCCCTGCTCGCCCTTTTCACTTCCCTTTGGCTGGCCGTCTTCCGGCGACTTCGGCTTGCCTTCGCTTTTACCGTCGCTATTTTCTGCCTTGCTGCTTTTACCGTCGCTGTTCTCGCCCTCGCTGCTTTCAGCTTCGCTCTCATCTTCTTTCTGCCCCGTCTTCGCTTCCTGGTCATCATGCTCCTTCATGGAGTCCAGCATCTTTTCTGTTTCTTTAAGAGCTTTCTGCTGCCCAGGTGCGGCGCTGGAGGGCGCTTCGGCGTTCTGAGTCGCGGCGCGGGCCGACTTCTGCTCAGCTAGAACGCTTCGGACATCTTTCAGCAGCCCATTCAGACGCTCGCGTTCGCGTTCAACGCTGCTACGGCGATCTTCGCTTTGCAATAGTTTGAGCAACACTTCCAGACTGGCGACAACGTCCGACTGCTTCTCTGTTGCAGTGCCGAGTTCACCTTTGCTGAGCAACTTCACGACGAGTTCGATATTTTCCTTCACTTGGTCTTCGCGGCCTTTTCCAACTGCGCGTCGCAGCAAATCGGCTCGTTCAGGATCCTGTCGGCCCAGCACATCGGCCATCTGCGAAAGCATCCGTTCGAAGCGTGCATATCGCCCGCTGATGGCCAGTTCTCCATCACTAAGTTCTTTGGGTGTCGCTTCACGAGGCGTTTCGTCGCCAGCAACCGCGGTTGTCGGGGCAGCCACAGGGACCTGGGCGGACGCAGTCGCTGGACGCGAAGGTTCCTGTGCAAAGACGGAATACCATTGCCAGCCGCACACGACGAAACCCAAAGCAAAAATCATGGTTCGAAGATTCATTAACCGGCTCCCTACAAAGGCTCAAGTGCCTCAATCAAATCTCAGCGACCAATGTTAGTTCTGGCTCACCGTGGCGACTCATCATGGCGGATCGCTTCAGGACCAGCCTGCAGATCCTATGAACCAGCAAGCCAGAATTTTATTTCAGAATGTCATCAATCAGCTGATTCTTCTGCAGCTTTTTCGTTTGTTCCAGATTTTTCTGCTGTTCATCCAGAATGCCCTTCAGGTCGCGCAATGCTTCGTGAAACTCGGCCATATCACGGACGTTTTCCAGAATCGCTTTCAGAGCCACCATGACCTGCGTCACTTCAGTACGGGACTGAGCAACCAGCGCCTCTGTTGACTGCCGCTCCTGAGCGGCCACTCGAAACGCGCTGACAGTTCGGTCCGCGGATGTCATCATTTCAGTCGAGACAGCTCGGAGCGGATCCACAATCGTGGATCGCATATTTTCAGCCAGCTGCTGAGGTGGCACGGCATTGTTGATCAGCTGCCTCACAACCTCTTCAAAGCCTTCGACAATCGCATTCAGCTCATTCGTCTGCCGCCGCAGGTTGTTGCCGCTTCGCGTTGCGCAGGTATTCAGACTGGCTCGATCTTCCGGCGCGGCTTCGGCACCGGCGGCGTCCACTCGCTCCGCAACTTGCTGATGAAACTGCAGGTCACCATTGAGCTCCTCCAGCTGCGCGATGACTTCTTCAAATCGCCCGCGAAGCGCAATCTCACGGGTGTAAAGCAAGGACAGCAACTCTTCAATGCTGACAATCCGAAACAACAAAGGCTGACTGCGAGTGACCCGTGAGGCAGGAAAAATATTTGCATCAGAAGCGACGACAGACAAGGTCAGTGTCTGCCCCTCGGAAAGTTCCAGCACCTGCACATCGAATGTTTCAAACGCCTCAGTCTCACTTCGACGCAGATCAAAATCCGTGATGCCGATTGCCGGAGGTGCTCGAAATGGCCGCGGACGCCACGTTGATTCATCATCCACGAGAAATTCAAAACCGCCCGACTTCAATCCATACTCGTCACGAATTCTGCCTGCAATCGGAATTTTGGCAAGACGTGTGATGGCGTTGTCAATTCCCGTCATCTGGGCAACAACCACCGGCGGCTTATCTTCAACTCCCTGAACCCGAAGTGCCTCCGGGCCTGCTGACATCACATCATCTTCGTCGTGAAGAAAGAAACGCAGATTAGTACTCGCCGGGATTTGTAGAATATCCGATTCGGATGACGTCACCGGAACTGAATCTGTGGCGCCTTCAGGCGAGTCCGACGCAGCCTGCATCGCCGCAACAATCCTGAACCGCACTGCGAAAGTCCGGCCATCACTTGCAATCAATGGCAGTCCGCTGGATTCCGCTGAGCGGCCGTCTCGCAACATCAGCCTGGACGCATCGAGATCGCCTGCCAGTTCAAACTGGTCTGACATCACTTTCACAGCTTTTAACCGCTTACTGGACGTGGCGGTCAGTTCGAATTCCGTGCCAACGGGAAGCTGCACTTCGCTGCCGGTCACAACCAATGATTTTTCACGCAGCTGATTCCAGCCTGTGTACTCCGGATAATTGCATTTCAGACGCAATGAATCGATTCCCGGCGGATTGACGACTTCCACTCGGTAGGGAATCCGCGTTCGATAATCGCCGGCAAGCAGCTCCACTTCGACAGGTTCCTGCAGGCGCGTCACGACGAAGCGAAAGGTCCGATCCGACGCAGCAGCAGGCGACACATAAGTCCGGCTGCGAGACCCATCGGCTCTCACAATATCGACGCGAACACGGTCCGGCACGACCCAGGTTTTGTCAGCTTCCGGCCCCCCGTCCGGGACAACGATCTGAAGTTCCAGATCTGCACCTCGCGGATGACGATAAATCAGCCGCTCTTCCGTCCATTGAAATTCAATGTGACGGTCTCCCGGCTGCGAAATAACCGTCATCTTCAGATCAGTGGTTCGCTCATGATAAGTCTCATCACAGCGAATAAAGGCGCTCCACCATCGCGTCAGCAACTGAGGCTGAATAAACCACAGCAGACCAATCGACAGAAACAGACTGCCCGCAAACAAACTCAGCCGTTTCAGGCCGGAGATATCAAAGACGTCATCCGCCACAACAGAACTCGCCAGTCGATCGGCTTCCGCGACTGACCGTTCCAGCATTGGCCGCGAAAGAGGCCCCTCGGCCGGCAGTCCGCGCGATGACTCCACCGACGTGATCAGCCGGTCCTGAAATTGCGGAAACCTTCGTTCCAGCAGAATAGCCAGATCCAGATCGCCAATCCGACGAACCAGTGGAAACAGGATTCGACTGATCAGCAGCCAGAGCGACGTTGGCAAAAGTACGGCCAGCAGTACAGCTCGCAGCCCGACAGGCAGTTCAAGCCGTTGAAGACGGAACCAGGTCACATCAAGTGTGGTCGTCGTCCAGAAGACAGCTGCAGCAAAGCAGATCGCAATCAGCAAACCACTCGCGGTGGAATCGCGGCGCAGCCGTAACCGAACTTTGCGAAGCAGTTGCCTCACTGAAGGCGACAGTACGATCCTGGTCACTGATTGAGTTGGAGCTGACATGTTGAGGCACAGTTAAAACGTCCTGCGGATCCGAGCAGAATGCTGCTCAGCAGCCATAGCTGTCACCCGAAAGTCTACGCTGCCACACGTGCCAGAGAAAGAGAGGCCGCCGAATCATTTCTCAATACGGCGTCTGACTTATTTCGTGGAATCCACTGTCCATAGCCGCAACGGGCAATAATTTGGCGAGCCTGCAGGCGGTCAAGGGGCGTAAATCAGAAGAAACTCGGCCAGCGGTGAAGGTCGATGCCACGCGAGATGTCCTCAGCAGTCAACTGCAGCTCCGAGACACAGGGTCAACACGTTGCCGGAGTGGCCGCCCAATGGTACTCACTTTGTAGCGGAACGCGCCAAGCGTTTCGGTTCTTTGCTTGATAAGGCAGCATTCCGAAAGACTCGGCTTCCGCTACGACGATTCCCCGTCAAATCGAGTGGCATTGAGCGGCCGCCGCGCGGCGCACGGTCTTCGCCGGAAAGGGTCCGGCTAACTCTCGAGCGTGAATGATTTCCAGAGCCGCCAGTCTGTACGCTTCCGCCATGGTCGGAAAATTAAACGTGGCATGCACGAAGGTATCGACGGGCAACTCGCCCAGCATGGCCATCTGCCCGAGGTGCACAAGTTCTGTTGCCCCGTCCCCGGCGACCTGAATGCCCAGCAACTTTCGACCCTCGGCATCCGCAATCATTTTCAGCATGCCGTCGGGCGACGCCATGATGTGAGCGCGGGCCACCTGAGAATACGAAATGCGAGCTACAAGAGGCTTGCCAACTTTGTCTGCCGCCTGCCGCTCTGAAAGGCCAATGGTTGCGATTTCAGGAATCGTGTAAATTCCCGTCGGCAGCAGACCGGCTCCCGGATGTCCGGTGCCATTCAGCGCATGCGCAGCGGCGCGGCGACCCTGATCCATGGACGCGGAAGCCAATGCAGGCGGTCCAATGGTGTCTCCCACGGCATAGATGTGCGGAACTTGCGTCTGACAAAAGTCATTAACGGTCAGCAGTCCGCGTTCCGATGGATGAAGGCCAGCATTCTCAAGGCTGAGCGAATCGACATTCGCGACTCGTCCCAATGCCACAAAGGCCTTATCGGCACGAAGGGTCTCGCCGCTTTCCAGAGTCGCCACGACACTGCTCACCCTGTCCCAGCAGAGCGACTTCAAACCGACACCACCTCGGAATGAACCGCCCTTTGCGAGCAGCTGTCGCATAAAGTAATCGGTCAGCTCAGGATCGACAAAGCTGAGCGGCCACTCTGCTTTATCCAGCATCGTGACCTTGACTCCAAGTGAAGAAAACGTCGACGCGTACTCACATGCGATCACGCCTCCGCCCACGATCAGCATTGAGGACGGCAGGTATGTCATTGAAAGGATGGAATCACTGTCCAGGATGTTCTCATGATCCAGTTTCACGTTAAGCGGACTGCGCGGACGTGATCCGGTGGCGATGATGATTTTTGTACCGTGAACGACAGTTTTTTCTCCATTCACTCGGGTCATGGAAATTTCATTTGGGGACACAAATCGTGCACGTCCACACGCTCGATTTATTCCGACTCGCTCCAGACAGACTTTTGTCGTTTCCTGATGCGCATGAACAACATCATTCAGGCGTTTCATCAGACTGACGATACTCAGTTCCGCATCGCGACTGACACGATACACGTCCCCACTGCGACGTTGAAACGCTGACAAAGTGAGAGCCGTCTCGCGCAGCGTTTTGCTGGGAATCGTCCCGTACTGCACACAGGCTCCGCCAAGACTGAGTTCCTGCTCAATGAGCAGAACATGTGCCGAATGTTCGGCAGCCTCAAGCGCAGCGTTTTGACCGGCAGGTCCGCTGCCGATGATGATGACGTCGTATTGAAGGCAGTCAGCTATCATGTTGTTTCATTCACCCATTCCAGGATCTCGTGCCGGTTTCGAAGGATACAGGTGAATTGCTCAGGATAAATATTCAGCACTTCCAGCATCGGATGTGGTTCGGCCGGGGCGAATGAAGAAGATTCCGACAGTATCTCCGCCGCCAGATGCGATGCAAGATTGACTGTGGCAGCCTGCAATGAACAGGCAGGAGCCTGAGCCGGAGTCAATTGATAATGCACAGCTTCTACAACGCGTGAAGACAACTCCCACGAAGTGATCAGACGCGCCGCGAGAGCAATTCGATGCTCCTCAGCGGCCGCACAAATCTGAGCATCTGTGGCAACCAGTCCGAATCTGCGGCGACGGTCCGCCAGGGCCTGAAACAAAACCGGACGGCCGACGTCATGCAGCAGACCGCCCAGAAAAGCTTCTTCCACATTCATGCGACGAACGCGGGCAATTTCCTGTGCAAATGCTGCCGTGGCTAAAGACAGGCGGAACGAATGCCGCACATCTTTTTCAAAATCCGGCACATCAAAAACACGACACTGACAGGAAATGAGCACCACGATTTCCCGCACGCAAAGCAGACCCAGTCGAGCAACGGCCTGCTGAATCGACGAGACCGTCACTCCGGTCGTATACCGTGCGGAATTTGAGATCCGCAGCAGATGACTGGTGAGAGACTGATCTCGTTTGATCAGCGCAACAATGTCAGAAATTTCGCAGTCGACATCGCTCGTGAGTTTAAGCAGCTGAGCCGCGACCTCCGGCAGGACCGGAAGTTCACAGTCTTCAGCCTTCACCAGCGCCTCAATCGCTTCCTGAATCGTCTCGTTCCTGGTAGCCAGTTGTGTGCTCATACAATTTTCCGCCCGTAACAATTGCTGAATGCGCGCAGGCAAACGTGGGCTGGCTATCGAAAACGCGACCTCAAACTTGTCTGATTGTTCACGAGACGCACAAAAATCCACGCCTGCTGATCCAGACTTAACGGTTATGCTCAAGGTGCGGCGGCCCTCCGCGGGCGTGAGTGTGGAGATCCGCACGAACCAGCCCATTGGGTGCCGCCCTTGAAATCACGGCGACGAGTCGCACGGGCGATGAAAATCGGCGAAGGTCTCGGGCGATGGAATCGGGCCAGCGAATTCTGGCAACGGCTATTTCACGCCTGGGCAGAAAAACAGTCAGTTTTGGATTCAGGAAAGAGAAAGCTCGGTATTGCCCGTTGTTTTGCACAGTCCCGAAGGCCGGATGACCGGGCATGAATCCGCCAAAAGTGCTGCCAGGCGGGTCTCCCGAGCGGCCAGGTAGGGCGGCAAACAGCCGGTTTCGGCATTCGTTGCCGAAATCGAGGCGGCTTGACCGAAATCAAAAATATTGGCCGAAGAAGGTGAGATCACCGTATTGACCGTTCCGGATTCCAACAGTTATCACCCCGCGACGATTGTCCGGAATTTACGCCATCATGGTGTAAATCAGGATGAGCGAAACGGCTCAGATCAGATGAAAACACACGAGACTTCGGAAACGGATTCCGAGCTCGGATCGAGTCACCATATTTGAATCATGGTCCGGACCAGAATCGACTGGTTCGGAGATCATGGAAGATCGCCGGCCAGAGTTCAAAGCTCAGTCGAGCATTCCTGAAGGAGGATCCTAAATTGCAAAAAGCCATCGGACTCATCACATGCGCATCGGTGATGGCCGTGTCGCTGTATCTGTTCAGCGGCGGCGATCCGTCACGTACGTTGTCAGCCGGAACCGATTCCAAAACTGGAGACGGTTACAATGCTGCAGCTAAACGCTTTCTTCAGGACGCTCGTCAAAAAGCGGCGCAAGGCAAAATTGCCGAAGCTCGCCGTCTCGCGGAGACTGCCGCATCGCTGTCTGCCGAATGGGGTGCCGACGAGGAATCGCCTGAAGAATTTCTAAGCTCTCTTGAACAGGCGCCGTCTGAGAAAGACGCGTCGGACTCAAGCGAGTTCAATCCTTTTGAAGATTCAGAGGCCACGGCATCTGCCGATGAGACCCCTGAAGCTTCTCAGGAACCTGAGGGCCTTGTCACCAGCAATCATATGCTTAAGAAGAAGCAGGCTCAGCGACTGATTAAGGAAGCTCGCCAGGCCATGGCAAAAGGTGACATCGCCACGGCACGTTCGCGTGCAGTGCAGGCACGTCAGCTGAATGCTTCATGGGGACTGTGGGACGATCGTCCTGAACATGTCCTTGCTGACCTGGACAAGAAGACAAAGACGTCGACATTTGTTGCCGGGCGGGAAAAGTCCAGCTCAGCACCAGTCGTTCGATCAAAGAATGCCGAGCACGAATATCAGCAGGCCACGGCAATGCTGCAGCAGGCTCGGGCTGCCATGGACGCCGGCGAACTCGCTGAAGCACAGCGACTTGCCGATGAAGCGGCTGCCTTTGATGTGGCTTATGGAATCTTCGAAGACAGCCCTGCCCTTGTTGCTCGCGATATCGAGCGACTCGAGGGAACAAGTGCATCCGCTCGCGAAAGTGTTGCAGCGTCAGAGACCACAGGGTCAGACGAAGCCGAGCAGGCTCGACAGCTGCTGTTGGAAGCTCGCGAGGCTCTCGTCGGCGGTCGCCTGAGTGTTGCTCGTCAGAAAGCGGCCGAAGCGGCAGCCCTGAATGTTGCCTACAATGTTCTTGACGATCGTCCGGAACTTGTCATGAACGATATTGAAAGGGCTCTGCGAGGCCACGGAAAATCGGCCGGTGCGAATCGTACCGATGACCTGGCAGCTACGGATTCCGCTGCAGACTCAGAAGCCCGTCAACTAGTGACTCAGGCCCGTTCCGCGCTGGAAAGCGGAGACCTGGAAAAAGCACAGCAGCTGGCTTTGGAAGCTCAGCAGCAGGATGCTCCTTTCGGCCTGTTTGAAGATCGTCCTGAAACAGTGCTTGAAGAAGCTCAGATGATTGCCCGCAAGGACGCGGAGAAGAACGGAAATCAGGCTCTGGCTCAGAATGGGCCGGTTGATGTGACCACAGGTGGTAAGAACTCAAATCCGTTCGTAATCAGCGAAGTCCAGCCAGCCAACTTTGATGGCGGTGACTTTCCTGTTCTTGCTCCGAAAGCTGAATCAGCGTCTCAGGCTTACCGCCGAGGCATTGCGGCTTTCCGCAGCGGAGATCGCAACGCGGCCAGAGCAGCCTTCCAGAGTGCTTCGAAGAATGCGGGGGAATTGAGTGGCACAGAACGCCGCCAGCTGCAGGATTTCCTGCAGGAACTTGCAACAGCTTCCAATGTCCAGCTGGCTTCTGGCAAGGC